>ONSW01000041.1 GCA_900320595.1 uncultured Eubacteriales bacterium | reverse complement strand
TGAAAGATCAAGTAACGCTCGGCGGCCCCGAGGTCCGAGTTTTTCGAGCTCAAATGTTTGATCGTTGCCAATGGCGCTTCCCACCTCCTGCAGGATTTCGTATTTCCATTCCGCCAGATCGCCGAGCGCGCGGCGGATATCTGTTGTGATACCGGGATCAAAAGAATCCGAATTGAGTGCACGAGCAATCTGATTGAGATTGTTGCCGATGCGTTTTCCCTCGGTGATGAGTTCATCGACTTTTGATAAAAACTCCTTGTTCACCGGCGAGAATTTGATCACGGGATTGATGACGAGCTTGTCCAAAGACGAGCGGATCATCTCTGATTGATTCATCCCATAGGCCTTGCATTTCAACAGGAAGAACTTATATTCATCATCGTCCAGGCGCGTCTTGATTACATGACTGCGCTTGGGCGTATCGTACGGTCCCCGCATTTTTGAACACCTCCGTGTAAGAAAAAATGACCGTTTCTTTCGTTCTGCTGGGTTTGGGGAAGGCACTCCCCAACAAGTTCTGACCGCGGCAAAAATTCGGCTATCTCGAATTTTGGGCCACGGGTCGATACTTGCTCTGATATAGAAACCGTTACTCCATGCGCAGCTTTTTTCAGTTTTGCATTTCAGACGCGATTCAATTTTTGCAAAACAGATAAAAAACAGGGCAGGCATCAAGCCAAAGATCACGCGCAACTTTCGTGCTGCGTGATTCCTTTTTGGACTTGATACCTGCCCTTTGCTTCCACATTCACGGGTGGGAGGACGGCTCACTATGCCAAAGTATTCAGTTCGTTCAGGTGGCGATTCTGCCGTAAAGGGGGAGATTATAAATCGGAATGATCGGCGTTTCCCGATGACGGTACAAAACATATTTGCTCTTGCACTTCGGACAGACGACTGCGAAATCTGCTGGCATGTTTTCTGAAATATATTCCAGAGGGATCAGTTCCGATTCGTTCTTCGCTTCCCGGTTGACTGCGAACGCAATGTTCTTTGCGGTACAACTTGGATTGGGGCAATCGAAAGAAGGAAGTCGAAGACGATCTTCTGCAATGGTGGTTTTCAATTTCTGCCGGTGTCCTCCACAATCAATGCTTATGATACGAGCCTTTCACGATGCCCTGGATCTGCAACTCGTCTACGATGATATCTGGAAAAGCTTTTATATCCGGATTGCAGGAGTGAAGAATATACTTTTTGTTTTTCGGATCGAAGCCGAGCTTTTTCAAATTATTCTTACCATCAAAGAGAGCGATGACAAGATCGCCCTCATTTGCGGTCTGCTGGCGTTTCACAAAAACATAATCTCCGGGGAAGATGCCCGCGCCGATCATGCTTTCGCCCTTGGCAATCAGCGCAAAGTAATCTCCCTTTTCCACCAGCGTCTCGGGCATACGGATCGTCTCAATGAATCGCTGCTCCTCTTCCTGGCCGGGGCCGCAGGCGACTGTTCCCAGAACCGCAATCCCATGAATCGGCGAAACCTCGCTCATTTCTTTCGTGCGCGCGCTGCGATAGCCGTTGTAACTCAGCTCGCCTTTTTCCTGCATATCCACAAGATAGCGGTGCACGGTCGAAAGAGGGATTCCAGTCCCCTCAACGATCTCGCGAACGCTGGGAACTTTATCGTGTTCATAATAAAACGCGTTGATGAAATCTGCGATGATCGGTTTCTTCGATTCGTCTTTCCTGCGCATAGGGTTCCCTCCAAAGTAGAACAGACTGTTTCTGCGATAAGAATATATCACTGGAAACAGTCTGTGTCAATGCTTTTTGAAATTTTTTGTTTCTTTTTTGCTCTGAGCGTCCGAATAGCTATAGAAGGAAGGAGCGTCTGTTAAGAAAACAGTTTTCAATAGCTCGTTTTTTCCAAAGCGTGCAACCGCTTTGTCGATCTGCAGATCAGCGACATGGACATCCAAAGAATGATCCCGCAAACCGCCGCGCCGCAGATTGCGAGCATTGTCCTGCGAAACGGGCCGTTTTCTCCGAAGCGGGCGATCAGCGCAGCCGTCAGGGAGAGCATAGCGGTCATGGCGGCTGTAAGATCGACAACTCTGACCGCATAGTAGACCGGGCTTTCATGGCCGCGGGCGCGGAGAATATTCATGACGGCAAAAATGACGGCATAGAAAGCGTAGGCGGCCATGGCATAAATCAGGGCGCCGGCATACTCGTTGGACTCGTTGTGCGCGATCATCCGGATCACGATCACGATCAGCACCAGATTCATCAGCATCAGGAGGATGCCCGTTAATCGGATCCTGCGGTATTCCGCGGCTAGATCTGTCCCCAGCGCTTTCTTTCGAAAGTAGCTTGCCAGCGAAAGCCGCAGACCGGTCAGCACCAGGAAATACAGGCCAAAGGCTGCGAGCCAGTCAGAGCGGTACAGAATGCCGGAAACCAACTTGATGATCGAATACAGAAGGTTCATCACCGTGGCTGCATAGAGATTCAGTTTTGTTCGATAGATCGGATCGTCCAGGAAGCGGACGACCCGATCGTTTTTGCGCAATTCCCTGAGATTTTTCATGCTGTTTTCTTCAGCCGCACGGTGAAGACGGAGCCTGCTCCGACCGCGCTCTTCACGTCGATCTCTCCGCCGACGATATCCACCACCCGCTTGACCAGCGCCAGGCCCAGACCGTTGCCCTGGGTGGCATGGGAGGTATCGCCCTGATAGAACTTCTCAAACATGTGCGCGGCGGTCTCCTGGCTGATGCCGCAGCCGGTGTCGGAGATCTCAACAACAGCATGGTCGTCGTCTGTGCGGAGCTTCAGTCCTACGGTGCCGCCCGGCTCGGTGAATTTGATGGCGTTGGAGAAGAGATTGTTCCACACCAGGCTCAAAAGCTCCGGATCGCTTTCCACGGAAACACCGTCTTCGATTTCCGTCTCGATCTCCAGACCCTTCTTTTCCCATGCGTCTTCAAAGCCCAGCAGGCACTCGCAGAGCTGTTCGCCCAGATCATAGACCTGTTTCGCAGGGTAAATCTGCTGGTTTTCCAGCTTGTTGAGCTTGAGAATGTTGGTGATGAGGTCGGTAAGACGGCGGGCTGCTCCGCTTATTGTGCGGGCGTAGTCCAGCCGTGCCTCTTTCGAGAGCTCTGGCTGCTGCAGGAGCGTACTGTAATTCTGGATGACGGAAAGCGGCGTTTTCAGCTCATGGGAAACGTTGGAAATGAAATCGGTGCGCAGGGTCTCGATCCCGCCGAGCTCCCGGATCATGCGGTTAAAGTAGTCGATGATGACGTTGAAGCCGGTCTCGGCGCCCTTGACGTGCTCGATCTGCACGGAGAGATCGCCGTTCATGACCTGTTCCGCTCCGTCGAGAATGCGCTTGACCGGGCGCTCCACGGTATGCTTGCGGCGCAGTGTGTCCACAAGTGTGCAGATCAAACTGAGCAGAAAGACATTGCCGAAAGTCACAAGGGCGGCGAGACCGATGTTCTGCGCCGTAAAGGCGATCCCGGTATCCCGCTCCAGAAAGGTCAGAAACAGGAACATGGAGCTTGTGAGCACGAAGGCGATCAGCAGGAAGAAGATCCCGAACAGCCCCCAAAAGGCGCGGCGCTTCTGCCGTTTCGCGTCCATCATTTCAACACCGCCTTATAGCCCAGACCGTGGACCGTCACGATCTCAAAGTCCTCGCAGTCAGCAAACTTCTGCCTGAGCTTCGTCATGTATACGTCCACCGTGCGGGGGCCGGAGCCGGTCTCTCCGTCCCAGAATTCATCCATCAGCTGGCTGCGGGTAAAGGCCTTCTTCGGATAGCTCAGCAGCTTGTACAGAAGATTGAATTCCCGCATGGTCAGCGGAACATCCTCGCCCGCGACCGTCACGGTGCGCTCATCCGCATCCATGACAAGAGAGCCGATCTCCAGCTTCCGGCTGGTGGAGATCCCGGCCCTTCTTAGCAGTGCCTCTACGTGAAGCAGAAGCTCCTCCAGGTCGATGGGCTTTACCAGATAGTCGTCAATGCCCATCCGAAAGCCCCGCTGTTTGGCGGCAAAATCGTCCCGCGCCGTCATGAACAGGATGGGGATGTTCTTATCCATCTCCCGGATGGTGCGGGCAAATTCAAAGCCGTCCACCCCGGGCATCATGATGTCCGAAATGATCAGGTCAAACACGTTCCCGCCATACAAGGCATCGTAGGCCTCATTGGCGCTGAGGCAGCCGGTAGCCTCATAGCCGTTCTGATTCAGAAAGGCGCTGACCGCCCGGTTCAACTCCCGGTCGTCCTCAACGACGATGATTTTAAACATGTGAGATTCCTCCCAATGGAAGTCTAGTGTAAGAATAACGGGAAATGCGACCGAACGCAAGAAAAACTGTGTTCACTGCGTCATGATCCTGACGAAAAAAGCCGAAGGGGACGCAGGTCGTTTCCCTTCGGCTTCACATTACATAAACTCTGCCGATGACTCAGCGGCTGAAATCCCGCCGGATCGCTTCCTTCTGCCGCTCGGTCATGCGCTGAATGAGGTGCGCGGAGAGCACAATAAAGACAAGGCCCGCGGCACACAGGGCGATCCCACGCACCACTTGGCCGCTCCACCACAGGACGCAGGCCACGCCCACCCAGAAAAACAGCGGGCCGAGCACCACTATAAGCAGCATGACGATCACCGAAAGGATGGCCAAAATGATACCGCCCATCTTACCGGTGAACGCACCCTTTACGGTTTTTGTCATCACATAGCCGAAGCTGATGATGACAACCTGGAAGAACGGCAGCATCAGCGAGGAAAAGAGGCCGCTCAACGCCTTGCTTTTTACAGTACTCTGACTCCCGTAGCCGATGCGCACCTCATGCTCCGAGTCGCTGAGCTCACGCATCATGCGGATGTAGTTGGTGATGGCAAGAACCAGCGCATAGGCGGAAAGCGGATACGCAAACGAGGCGATGATCCCGAAGGATTGCTGCGAGAATACGTAGATCAGCAGAGCCGCGCCGGCAATGATGATCAGCAGCGAGGGCAGCAGCGGGAGCGTGAAGATCCGCTTCAGGATCGGGAAGCGATCCATCAGCCGCGCGTAGAGCGTACAGGCCACGATCAGCGCGTAAGTGGCGAACATATAGATCGCGGCGCCCCGCAGATCGAAAAGCCGCCATTGAAAGGCAAGCACCATCAGACCCGCCGCGGCGGCCATTACAAGCAGCGTGGGGAGGAGCGGGAGGACAAAGATCCGGCGCCAGATGTTTTTCTTCATATCCGTGCTCCGACAGCCCTTACTTTTTCAGCTGGAAGAAGTTGACGACGGCGGCAATGCCGTTGATGACTAGGGTGATGCCGGTGAAGATCCCGAAGGACGCGCCCACGAAGCCCGGCTTGAGCAGGAAAACAAAGCCAAGAATCAGGACGATAAGGGCCGGCACGATGCCCAGCCACCAGCTCTTGAGTCCGCCGCTCTTCAGGCTGAAGGAACGCACGATCTCCGCCAGGGAGCTCAGGATCATGAGAAAACCGACGAGCGTGGGGAGATATTTGCCGATCAAGGCGAGATTGGCAAAGACGAGGATCGCCAGAACGATAAGAACGATGCCGAACAGCAGGTCTGTCAGGAACAGCTTTTTATTGTCCCGGTTCATAATCGCCACGACGACGGAGAACAAACCGTATAGGGCGATTGCAATGCCGATGAACAGCGCGATGCTTTCCATCCTCGCCTGCGGCGTGAGAAGAAGCAGGATACCGAAGACGATCGACACAAGCCCGACCACCAGCGGGAACCATCTGGACTTTTTAAAGGATGCGTACAGTATTTTTCATATTGGTCTCCTCTCGTTGTTTTCCGTGAATCACGTTTACACGATGTCTTTTCTGTTCTCGGGGACGTAAAGAAGCTTTGTGATCATTTTGCTCTTGCCCTCATTCTTGCTGGATTCTATTGCTATTCTATTGAACAATCACCGAGCAGTAAATATTCATATTAGTCTCAATGTCCTGATATTTGCTTCGCTATAAACGACGGCCTTTCCATAGCGGAAAGGCCGATTCTTTACTTGTTCCAGCACTCGACGAGCTTCACACCATCCTCGGCTTCCTCGAAGCGGAAGAACTGCATCATGCTCTTGTCTTCCTTGACGCCGTTTTCCGTGTAGACGATACAGTACTGGATAGCCGCCCAGTTGTCGCGCACAAGAAGGTTATCGAAGTAGAGGCGCTTGCTCTGCTTCTCATCGAACCAGACGCGGGAGGCCTCCAGATACTGCTCGCGGGAGGCGTCGCCGAAGTCGGTATGGCAGACGAAGTTCTCGGACAGGGTGCGTCTGGCCCAGGCTTCCCACTGGTCATAGCCCTTGTTCCAGCAGTCGAAGTCCAGCAGGATCGCCTGACGAATCTCGCGACCCAGGGCCGTGCGGACGGAGGTGGGGTGCTTGACCGGGTAGCGAACCGCCAGCACGTCGATCTCTGGGATCTCACGGGAGAGGATTTCGGCTCTGGCCTGCTCCTGCGCTTCCCGCTCCTCCGGCGTCAGCAGGCGCAGCAGACCCTCGTAGTCCTTGCCCTTGGTGCCGGCCCAGCCCTCCACCACGCGGGTGTCCAGGCCCTCGCCGTAGTTTTCAAACTGTACAAATTCCATTACGCTGCCGGGCTTTGTCTCGCCGGTCTCCCGGTTGATGGTGGCGATATCGTAGTGGATGGCCACCCAGTCGTCGTTGACGACCATGTTGCGGAATTTGCCCATCTGGATGTCGTTATTGCGCAGGGTCAGCAGCATGGCCTGCTGGTACTCCGGCAGCGTCAGACGCACGCCGTGGACATTGTACATGGACGCGGGCGTGTAGAGGATGTCGCCCCAGGCCTTCCAGGCCTCAAAGCCCCGGTTCCAGTTTTCAAAGCCGTTGAGCAGGCGGTTCCGGATCGCGGTCTCCATGCCGGGCAGGATCGTGGTGGGATGCTCCACCGGGAATTTCTTGCTTAGCGCTTCGGTGTTTTCGTAAGAGTTGACGATGCCGCCCTCGTTTTCGTCAACTGCGGGAGCGGCTTCATAAGCGGCGCCCGCACGCAGCATGGTCATCTCGCGGAAGTTCTCGCCCATGGCGTGAATGCCGTCCTCGATCCCATCCGCCATGGCGACCACGCCGTGCTCCACGGCCTTGCAACCCACCGCGACGCCGTGTCCGGCCGCTTTGACGCCCTGGGCGATACTGTGGCCGATGGCACTGTTGGCCTCGGCGAACTTCTCCTGGAAGCTGCGGGTATCCGGCTCCTTTGGCTCAGGCAGGGTGACGATGCCCTCGCCGATCATCCAGTCGATCTCCTCGGCGATGCTCTGCGCCATGGAGCGGGGGCTGTAGCCCAGCTCGCGCTCGGCTTTGGAAGAGTCGAATTCGTTGTTGCGCACGAGGTTATACACGGCGAAGCTGGTCATACGCTGGGGCTTGTGGGTGACCATTTCGGCCATGTCGCTCATGCTGCCGAGGAATTTGCCCATACCGGCGGGCAGGATGGTCTTGATGGTGGGCAGGCCTGTGTGCTCCGCGAGGATGTCGAAGACCTCCTTCATGCCGATCTGGTCGCCGCCGAGAATGTAGCTCTCGCCGCTGCGGCCTTCCCTGCAGGCGCGGACGATGGTCTCGGCCATATCGCGGTTGTCGGCGCAGTTGAAGGTGCCCTCGACGCCGGCGGGCATTTTGCCCTCCACGTACTCCTTGATGACGCCGGCCACGTTGCCGAAGGTGTAGTCGCCGGGGCCGGAGATGCCGCTCGGCAGGATCAGGCAGCCGTCGATCTCACCGGCATGGATGGCGTCCAGCACCAGCTGGCAGGAGGCCGCCTTGGTCTGGTCGTAGATGCCGATGACGGCGTTGGGATCGAAGTGCTCCACCTCGCGGATGACGGTGCCCTTGGGCTCCTCGGGGATGGCGCCGGTGGAGCCGATGAAAATGAGGCGCGCACCGTGGGCCTTGCACTGGTCGATGATGTTCTGCGTGCCGTCCACGTTCACATGCCAGATCTTGTCCGCCACCAGGTTGCTGACGGAGACCATGGCCGCGCAGTGGATGCAGTAGACAGCGGTGTTTTCGGGGATGTCGGAGAAGAGCGTGTTCAGCGTGGAGACGTCGGTCACGTCGCCCTCATAGACGTTGGCGCCCTCGGGCAGGTGCTTCGCGGCCTCCTCGCCCCGGAGGACGAAGGAGCGGACGGCCTTGCCGTTTGCGACCAGATGGCGGACGATGGCGCTGCCCAGATTGCCTGCGGCCCCGGTGACTATGTAAAGCTCATTATTGTTAAGAACGGTAGTCATTGTATATTCCTCCATGATTCGTGGATTTGTTTTTTGTTTTCTCCCGCTTGGGATGATCCAAGAATACAGGCGGCTTGTTTGCGTTTTATTGGAGAAATGTTTAGGTTTTGTTAAAATGAAAAACATCCGAAGAAATTGAGGCGCAGGCAAGATTGTTTTGCCTGCGCCTCGTGAGAAAAGAGAGGAGTGAGAGTATGAGTTTTTTTACATCCATTCCGATGGATCTGTCCAGCCGCGTACGCCAAGGTATTTCTCCAGCGGCATGGCGGCGATCTGCTCCTTGGTGAGCCCGGAATTCATCATCCGCGCCCAGCCGCCCTCGGCCGTCTGGCCGGTGACAGCATCGGAGGGACGCATGAGATTCATTAAGGGTTCGCCGGCCTCAAAACGGCGGGCGTTTTCCCGGATGATGGCGATGGTGGCCGCCTGCCGGTCGGGTACCTGGGGCGTGCAGTGCGGCGTGATGTACACCGTGGGCATGTGCCAAAGCGGGGAATCGGGTGAAAGCGGCTGCTCCTCGAACACGTCCAATCCGGCACCGGAAAGGGTGCCGTCCTTCAAAGCCTCGATCAGGTCTTCCGTGCAGACAAGGCCGCCGCGCGCCATGTTTACGAGAAAGGCGCCGGGCTTAACCTGCCGGAAACTCTCTTTGTTCAGCATGTGAAAGGTCTCGTCGGTCAGCGCGATGGTGAGGATGATAAAGTCCGACTGCCGCAGCAGCGGTTCGACGGTGTCGCCGTTTTTGCCGGAGAGCTTCCGGTCGATGTAGTCCAGCCCCTGAATGGGCGAGCGGTTATAGGCGATGATCTTCATGCCGAAGGCGTGCAGACGCTCGGCCAGCAGGCGGCCGTTGTTGCCCATGCCGATGATGCCCGCCGTGCGTCCATAGAGACCGCGCCAGCTCTCGCTGCCCTCCACGCCCCACTGCGCCTTTTCCTGGGCGGCCAGCAGCTCTTTCGTGTGATAGCAGCCCTGGAACATGAAATAGACGGCGTGCTCGGCCAGCACCGGGGCGCTGCGCCCCGCCGCGCCGGTCACGGGGATGCCGCGGGCAAAGACCTCCGGCCGGGCGGAGCCGTTGAGCCCCGCATGGTCGCACTGGATCCACTTGAGGCTGTTTTCCCCCAGCAGGCAGGGATCCACGTCTCCCATCACAATGGCCACGTCCGCGTCTTTGACTTCTTCGGTCAGGCGCTCCTTATCATAAAAATCCACATAGACGAATTCGGCATCCGGGAAGACCCGGCGCAGGTCGTGCATGTTCTGCTTATTGTACCAGACCGTGGTCACCACTTTATTGATCTTCGGCATTAGATATACCTCCTGCGGTGCTTTCTGGCCTCATTATGACAGAACGGCAGCTCCTTGCCCATCCGCAGATTGGATTTCATGTTTTCATATTTGCCTATTTTATTATTGCAACAAATATCGCAATATTGTTTCTTGCGTCGTCCTTCGGCCTTTCGTATAATAAAATCAAATCAGAAAAGGAGGCGGCCCATGGACACAAAACAAAGCAGATATGAGGCGCTGTTTCGGGACAGCTCGGTCTGGCGTTCGATCTTTTCGCTGGCGCTGCCCAGCCTGCTGACCATCGTGGTCATGATCTTCTACAACATGGCCGATCTCTTTTTCATCGCCCAGCTGCGGGATACCGCCAAGGTAGCGGCTGTCTCCATCGTCATGCCGGTGTTCAGCATCATCATGGCGCTTGCCACCATGCTCGGAGCGGGCGGCAGCGCGATCCTGGCCAACGCCATCGGCGCCGGGGACACGGAAAAAGCGAAGAACACCTCCAGCCTCTGCTTCTGGGCGGCTATCGGGATCGGCCTTGCTGTCGGTATCCTGCTGCTTATGTTTCAAACTCCGCTGCTCCGCATGCTGGGCACCAAGCCCGAAATGTGGGAGGACGCAAAGCGGTATCAGAGCGTGCTGGCGCTGGGTACGGCGTTTATGCTGCTGCCCTCGTCGATGGGGATGCTGATCCGCTCGGAGGGCGCCGTGAAAGAGGGCCTGATCGGAAACCTGACCGGAACCTTTACCAATATCCTGCTCGACCCGCTGTTTATCCTCGTCTTCCGCTGGGGCACCACGGGTGCCGCGATCGCCACGGTGCTGGGCAATGTGGTCGGCACCGCTTACTATCTTTTCTACTGCCTCCGCCGGGCGGCGGTAATATCACTGGACCCCAAACGGGCTCTGGCCGCGCCGGGCGAGCTGCTGTCGATCGCGGCGCTGGGCCTTCCCAACGCGGCCAGCACGGTGCTCTCCGGTTTTGCCTCCACCTTCTCTAACAGCCTTCTCTCTCAGCATGGGACGGACGCCATCGCGGCCCGCGCCGCGGCGGGCAAATCCAGCATGCTGATCTCCATGGTGCAGATGGGGATCTGCATGGGCGTGCAGCCCCTGCTCGCCTATTGCTACGGCGCAAAGAATCTGCCTCGCCTGCGGGAGACCCTGCGAAAGTTGGCTTTGCTCACTGGCGGCATCGGCCTCGGTGCGGTGGCGTTTTGCTTTGCTTTCCGGCATTTCCTCATCTCTCTCTTTCTCAAGGAAGCGGAGGTTGCCGCCATGGGCGAACAGTTCATGCTTTACGTTATGGCGGGCGCGCCGTTTCTGGGCGTGGTATATCTCTGTACGAATTTCCTGCAGAGTACGAGGAAGGCCAAAAGTGCGATCGTGGTCTCTCTGCTGCGGCAGGGGCTGCTGCTGATCCCGCTGCTGTATGGGATGCACGCCCTGTTTGGCTTCCTCGGCATTGCGGCGGCGCACATGGCGGCGGATATAGGAGCGGCGCTGATCGCTGCCGTGATCTTTGCAAGTGAGTATAAGCGCGTGAAGGAGGAGCTTTTATGAATACGGCCAACAACCAGCTCCATCAGGAGACGGAACGACGGCTGCGGCAGGAGTTGCTTTGCTTCCTCGAGCGGGAGAAGGAGCCCACAGTGTCTGAGCTCTGCGAGGCGGCGCAAATCAATCGCTCAACCTTCTACCGGCACTACCGGGATATTCCCGACCTGATGGAAAAGACGGAAAAGGAGATCCAGAAAGGACTGTTCCGCACGGTGGGAAGTCAAGGCGATTTCCTGACGCGCTTGGAAAGCTCCAGCGACGCGCTGGAGCCGCTGATCTCCTACATCGGCCAGAACCGGTACTTTTACCGGGCTTACCTGAGAAAGAACGGCGACGCCGCGCTGGAAGACGGCTACCAGCTCTTCTGGGAAAAGAAAATCCAGCCCCTTTTTCTCGCCCACCGGGTGGAGAGCGAAGCGCGCATGCGATACTATTTCGCCTATGCCAAGTCGGGTTTTATTACGATCCTCCGTATGTGGCTGGAGGGCGGCTGCCGCGAGAGCTCCCGGGAGCTGGCCGGGATCATCCACAAAATGCTGCCGACAAGATAAGAATGACGGCCTTTCCGGAGAGGGAAGGCCGTCTTTTTAATAGGAAAGCAAAAATGAGGACTCATTGACGAATATAGAGATTTACCGTCCGGCCCATGTTCCATAGAATAGGATCACGAAATCAGAAGAAAGCGAGGAGATCGCATGGCCCATTGGTGGAACGGATATCCCTGGCGGGTGATCCAGCCGAATTTCCGGGAGATCGACACAAAGGACTTCAACGAGGAAGCTTTTCTTGCGTCTCTGAAGGATTTTTCCTGCAACGCCGTGATGCTCAACGCGGCGGGCCTGATCGCGAGCTACCCCACTCAGCTGCAAGATCATACGCGCAGCGCGTACCTGGACGGCTTCGACCTGAAGCGCCTTGTGGATCGCTGCCATGAGCAGGGTGTCAAGGTCATCGCCCGGACGGATTTCTCCAAGATTCCGGTTTCAGTCTATGAACGCCATCCCGACTGGGCCTACCGCAAGCCGGACGGAGAGCCGCTGATCTACAACGGCACCGTGCAGACCTGCCTCTCCGGCGGCTATCAGGGCGGGTACATGGATGAGATCCTCAAGGAGATGTTTCAAACGATCCCCTTTGACGGCATTTACTGCAACATGGGCACGGCCACGGGCGTCATCGTGGACTACAGCATGAACCGCCACGGGCCCTGCCAGTGCGAAGCCTGCCGCAGCGCCTTCAAGGCCAAGTACGGCATGGACGTTCCCGTGGAGCTATCCCGCACCGACAAGGCCAGCATGGTCTACTTCCGCTTCATGCAGGAGCTCTCGGGCGCGCAGAAGAAGCGCATTACGGCGCTTTTACGGGAAATCAATCCGGAGCTTGCCTACTGCTCGGTGGACTATGTGCGGCAGGAATCCAACAGCGAGTTCGGCCGCGAGCTGCCCCACTGGCAGTATCAGGCCTCTTCCAACGCCCGCGCCATCCGCGGCATGGGGCAGGAGGCGGACGTGGCCGATGTGGATTTCATGGGCTTTGCCTACCGCCATGTGGCGGTGAACCCCGCCTTCCAGGAGCTGCGGCTCTGGCAGACGCTCTCTAACTTCGGCGGGCTCGACTACTACGTGATGGGCAGGCTCTACGACAAGGAAGACAGGAGCGCCTATCCCCGGATACAAAAGGTGTTCCGCTACGCCGCCGAGCACGAAGACGTCTGCTACGGTGTCACCTCTGCAGCCGATACGTTGCTGGTGCGGGAGGCCTACGTGATCCCCAACGCCGAGGAGCGCGGCTGGATCCGCGCCCTCACCGAGAGCCACATTCTCTTTGACGAGACTCTCTCCGGCGGACTTGCGAAGATTGACCTGGGTAAATACAAGACGATCATCCTCCCCGAAAAGCAGCGCCTTGCCCCGGCTGCGTTGGAAAAGCTGATGGCCTGGGTGCAGCAGGGCGGCACG
>ONSW01000077.1 GCA_900320595.1 uncultured Eubacteriales bacterium | reverse complement strand
CGGGAGAAGAAGCGCAGCACGGGCTCATAGCCCTCGATCTGCTCCTCGACAAACGCGTTCACCGCATCGGAGAGCAGCGCGTTCTCGGCGATCACGTTGCTGTAAAGATCACCCTCGCCGACGAAGTAGACGAGGTGGTAGCCGGCATAGCCGCTGTTCTCGCCGTAGACGACGTCGATGTCGCCGCTCTTGTGACCGGCAAAGCAGAAGGCGTCGAATTCGGGGACCATCTGCCCCTTGTAGATGTTCTCGTACAGACCGCCGTTCGTGTTCGAGCCGGCGTCCTCGGAGTACTGCTCGGCCAGCGCGGCAAAGCTCTCCTCGGTCTTGTCGCCGCTTTCAAACTCGGCCTTGATCTCATTGATACGCGCAAGCGCGGCCTGCTTGGCCTCGTCGGTGTAGGCGCCGTTTTCATCGGCCTCGGCACGGATCAGGATGTGGCGGGCCGAAACGGTGGGATAGTGGTTGTCCTCGCGCGCGAGGAACACGACGACGTAATAGCCGTCGCCCGCGGCGCTCTCGACGACGGAGACGTCGCCTTCCTTGCGGGAGCTGTCGCGCAGGAACTCGCCCATGTCGCCGAGACTGCTGCCGGAGACGGCGGTGCGCAGCGTGGCGCTCTCGGGATCAAACTCGGCCTCGACGGCGGCGTTCAGACGCTCGGTCGGATCTTCGATGTCCGCGCCGTCGAGGTAGGCGGTCTCGATCGCCTCGGCGGTCATGCGGGCCTCGAGCAGGGTCTGCTCGGTCACGACGGTTTCGGGCACCTCGCCCTCGGCAGCCTCTTCGGGGACGGTCTCGGCCGCGACGAAGTAGTAGGCGTAGTCGAAGAGGTCACGGCTGCCCTCGAGCGAGGCATAGTACTCCTCGAGCTCCTCGGGCGTGTACGTGAGCGAGTCGGAGTACTGCTGCAGCGCCTTGGAGGCAAGCTGGCTGTCGGCCGTGAGACGGCGCACGGTGGCGGCGTTCACGCCGGTGCCGTACTGGGCGGCGAAGAAGTTGTTGAGATTCGAGAAGCCGGCGAGCTTGGCCGAAGACTCGGCGCTTGCGAGGTCGGCGTCGATCGCGGCGAGCTCATCGGCGTCAAGGCTGATGCCGTTCGCGGCGGCATAGTCCTTGAGCGCGGTGATCTGCTGCATCGTGCTCAGCGCGCCCTGCATGAAGTAGTCGCGCCAGGTCTGACCTTCGCCGAGCATGGAGCACGCCTGCTTGCCGAGCGAGGCGACGCCCTGGGTGGTGTCGAGCCCGAACGCGGAGGCATAGGAGCCGTACTGGCTGACGAAGTTCGAATACTGGTTGAGATAGTAATAGCTCAGCTCCGCGGGGGAGTATTTGGTATCGCCGACGGTGACGGCGGTGGTGTGCTTGTAGACAAAGCCCGTGTTGAGCAGCAGGATCACGATCAGCAAAACCGCGACGAGGATCGAGCCGATCGTCCACTGGCGCTTGCTCTTGGCGGCCTTTTTCTCGGCCTCCTGCTGGGCGAGCATTTTCTTGTCGGTACCGGCTTCACGCGCGGCCTGACGGTTCTTTCTTTCCGTTGATGCGCTCATTGCATTCATCCTTTGTTGTGAGTACTTTTGCCCGCTTTTGCAAACAGGCTGAAACATTATAACGCAAAGAGGGGCGCGATTCAAGAGAAAAGATACAAAAAGCGGACGCATATTCCGCCCGCGCCGGGCATAGAATGAGAGCATGCTGAAAAAGGGGAGGTCGGAACATGGAAAAAGACGTCGACGACTTGATCTTCGAGGATTGCGAATACGCCGTCAGCACACGGTAAAACGGGAGAAACCCAGTGGGTTTCTCCCGTTTTCTAAGAACTAGAAACTAGAAACTAAGAACTAATTCTCCGCGCGCATCGAGAGGAAGGCGTTGATAAAGCCGTCGAGGTCGCCGTCCATCACGTTCTGGATGTTGCTGTTTTCATACTCGGTCCGGTGATCCTTGACCAGCTGATAGGGCATGAAGACATAGGAGCGGATCTGGCTGCCCCATTCGATCTTCATCTGCACGCCCTTGATGTCGCTGATCTTTTCCAGATGCTCGCGCTCCTTGATCTCGGCAAGGCGTGCGCGCAGCATGTTTTTGCAGTTTTCGAGGTTCTGGAAGTGGCTGCGCTCGACCTGGCTCGACACGACGATGCCCGTCGGGATGTGCGTCAGACGAACGGCCGAGGAGGTCTTGTTGACCTTCTGCCCTCCGGCGCCGGAGGAACGGAACACGTCCATCTTGATGTCCTCGTCGCGCAGCTCGATCTCGCCGGGATCGGCGATCTCGGGCATGACCTCAACCGCGGCGAAGGAGGTGTGCCGCCGTCCGGCTGCGTCAAACGGGCTGACGCGCACGAGCCGGTGGATGCCGTGCTCGCTCTTCAAAAAGCCGTAGGCGTTTTCGCCCTCGATCATGATCGTGGCGCTCTTGATGCCGGCCTCGTCGCCGTCGAGATAGTCCATGACCTTGACCTTGTAGCCGTGGCGGTCGGCCCACATGTTGTACATGCGGTAGAGCATCGAGGCCCAGTCCTGCGCCTCGGTCCCGCCGGCGCCGGCGTGGAAGGTCAGGATCGCGTTGTTCGCGTCGTATTCGCCGGTTAAGAGCGTCGAGAGACGCATCGACTCGGCCTTTTCCGAGAAAGCGGCAAACTCGCTCTGCAGCTCGGAGAGCATCGACTCGTCGTTCTCCTCAATGGCCATTTCGCACAGCGTATACATATCGTCCCACGAGGCGCAGAGCTTTTCATAGCTCTCGACCTTTCCCTTGAGGGTCTTGAGGCGCTTTTGCACCTTCTGGGATTTCTCCACGTCGTTCCAGAAGCCGTCGCGCGCGCTCATCGCCTCGAGCTCTTCGATCTCCTTGCGGGCGGGCTCAAGCTTCAGCGCGCCGCGCAGCACCTCGAGCGTGGGCTTGGCGGCGTTCAGTTTGGCTTTATATTCTTCAAATTCAAGCATTTTGTTCCCTACTCCTGATGATCAGTCTTAACTTCAATATTATATACAAAATTCCATGACTTGTAAATCCGTAATTTTATCAGCTTTTTTGCCTTGCAAAGAGGGCTTTTTCTCTTCCCTTCAAGGCAAAAGTATGGTAAACTTATTCTGTATGATAATGTCCTCCCGCCGCGCCGGGAAAAGCGGCGGAGAATAAATGATATGAGGAGAAAAAAGATGATCGCACACGGCAAAGAAATCAAAGTGTTCTGCGGCAATTCCAACCCCGAGCTGGCCGAAGAGATCTGCAGCCAGCTTTACACCAAGCTCGGCGATGCCTCCGTTTCCCAGTTCGCCGACGGCGAGTGCTCCATTTCCGTGGCGGAGCCCGTCCGCGGCAAGGACGTCTTTATCGTGCAGTCCACCTGCAACCCGGTCAATGACCACCTGATGGAGATGCTGGTCATGATCGACGCGATGCGCCGTGCCTCCGCCGGCCGCATCACCGCCGTGATCCCTTATTTCGGCTATGCCCGCCAGGACCGCAAGGCCAAGAGCCGCGATCCGATCTCGGCCAAACTCGTGGCGAACCTGATCACCGCCGCCGGCGCCGACCGCGTCCTGACGATGGACCTTCACGCCGCCCAGATCCAGGGCTTTTTTGACATCCCCGTGGACAACCTGATGGGCGCCCACCTGTTTGCCAAGCACTATATCAAGCAGTTCGGCAAGAGCAACGAGGAGATCATGGTCGTCTCCCCCGACGTCGGCAGCACCGCCCGCGCCCGCGCCTTCTCGATGAAGCTGGGCGTGAACATGGCGATCGTCGACAAGCGCCGCGAAAAGGCCAACCAGAGCGAAGTCATGAACATCATCGGCAACGTCGAGGGCAAGAAGTGCATCCTGCTCGACGACATCGTCGACACGGCCGGCTCTCTCGTCGGCGCCGCCAAGGCGATCTCCGAGATCGGCGGAGCGAAGGAAGTCTACGCCTGCGCCACGCACGGCGTGCTCTCCGGCCCGGCGCTCGACCGCATCGAGAACAGCTGCATCAAGGAGCTGCTCTTCCTCGACACGATCCCCTATCCCGCCGACAAGCCCAAGTGCGACAAGATCCGTTACCTCTCCACCGCCTCCGTGTTTGCCGAGGCGATCCGCAGGATCTACGAGGAGGTCTCGATCTCCAATCTGTTTGACTGATCTTTCAGGAGCGAATACAAGCATGTTTTTCCGAAAAGCAGGCGGGGTAAGCTGGCTCGTCGTGTTCCTGGGCAACCCGGGACGGGAATATGAAAACACGCGCCACAACGCCGGCTTCCTTGCCGCCGACGCGATGGAAAAGCTGACCGGCACCGCGATCAATAAGCTCAAGTTCCACGCCCTGACGGGGCGCTGCACCGTCGGGAATGAAGACGTGCTGCTCATGAATTACAAGATCCCGGCGGAAAAGGTCATCGTCGTCTCGGACGAGACCGCGCTGCCGATCGGACGGCTCCGCGTGCGCCGCAGCGGCTCGGCCGGCGGGCACAACGGCCTGAAGAGCATCATCTCCGCTCTCGGCGGCGAGAATTTCCCCCGCATCCGTCTCGGCGTCGGCGGCAAGCCGCACGAGGACTATGACATGCGCGACTGGGTGCTCTCCCGCGTCACGGGGCAGGACTTAGATGCGCTCACCGATGCGGCGCAGCGCGCGGCAAAGGCCGCCGTGTGCTACATCGAAAACGGCCCGGACAGGGCCATGAACGAGTTCAATCAGGGGAAATAAGACGGCGCGTCTTTTCCCCCTTTGAAAAACGGAAAATCAAATCAGAAGAAAGAAGCGTGGAAGAATGAAGAAAAGCTGTATTGCCATGCTCCTCGCCGGCGGACAGGGCTCGCGCCTGTACGCGCTGACGCAGGACGTGGCAAAGCCGAGCGTTCCCTTTGGCGGCAAGTACCGCATCATTGATTTCCCCCTTTCCAACTGCGCAAACTCCGGCATCGACACCGTCGGCGTGCTGACCCAGTACCGCCCGCTGAAGCTCAACAGCTACATCGGCAACGGCCAGCCCTGGGACCTCGACGTCTCCGACGGCGGCGTGTACATCCTGCCGCCCTATCTCGGCGCGCATGAGCAGGGCTCCTGGTTCTCCGGCACGGCCAACGCCATCTACCAGAACATCGCCTTTATCGAGATGTACGATCCGGACAACGTGCTGATCCTCTCCGGCGACCACATCTACAAGATGGACTATGCCGAGATGCTTCGCGCCCATCTGGATTCCGGCGCCGCCTGCACGATCGCCGTGCAGCAGGTCTCGATGGCCGAGGCCACGCGTATGGGCATCATGAGCGTGGACGAGCACGACTTCATCACCGAATTTGAAGAAAAGCCCAAGCAGCCCAAGAGCGATCTCGCCTCGATGGGCATCTACATATTCAACTGGAAGAAGCTGCGCGAGGCGCTGATCGCCGATGAGAACGACCCGAACTCCAGCAAGGACTTCGGCAAGAATATCATCCCGAAGATGCTCGCCGCGGGCGAGCGGATGCTGGCCTACCGCTTCCAGGGCTACTGGCGCGACGTCGGCACGATCACCTCGCTGTGGGACGCCAATATGGACATGCTCTCGACGGATCTTATAAACCTCTTTGATCCCGAGTGGCCCATCAGCTCGCGCAGCCCGATCTGCCCGCCGCACTACGCCGGCAAGGACGCGAAGATCATCCATTCGATCGTCACCGAGGGCTGTGAGATCTACGGCGAGGTCGAGAACTCCGTGCTCTCGTCCTCCGTCCGGGTGGGCGAAGGCGCAAAGGTGCTCTACAGCGTGCTGATGCCCGGCGCCGTCGTCGAGGACGGCGCGGTCGTGGAATACGCGATCGTCGGCGAGAACACCGTCATCGGCAAGGGCGCGCACATCGGCGCCGCTCCCGACGGAACGGAGAGCTGGAGCGTTGCGACCTGCGGACCGAACATCACGATCCGCGACGGCGCCGTCGTTCCGGCCGCCGCCATGATCTACAACGGCGAGGAGGTTTGAGCCATGAAAGATTTTCACGGAATTATCTTTGCCTACAGCGCCGCGCCCGAGCTGCGTGAGCTTGTCACCCACCGCACCGCGGCCTCGATGCCGATCTTCGGCCGCTACCGCGTGATCGACTTCTCCCTCTCCTCGCTGATGAACGCGGGCATCCATGACGTCGGCGTCATCATGCAGCGCGATTACCAGTCGCTGATGGACCACATCCGCAACGGCAAGTCCTGGGACATGAGCCGCAAGGACGGCGGCGTCCGTCTGCTGCCCCCGTTCGGCATGCCCGGCTACCACAGCGGCAACTACTTCGGCACGATGGAAGCGCTCAACGGCGTGGGCGACTATATCCGCGACATCCCGCAGAAGTATGTCGTGCTGCTGCTGGGCAACATGTGCGCCAACCTTGATCTGAACGCCGCCGGCGAGCAGCACATCCGCTCCGGCGCGCCGATCACCGCGATCTGCAGCACCCACACCCCGCCCACCGCGCAGCACCGCTATCTCGTCGGCGAGGACGGCTTTGTCAAGACCGCGCGCTTCTACCGCGAGGGCGACGAAGAGGGCTATACCTCGATGGAGGGCTACATCATCGACAAGGAGCTGCTCGTCCGCATGATGGACGCCTGCGCGGCGGAGAACCATTACCGCTTCCACCGCGACGCGCTGGCGGCCTATCTCGCCGCGGGCGGCAAGATGGGCGTCTATCTGCACGAGGGCTACTACATGCCCATCCGCTCGGTCGATCTGTACTACCGCGCGAACCGCGATATGCTCGATTCCGACAAGCGGCATGATCTCTTCGCACCGGAGCGTCCGATCCGCACCCGCCACCACTCGCTGGTGAGCACCTATTACGGCGAAAACGCCGTCTCGTCGAACAGCCTGATCGGCGACAACTGCCGCATCCTCGGCACGGTGGAGAACAGTATCCTCTCCTCCGAGGTCGTCGTCGAGGAGGGCGCCCATCTCAAGGACTGCGTGATCATGCGCCGCACCGTGATAGGCAAGGGCGCGCAGCTTGACTGCGTGATCGCCGACAAGGACTGCGTGATCGCGCCCGACACCGCCCTGAAGGGCAACGAGCGTCTGCCTCTCGTCATCCCCAAGAGCAGCCACATTTGATACGCAGCGCCAAATAGCGTTTTATCGGCGTTTCGTATAGCAACGATTATACGAGCCCGCGGGGGTCCGCTTCGGACTCCCGCGGGCAAAGCAAACCGCAAGACAGATTTCGGAGGACACGAATTTGACCAGCCAGATATCCAAAGATGAAGTGAGAAGCGCGATAGAGGATCGCCTCTGCGCGTATTTTGCCGTGACGAGCGAGACCGCCACCGACGACCAGATCTTCCAGGCCTCGGCGATGGTGATCCGCGAGATCATGAGCCGCCTGCTCGCGGTCGAAAGCCCGCGTGCCAAGAAAAAAGAAGTACATTACATGTCCATGGAATTCCTCATGGGCCGCAGCCTGATGAAGAACGCCTTCAACCTCGGCATTTCCGAGGCGCTTGTCGGCGCGCTGGAGGACATGGGAAAGAACGCCACGGACATTTTTGAGACCGAGCCCGACGCGGGCCTCGGCAACGGCGGCCTGGGCCGTCTTGCCGCCTGCTATATGGACAGCATGGCCACGCTCGGCATGGAGGCCACGGGCTATTCCATCTGCTATGAGCTCGGCATTTTCAAACAGAAATTTTCAGACGGCCGCCAGACCGAGGTCGCCGACAACTGGCGCCTTGCGGCCGAGGGCTGGCTCGTCCCGCGCTATGACGATGCGGTCGAGGTCCGCTTCGGCGGCCAGATCTCTGCGCACTGGGACAGCTACGGCCACTACAAGGCCGAGCATACCGACTACACGCCCGTCATCGCGATCCCGCGCGACATGCTGATCGCGGGCTATGAGGGCAAGGAGATCAACAAGCTGCGTCTCTGGGACGCGAAGAGCCCCAGCCAGCTCGACATGTATCTCTTCTCCAACGCCGAGTACGTCAAGAGCCTGGAGGAGCGCACGATGGCCGAGGTCATCACCAAGGTGCTCTATCCCGCCGACGAGAAGCTCGAGGGCAAGATCCTGCGTCTCAAGCAGCAGTATTTCTTCGTCTCCGCCACCGCGCAGGACATCGTGCGCAAACACATCGAAAAGTGGGGCGACATCCGCTCCTTCGGCGAGCACCACACGATCCAGATCAACGATACGCACCCGACGCTGATTATCCCCGAGCTGATGCGGCTCTTCATGGACGAGCACGGCCTGGGCTGGGACGAGTCCTGGGAGATCGTGAAGAAGAGCGTGGCCTATACCAACCACACGGTCATGAGCGAGGCGCTGGAGCGCTGGCCCCAGCAGATCATCCAGCAGCTGCTGCCCCGCATCTGGGAGATCCTCTGTGAGATCAACCGCCGCTGGGTCAACTACCTGATTTATAATTTTGGCCAGGACGAGCGCGTGGGACGCAACCTCATCATCCGCGACAACCAGGTGCTGATGGCCAATCTCTGCCTTGCGGCCTGCTATAAGGTCAACGGCGTGTCCCGCCTGCACGGCGAGATCCTGCGCAACGACCTCTTCCGTGACCTCTGCTCGCTGCGCCCCGACCACTTTACCTATGTCACCAACGGGATCGACCACCGCCGCTGGCTCGCCCAGATCAACCCCGGCCTGCACGGCCTGATCTGTGAGCTGCTGGGCGGCGAGGAATACCTGACGCTTTGCCGACGACAAGGAGGTACGCCGCCGCGTGCTGGCCATCAAGCGTGAGAACAAGCGCCGCTTTGCCGACTTTGCCCGCCGCAACGACAATTTTACCTTCGATCCCGAGGGGATCATGGACGTCCAGGTCAAGCGTCTGCACGAGTACAAGCGCCAGCTGCTGTGCGCGATGCACATCGCAAGCCTGCAGCTGCAGCTGCATGACGACCCCAACCGCGACTTTACGCCGCGCACCTTCGTCTTCGGCGCCAAGGCCGCCGCGGGCTACAAGACGGCCAAGCGCATCATCGAGCTGCTGCTGAGCATGCAGAACGACATCAACAACGACCCCGCCTGCCGCGGCAAGCTGCAGGTCTATTTCGTGGAGAACTACCGCGTCAGTGCGGCCGAGGCCATCATGCCCGCCGCCCAGGTGTCCGAGCAGATCTCCACCGCCGGCAAGGAAGCCTCCGGCACCGGCTGCATGAAGCTGATGATGAACGGTGCCGTTACGATCGGCACGCTCGACGGCGCGAACGTCGAGATGTACGAGCGGCTCGGCGATGAGAACATGTTCCTCTTCGGCCTGCACACCGATGAGATCGCCCGTCTGAGACAGCAGGGCTATGATCCCGCGCGCGTCGCCTCCCAGGATTGGGAGATCCAGCGCGTGCTCGACCGCTTCTCCCAGGGCTTCCGCGACGGCAAGAGCTATTCCGATCTCGTGTCCATGCTGCTCTACGGCGGCGACCAGTACATGCTGATCGCGGACTACCGTGCTTATGCCGACACGCAGAAGCGCCTCTACGAGCGTCTCGCCGACGAGGACGAGCTCGCCCGTCTTGCGATCATGAACACCGCGAAGAGCGGCTTCTTTGCCGCTGACCGCGCGATCCGCGAATACGCGCAGAACATATGGCACGTCGACGTGTGATCGTCGTCGGCGGCGCGAACACCGATATCGGCGGCGCGCCTTCGCGCCCGCTTGTCCGCCATGACTCCAATCCCGGCCGCGTCACGATCCGCCACGGCGGCGTCGGGCGCAACATCGCCTGCGACCTGGCGCGTCTGGGGCTGGAGGTAAGCTTTATCACCGCCGTGGGGGAGGACCTGCTCTCCGCCGGCGTGCTGGAGAGCTGTATGAGCTGCGGCGTGGACGTCTCCCTTTCGCGCACTGTTCCCGGCGCGCGCGGCTCGGTCTATCTGTATATGACCGACGGCAGGGGAGAGATGGACGCCGCCATCGCCGACATGGACATCGTCTCCGCCCTCACGCCGGACTATCTTCGTCCCCTCCTGGGGGAGCTGAACGCCGCCGACGCCGTCGTGCTGGACGGCAACCTCAGCGAGGAGACGATCGCGTTTTTGTGCGGCTGCGTCACTGCGCCGCTGTATGCCGACCCGGTCTCCGGGGCGAAGGCGCTGCACTTTTCCGCGGTGCTTGGCCGCCTTGCGGCGATCAAGCCCAACCTGGTCGAGGCGCGTGCGCTGACCGGGAAGGAGACGGCCGAGGAATGCGCCGAGGCGCTGCTCGGCGCGGGCGTCGGGCGGGCCTTTATCAGTCTCGGCAGCGCCGGGCTCCTCTCGGCGAGCGGGGACGAACGCGTGCTCCTGCCCTGTGAGCCGGCGAAGGTCGTCAACACGACCGGCGCGGGCGACGCGGCGACGGCAGCGATCGTCTGGGCGGGTGTCAGCGGACTTGACCTGGCGGACGCCGCGCTTGCCGCGGTAAGAGCCGGGGCGATCACCGCCACGAGCGAGGAGACCGTCAGCCCGGAGCTGAAGGCGGAAGCACTGCTGTAATTCAACCATGAAAAAAGGAAGCTGTGAGAGCTCTCACAGCTTCCTTTTTTGATAGTCGGATGTTTTACTCGTCCACTTCCAGCGGCGAGAAGCAGAACTTCGTGCAGTCGACAAGGCCGCGGTCGGTCAGACGCAGCTCCGGCAGGCAGGCCAGAGGGATCAGCGCCATTGTCATGAAGGGGGACACGATGTCGCAGCCGATCTCGGCCCAGGCGCGAGAGAGCGCAGCGATCTTTTCGCTCATCTCCTCGGCGCTCAGCGGGTTCATCAGACCCGCGAGCGGCAGCTCGACGCGGCCGAGGATCTCGCCGTTGCGCACGGCGCAC
>ONSW01000019.1 GCA_900320595.1 uncultured Eubacteriales bacterium | reverse complement strand
AACCGGGAATACTTGACGTATTTCCGGTTTTTTCTGTGAAGTATGGGCGGAAAAGGTCCGTTCAAAACCTGTCGTCTCCCTAATCTGCGCGCCCTTTAGGGCGTTCCCGTTTCTCTATTCCTGCATCCGCGCCTCTTCGGCGAGGATCACAAGCTTGTTGTCGTCAACGCTGGCCACGCCGCCCTGTACCGAAACAGAAGCCGTCCGGGCGCCCTCAAAGCGGCAGCGGATGACGCCCTTTCCCACGGCGCAGAGCATCGGCGCATGATCGGCGAGGATGCCGACCGAGCCGTCCGGCGTCGGGATCGAGACATAGTTGACCTGTCTTTGCAGCACAACGCCGTCCGCGGTGACGATCTCGAGCGCGATCCGATCTTCCATCTTGCAGTCCCTCTTTTAATATTCGCCGCGCTTTGCGATGACCTCGTCGATCGTGCCGCAAAGCAGGAAGGCCTGCTCCGGCAGGTCGTCGACGTCGCCGCCGAGGATTGCCTGGAAGCCCTTGATCGTGTCCTCGATCTTCACATAGCGTCCCTCCATGCCGGTAAAGTTCTCCGCCACGTGGAAGGGCTGGGAGAGGAAGCGCTGGATGCGGCGGGCGCGGTTTACGACCGCGCGGTCCTCCGCTCCGAGCTCGTCCATGCCGAGCACGGCGATGATGTCCTGCAGCTGGCGATATTTTTCCAGCACGCTCTGCACGGCGCGGGCCGTCTCATAGTGCTCTTTGCCGATCACGGCGGGGTCGAGGATGCGAGAGGTCGAGTCAAGCGGGTCGACCGCCGGATAGATGCCGAGCTCCGCGATCGAGCGCGAGAGCACGGTCGTCGCGTCGAGATGGGCAAAGGTGGTCGCCGGGGCGGGGTCGGTCAGGTCGTCGGCCGGCACATAAATCGCCTGCACCGACGTGACCGAGCCCTTCGTCGTCGAGGTGATGCGCTCCTGAAGCATGCCCATTTCGGTGGCCAGCGTCGGCTGATAGCCGACGGCCGAGGGCATGCGGCCGAGCAGCGCGGATACCTCGGAGCCGGCCTGGGTAAAGCGGAAAATGTTGTCGATGAACAGCAGCACGTCCTGGCCGCTGCGGTCGCGGAAATCCTCGGCGATCGTAAGGCCCGAGAGCGGAACGCGCAGACGCGCTCCGGGCGGCTCGTTCATCTGGCCGAAGACCAGCGCCGTTTTGTTGATGACGCCGGACTCGTTCATTTCGTTCCAAAGGTCGTTGCCCTCGCGGCTGCGCTCGCCGACGCCGGCGAACACGGAGTAGCCGCCGTGCTCATAGGCGATGTTGCGGATGAGCTCCATGATCAGCACGGTCTTGCCCACGCCAGCGCCGCCGAAGAGCCCGATCTTACCGCCCTTGGCATACGGCGCGAGCAGGTCGACAACCTTGATGCCGGTCTCCAGCACCTCGGTCGAGGGGCGCACCTCGGTAAAGGAGGGCGGCTCGCGGTGGATCGGCAGGCGCATCTCGGCCTTGACCTCTCCCTTGCCGTCGATCGGATCGCCCACGACGTTGAACATACGGCCAAGCGTAGCCTCGCCGACCGGCATCGTGATCGACGCGCCGGTGTTGCGCGCCGTCATGCCGCGCGAGATCCCGTCCGTCGCGGACAGCGCGATGCATCTTGCGACGCCGCCGCCGGTCTGCTGGACGGTTTCGAGCGTCACCTTGCGGTCGGGCAGCTCAATCTCAATGGCGTTATACAGCTCCGGCAGATCCTCCGGGGCAAACTGGACATCGACCACCGGGCCGATGACTCTTTTGACTTCACCTTTATCCACGCTTTCCCTCCTTACCTGACTGCAAAGCGTTTGCGCCGCCGACGATCTCGGAGATCTCCGTGGTGATCGCGGACTGGCGCGCGTGGTTCAGCTCAAGATTGAGCTTTGCGAGCAACTGCTCGGTGTTGTCGGAGGCGGCGGTCATCGCCGTCATCCGTGCGGAGTGCTCGCCGGTCTTTGCCTCCAGTACGACGGCGCGGACCGCGTTGTCGATATACAGCTCGACGAGGCTGTCCACCAGGGACTTTCCGTCCGGCTCGAGGATGACGCTCTTTTCACCCGCGCCGCCCGCCGGCGGATCGACCGGGAGCAGCTTTTTCGCGCAGGGCTCCTGCCGCAGTGCGGAGGCGTAGTGCTCATAGAGAAGCACGATCTCATCCGCCTCGCCGGAAAGATACCGCGCTTTGAGATCATCGGAGATCGCCTTGACCTCCTCCATGGCAGGCGCGTCGGGCAGCTCCGGGAGCGTGCCCGTGACCGGCAGCGAGGACGCGGCGAGAAGATCGCGCCCCCAGCGCCCGCAGACGAGGAGCGAGGCGTCGCGCTCCTCGCGCGCAAGACGGTTCTCGGCAAACTTCAAAAGCGCCGTGTTGTATACGCCGCACAGCCCGCGGTTGCCGACGAAGAGCACATAGAGCACCTTTTTCACTTCCCGCTCGCGCAGGAAAGGATTGTCGCGCACCGAGGGATCGGCGCTGACGCGCGAGAGCATCTCGTATGCCGCTGCGGCGTAGGGCTGAAGGGAGATCATGGACTGCTGCGTGCGTTTGAGCTTGGCCGCAGCGACCATCTTCATGGATTTTGTGATCTTGCGCGTGCTCTCCACGCTTTTGATGTGCGCGCGGATCGCCCGGACGTTGGCCATGCTCTCTCCCTCCTTCCGTCAGGTCTCGATGTTTTTTTAATGGAATTCCGCCGTATAGGCGCCGATCGCCTCGCGCAGGAGCGCAAGCTGATCGCGATCGAGCTTTCTCCCTGTCTGGACGATGCTCTCAAATTCCGGGAAACGCATGTGGACATAAGGGATCAGCCCCGCTTCATAGCGCGCGACGTCCCCGAGCTCGATGCCGTCGCAGAAGCCCTCGGCGGCAGAATAGATCGAGATGATCTGGTCGGCGGCGCTCATGGGCGCGTACTGTCCCTGCTTGAGCAGCTCCGTCATTCTGTCGCCGCGGTGCAGCGTCGCGCGCGTGGTCTTGTCCAGATCCGAGCCGAACTGGGAAAAAGCCGCCAGCTCGCGGTACTGGGCCAGATCCATACGCAGGCGCCCCGCCACCTGCTTCATCGCGCCGAGCTGGGCCGCGCCGCCGACACGTGAGACCGAAAGGCCCACGTTGACGGCCGGACGGACGCCGGCGTTGAACAGATCGGTCTCGAGGAAAATCTGTCCGTCGGTGATGGAAATGACGTTCGTCGGGATATAGGCGGAGATGTCGCCCGCCTGGGTCTCGATGATCGGAAGCGCCGTCATGCTGCCGCCGCCGGCGGCCTCGTTGAGGCGCGCGGCGCGCTCGAGCAGTCTTGAATGCAGGTAAAAGACGTCGCCGGGATAGGCCTCGCGTCCGGGCGGACGGTGCAGCAGCAGCGAGATCTCGCGGTATGCCACGGCCTGCTTGGACAGATCGTCATAGATGATCAGCACGTCGCGGCCCTTGTACATGAAATACTCGCCCATCGCCGCGCCGGCATAGGGCGCGAGATACAGCATCGGCGCCGGCTCGGAGGCGTTGGCGCACACGACGATGGTATAGTCCATCGCCCCGCTCTTTTCAAGCCTGTCGACGACGGAGGCCACGGTCGACTCCTTCTGGCCGATCGCGACATAGATACAGATCATGTCCTTGTCGCGCTGGTTTAAGATCGTGTCGACAGCGATCGCGGTCTTGCCGGTCTGGCGGTCGCCGATGATCAGCTCGCGCTGGCCGCGGCCGATCGGGATCAGCGAGTCGATCGCCTTGATGCCGGTCATCATCGGCACGGACACCGGGCGGCGTTCGATGACGCCGGGCGCCGGGCTTTCGACCGGACGGGTTCCCTCGGCGCGGATCTCGCCCTTGCCGTCGACGGGACGGCCGAGCGTGTCGACCACGCGGCCGAGCATCGCCTCGCCCACAGGGACCTCCATCACGCGGCGGGTGCGCAAAACGGTGTCGCCCTCGCGCACATCGTCATAGTTGCCGAGAAGCGCCACGCCGACGCTGCCCTCGCGCAGGTCCATGACCATGCCGCGCAGCGCGCCGCGGAAGGCCAGCATCTCGCCGGCCATGACGTCGGAAAGGCCCGTGACGCTGCAGATACCGTCGGACAGCGAAGCCACATGCCCGATCTGATAGACGTTCATGCCGCCCTCGATCGTGCCGAGCTTTTCGCGCAGTGCTTTGGACAGCTCGCCCTCGGCCGAGCCGGCGGAAGAGAGCTCTTCCTTTGCGCGGCGCAGCATGCCGGACAGGCTGCCGTCAAAGACGGTGTCGCCCGTTTCGATCGTAAGACCGCCGATCAGCGCCGGATCGACCCCGCTTTCCAGTTCCGTCGGGATCGGCTTGCCGAGCGTCTTTTCAATCGCGGATGCGATCGCGCGCTCGATGCGCGCATCGTCGCCCTTTGCCGCTTCTTCGGCAAAGTGGACGCGCACCTTCGCCTTTCCGTCGGCGGCAAAGCATTCAAGCTCACCGCCCGTGGGGCGATAATCGCGGATAAAGGCGTCGATCTGCCGCTCCATCAGCGCGCGTCTGGCGGAGGCGTATTGCTCGCCGGCAAGCAGCGTTCCGGCGGCGCCGGTAATGCTCCCGGCCGCGGCCGCGCTGACGCTTCTGCGCTCATCTCCGCGCAGCAGACGCTCTTTTTTATTCAGTTCCGCCTTGAGCTGACGGGCAGCCTCGGCGTCCTTTTCACGCGAAAGGCGGCTGTTCTCTGCGGCCGCAGCCTCTGCCGCCGAGAGGATCTCGCGACAGGCGCGCTCGCCCTCCGCCTTTTCGTCCGGGATGCTGTCGAGAAGGGTCTTGGCGTTCTTCTCCGCCTCGTCGGCATGCGCAAGCGCCTGCTCGACCGAATCACGATGATCCCGGTATCCTTTGAAAACGATCTTCCTGCCGATCACATACAGCACGGCAGCGAGGATCGCAAAATTGATCAGTCCGTATAGGATGTTCCAACCGCTCATGTCCTTCTCATCCCTCCTTCCCGCTGTTTTGGTGGCAATGCCGTATGCGGCCGCGCCCCTTGAGGGGCACTTCAAACCCGCTTACGGCTCGTTCTTTCCTTCTGCAAGCAGCCTTTCGGCAAGCATGGCGGCAAGCTCGTCCGTCTCGGCGTCGAGCGCGGCACGCGCCCGCTCGCCCTCGGCACGGATCTGCTCGCCCGCGCTCTCCAGGGACTTTTCCCCCTCGGCCCTCGCCTTGCTCTGGGCGGCAAGGCTCTCCTCGCGGTCCTTGGCGTGGGAAGCGTCCACGATCCCCCTGGCTTCCTCGCGGCGGAGAGACTTCTCCTCCTCGATCTGCCGTGCGCTCTCCTCGCGCTCGGCACGGGCCGCGTCTTCCTTGGCCTGCGCCTCGTTTACACGCGCCTCACGCGCGTCGAGAAAGCGCACCACGGGGTCGTACAGGAAATGCTTGAGCAGGAAATACAGCAGGAAGAAGTTGATGATCGTCCAGATCAGTTCTGAAATGTTGATGCTTAACATTCCACAGCTTCCTCCGAATAGGTGTTAAGATCTTGCCGATCAGCATGAAGGCGACCAGCATGCCGTAGATCGTCAGCGCTTCCATCAGCGCCAGGGAAATGACGAGCGCGCCGCGGATGTTGCCGGCGGCCTCTGGCTGACGGGCGATCGCGTCCATAGCCTTTGAAGCGGTCCAGCCCTGTCCGATTGCGGTGCCGAAGGCGGTGAGAGCCAGCGCGAGCGCGGCTGCCAGTGCGATAGTTCCAGATGCCATTGTAAGTTCCTCCTAAATACTTGTGTTTTCTCTTTTCTTGTTTTTACTCTTCCTCGGCCGCTTCCGAAACATAAATGGAGAGCAGCATCGTGAAGACCATGGCCTGCAGCATGCAGAACGATCAGCGGCACGCCGATCGGGAAGATCTCATACAGCTTTTCCGTCACGGTCTCCTCGCCGTACATGTTGCCGTAAAGTCGCAGCGCAAGCGAGGCGGGACGGACAAACTGCTCGATCAGATTCAGCGGCAGCATCAGAAAGCAGAGATACAGCGGCTGGGCAAAGCTGAGAAGATAATGCTTCAGCCCACGCTCCTTCACGCCGATGACATGCGTTGTGAAGAAGGCGATCGTGGCGAGGCCCGCCGTAACGGACAGGCTTGCCGTCGGCAGCGCAAAGCCGCGGATATGCCCCGCGCCGGGCAGCAGCCCGGAATAGTTGCAGACGATGATATAGATGAAAAACGTGGCAAAGATGGGGAAATACTTGCGGGCGTTCTTCTTTCCGAGCAGGCCTTCATAATAGCCTCTCAGCTTGTCCACCGTGATCTCCGCGGCGCTCTGCAGCGGGCCGGGCACTTCCTTGAGACTGCGCGTGGCCAGCCAGGAAAGAACCGTCAAAACAAAAATGATCGCCCACATGGTCGTGACGGCGCTCGTCACCTCCAGCGGGCCGATCCGAAAGAGGACGTTGGAAGCTTCCTCCATGCGATCACCTCCGAAATGAAGCGTTGTTAACAGCTGTTTTCCCGGGAGAAAACAGGAGACTTGATGAGTCCATTAAATCATATTATTCGGACTTGTCAAGGCGGAAAACCGCACAAAAATATTGAAAAAACACAGAGGCCGCTTTTGCGGCCTCTGTTATATGCAAGCATGCGTCAGGCTCTTCTGAAGCGGACGATACATCCGACCTTCTTGCCGAAGATCTCGGCATAGATGTTCAGCGGAGTTTCGGAATACTTCAGGCATTCGACGGTGATCTTGTTGCCGTCGTCCGGATCCACGGTGATGATAAAGTATTCCTCATCGGGATCGTCGCTGGTCCACTTGACCTTGTCGGTGATCGTCAGCGGAGAGACATAGGCGTTGATCGGAACGACCTCGCCGGGAGATATCGTGAACTCTTCTCTCTCGTCGTCGTTATAGCGGATCTGCAGCACCTCGACCGTGGGAGGAGGCGTGGGCGTGGGCGTCGGGACAGCCTCGACCACCGGCGCGTCGTTGGGCGTCGGAGAAGGAGTGGAGGCGGCAGGCCTGTTCGGCTTGATCGAAACGTCGGTCCCGTTCAGGCTGGTGGAGACCATCACGATGACCGCCAGGATCACGGCCACGACCAGGATCAGACCGAAAATCATCTGCCATCTTGTATTGGTGCCGGCACGCTCATAGGAAGCGGTTCCGCTGACAGTGCCGGGAGTAGCGCTCGGAGTACGGCTGCTCTGCGCAACGCGGCGCGTACCGCAGTTCGGGCAGCGGCTTCTTAAGGAAGAGAAGCGCTCGCCGCAGCGGCGGCATTTGACCTCAGGTATCAAACTCATTGATCTTCCTCCTCAAATTGGGAACAGATTAGGTGCTTGAATACAGGCTAATAATACAACTTCCGATCGATTTCGTCAAGAGTTTACAAAAAAGCTTGTTTCAAAACAACGGTTTTACGCAAGATCCCCACTTTTTGTTCATAAATCAATTGAATCGTTTCTTGATTTGCCACAAGCGGTTAAATTGTGGGGCAATAGCGAGCTGTTATCCCCACAAGCGTGTTGCCTTGCCGTTCTGTCCGAAGCCGTTCTTTACAGGGATGAACGTCTTATTCGGCGGTGTCGGTCTTGGGCTTGCTGCCGCGCGGACGGCGGCGACGGCTGCGGGAGCGGCGGTTTTCGCTCTTTTCCGTCGCGGCGTTTGCGGCGTTTTCGCTCTTCGCCTCGATCTTGACCGGCTTTACGGTCGCCTTGCCGGGCTTGTCGCCGCGCTGCGGCTTTTTCCCGTCGCTGACACGCTCCGGCCGGACCTCGGCCTTCTCGGCTTTTTGGGCGCCGTTCTTCTCGCCGCCGGTTTTCTCCGCGGCCTTCTCGCCGGCCCTCTCACCGCTCTTTTTGCGGCGGCGGCGATTGCGTTCGCTGCGGGAGCTTTTGGCGCTCTCTCGGCTCTCTTCCTTGATCTCGGGCACGACCATTGAGGGCACGGCCCAGGGATCGGTCTCTTCGATCTCCTCCTCGGGCTCCTCGGGGACATAGTTCAGCACATGGGGCGGCGTCTCGCCGTCCTTCGGCCGTCCGCCGGGCACGGCGCACAGTTCGTTGGCCTTGTAGAGATGCAGGCTGTCGTCGTTGTCGGAGTCGAGCCGGACCTTGACCGTCTGGCGCAGGAGATTGACCTGGACCGCGGTGCCGTAGCCGTCGATCGTCTCGACGAAGGCGCCCTGCTTGGGCACCTTTTTGACCAGATCCTCGTACGCCGCCTGTTCATAGCGCAGACAGCACATCAGTCTTCCGCACGCGCCGGAGATCTTCGCCGGGTTGAGCGAGAGCGACTGCACCTTTGCCATCTTGGTCGAGACGGGCTGGAAATCGTCGAGAAACTGGCTGCAGCAATAGGGTCTGCCGCAGATGCCGATGCCGCCGAGCATCTTCGTCTCGTCGCGCACGCCGATCTGACGCAGCTCGATGCGGTTGCGGAACACGCCCGCGAGATCCTTGACCAGATCGCGGAAGTCCACGCGGCCGTTCGACGTGAAAAAGAAGGTGGTCTTGTTGCCTTCAAAGTTGCACTCGACATCGACAAGCTTCATGTCGAGACCGTGCTCCTCGATTTTTTTTGCGCAGATCACAAGCGCTTCCTTTTCCCGCTTTTTGTTGATCTCCTCCACGCGCAGATCGTCGACCGTGGCGATACGGACGACATTGCGCAGCGGCTGGACGACGGACGTATCCTCGGCCATATGGTTGCCGTGGCAGCAGTCGGCGATCTCAAGTCCCTTTGCCGTTTCGACGATGACCTTATCGCCGTTTCGGATCTTCAGACCGTTGGGGGCAAAGAAATAGCACTTGCCCCGGTTTTTAAATTTAACGCTGATTACTTCGATCAATTTTTCTTCCTCTGATTTCTTATTCCCGGATCGCGGCGACGGCAAGCAGACCGAAGACCTGCTTGACGCCCGTGTTGACGCGCAGCATACCGAGAGCTGTCTCCATCAACTGTTCGAGATCATATACTTCCCTGTCGCTCATGGAAAGAGCGCTTCTTCTTTTGCACAGCATATCGGTCAGCAGCTCGATCGCACATTCGACGAACGCGACCGCGGCGGCGTTGTCCATGCCCTCGTTCGCGGCGCACCAGCGAAAAAGCTGGGCCTCGTCCTTTTCGGCGCAGCGCCGGAGAAAGGCGGAAGCGAGCTTGACAGACTCGGGATCGGGCTCTTCCTCCCCCGCGCCGCAGACGATCTCCGCGCAGCGGGAGCGCACCGTTTCAAGCAGCTGCTCGGCGTTTGAGGCGCACAGGAGGAAATGGACGCCGCGCGGCGGCTCTTCGAGCAGCTTGAGCGCCGCGTTCTGCGCCGGGACGTTCATCGCATCGGCCTCGTCGATGATATAGACCTTGCGCTCGGCTTCGTTCGGCAGCACGACGGAGTCGGCGATCACGGCGCGGATCTGATCTACGCTGATCTCGCGCTTCTTCTTTCCCTTGTCGTCGGCCAGTCTTCCGACGGTCATGACGTCCGGGTGGATGCCCTCGCGCACCTTGCGGCAGGCGCGGCACGCCCCGCAGGGGACGTTTTCGCCCGCGGTGCACACAGCGGCGGCGGCCAGCGCAAGCGCGGTCTTTTTCCGTTCCTCCGCCGAGGGGGAGAGGAGGATGTAAGCGTGGGAAAGCTCGTTTGCGTTTTTGAACCTCAGCTCTCTCATGCCCGTCCCTCCCGTCGCAGAACATTTGCTTGTGCCTATCAAGTTATTTTACCTTATTTCAGGTCATATAGTCAACAGATTTTTCTTCTTCCATCCCTGTCTGAAAACAGGAAAACGCGGCCGCGCCGTCATGGGTGCAGCCGCGTTCCGTTTCCGCCCCGGGGGACGGTTCGCGAAAGCTTATCTTTTCAGCGGGTCGGTGGAAACGGGAAACTCAAAATATGTGTCCGGAAACGGCTCGTCCGCGAGCGTGAAATGCCACCACTCGCAGTCGATCGGGCAGAAGCCGCCGGCGGTCATCAGCTCGCGCAGACGCATCCGGTTGGCGTACTGCTCGTCCGTGATGCCGCGGTAATCCGGGTGAGATACCTCGCTGAAGAAGTCGAAGGGGCTGCCCATGTCCAGCTCTTTCCCGCTTTGCATGTCCAGCAGCGTCAGATCAACGGTGCTGCCGCGGCTGTGGCTCGAGCGGCTCGCGATATAGCCACGGCTGAACAGCTCCTGCTTTTCGAGCGTGGGATAGAAAAACGGCTTCATGCGCTGGTCGAGATCTTCGAGCCCCCACATCACGAAATGCCGCACGGCATTGGCCGGACGGTAGGCGTCAAAAATTTTCAGCCGCCAGCCCATGACGTTGGCCCGGCTTGCGACGGCCTTGATCGCGCGTGCCGCGTCGACCGTCACGAGGGCGCAGGGCTCCTCATAGCCGTCGATCCGGTCGCCCACAAAATTATAGGTTGAGAAATAGCGGATCTCCTGCACGATCCCGGGCACATAGTCCGAGAGCAGGACAAAGCGGGACGCGTCCCACGCAGCCTTGTTTTGAACCTCTGTCGCCATGTTTTTCCTTCCCTCCGCGCGTACGCGGACGTGCCGTGAGCTCAGGCCTTTCTAGTGTTTACCACCTCGTCGAGGAAGCGCCGCAGCCCCGCCGGGAAGGGCATGCCCTCCTCAAGGCCGGTATCGCCCAGCTCGATGAGCTTGTTGCCGCCGTGATAGTCGCTCCCGGCCGTGATATACAGATCATACTGCTCCGCCAAGCCGAGCAGCTGGGCGCGGATCTTCTCGGTAAAGCCGGAGTAAAAGATCTCAAGCCCCCTGAGGCCGAAGCCCGTCAGCCGCTTGAGGCGCTCGTCCATCTCCTCGCCCAGGATCAGCTCCTCGCCGCTGCCGTAGGTCGGATGCGCCAGCACCGGGACGCCGCCGGAGGCCAGGATCGCCTCGATCGCCTCCTCCGGGCGGAGGTAGGCGCTGGGCGTGCGGATCTTGTTGAGATAATCCCGGATCGCCTCGTCGCGCGTTTTGACATAACCGAGCTTGACCATCAGATTCCCGATGTGGGGCTTGCCGGGGTTGTAGAGCGAGAAGAGCTTTTCGAGTTCCTTGTCCGGGAAGGTAAAGCCGTATTCCTTTTTCAGCGCGGCAAGACGGTATTTCACCTTGTCGATGCGCCTGCGGTGGCCGTCGGAGACGACGGTGTTGATCGGCTCGGCCGCAGGGTCGTAGCCGTAGCCGAGGATATGGTATTTCCCCTCCCCGTCGCGGCAGGAAAGCTCTACCCCCGGCAGGAAGGCCGGGTCGCCGTCTGACAGGATGCCCGGGATGATCCCGGCGGCCTTGATCGCGTCGTGGTCGGTCACCGAGAAGAGGTCGATCCCGGCGTCCCGGACGCGCGCAAGGATCTCCTCCGGCGTATCCGTGCCGTCGGAGACCGTCGTATGCATATGCAGATCGATCGTTTCGTTCTTCTTCATGTGCTCTTTCCGATTCCTTCTGTCGTCCGCACCGCCGTGAAATGTTTGTACGCGGCTGCTTTTCGAATTATTTTACCCCATTTGCCGCCGATCCGTCAACAAGCCGCATTTTCGCATCCGGCTGTGTGGCGCTTTCCCGGATCGGGGGCGAGCCTCACACGATCGGGATCTCCCGGACGACATGGTTTTTCCCATCGGATAGGATCTCGATCAGCGGCTCCTCGCTTCGCTGCTTTGAGAAATACGCTTTTGCCAGCGCGATCACCGCATTGAGATCACGCTTCTGCTCCATTGCGTCGATGGCCCGGTTATAAAAGCTCTGGTCATAGCGAAACACGCGCGCGCCGTCGACCTCGACCTCCAGCAGCTTGACCTGTTCGACGGAAAAATCGCCGCTGTCGATGCAGTCCGCCTTCAGATAGGAGATGGCTTCCTCTTTGCTTTCGCAGTAATAGACGCAGCCGACGCGGCTGGCAGAATCGGCGGGAAACTCGCGTCTTCTGACACATTCGAAGATCCCCTCGACCGCGTCCTTCGCGTAATTTTCATGCTTTCTCAATCCCAGCGCGCAGAGCTCCCGCGCATACGACATGGCGGAAAAATAGACGCTCCAAAAGCAATCTCCGCCCTTATCCAGCGCGAGCAGGAAAGGCTCGGCAAACCGAAAGTTGTTTTTGAAATCGTTGATCAGCTCTCCGCCGCCCTGATAGGAGTCGACGGAGTAATGGTACAGCAGCACAGCGCTCCCCTCCTCACGCTTTGATCGTTTGTCGGTATTCTACCATAGCGCGCCCGCTCCCGCAACGGCGGGTTTCACATCAAGGGCTTTGGGGAAACGACAAACCCCACCCGCTGCACTGCGGCGCCTTTGCACAAGTGAGGGCCGGTTTCCGTCCATGCACGAGAAAAGTGAAACATCGCCCCGCCAAAAAGGCGAGGCGATGATGGAAACAGCTTTCAGTTATTTTCTGGCTCAGGTAAAGAATTGGAATAGAGGATATCGTCGTACCAGTCACAAATCAAATTGAAATCATAAATGTACTGCAGCCCTCTCATGATTCTAGATGCCGCATACATTCCTGTATCATAAACCAATTCGCTGGTAGTATCTATTTTTTCTGATAATAATAACTCTAAGCTTTCTTCTTGTAGCCCATTTTGAGGAGGCAGCGCCGTAGTTGTTTCCTTTCGACTATTTTCGAAACCCGGCAACATTTCAGGACGTTTATCAGCAATCAAACTTGCCAAATTAGAATAAACATGTTTGGAGACCATAGATTCTGCATGATATGGCGTTATTGTTCCATCATACGGGTTAACATATATATGATTAGAATAATCTAAGTCAACAATACAGCCGTGGACTCTTCCCTCAAAACGCGACATGGCACTCTTGTAATCCCAATCAAATTTCTCAACATAACTATCAAAACTAATTATCTCGCGTCCACCTGCTTTTCTAATTGCATTTACCTTTTCGTATTCGCCTTTTTGTAACAATTCTTTGTTTGGCTCTATCCTTCGAAGCTTTTTCCCAATCGCCTCCAAGAATTCCCAATAAGGCACGAAAATTGAAAGAACAGAATTTGCGTATTTCGCCATATTATCATAATAATATCGAACCGGTTTATCCAGTTTTTTTATATGCCCACCGTGTAATAGATAATATTCACCTGAAGCAGATGCTGAAATAAACATTAAAAAATCGCTGTTTTTAAGAAATAAAATTTTCTCTGTATACGATAGTTTTGGTCTCTCTCTTTTCAAAAAGGACAGGCAAAAGGTGCCATAATCATCAATTGAAATATCGTGTATTCCGTCCTCAAAGCAATTTGGATCAAAGTCAGTCAGCGTTAGCTCTCTTTCTTTTTGGTTAATGTAGTCTAAAATGACCTGACTATCTTCTCCCTCTGTTTCCCTCCATTTACTCATGTTTTCTGGATAGTTATATCCTAAAACATCGTGTCCAACTGTTGCCATGATTTCGTCCTTGATACAATCAACAGGAATAAAATATAAAATGTTTTTTAGTGGGTTGAATAGGCCAATTTTGTTTATGTTTTGATAGATGCTCTGTTTTGAATGAACTGCCATTGCAAAATACATAAGGATTTGAAGCGTTTCTGCGGAATTTGGCTCATAGGTAGACGTCTTAAAATCCCACAACCCGTCTGATGTTAGGAAATCGCCATCCCCCGAACTGACGAGCTTACTATATCCGCCTTCGAAGGTAATACCTACATCAAGCACTTTTCCTTGTTTGAGAAGAAACTTTATGCCTCTCTTTACCATTATTTCAATGTTATTAACTATCTCTTTATCAGGATTGATATTATCGACGCTTGAAAAGAAAAGAGGGCCTCTGCGGAATGCCACATCATATCCCGTTAGCTTACAGGCTGCTATTATGGAGGCATAATCAAGCCCCTTTATTCTTTCTAATAGGGTCATCGCCTTTTCATATTCATTTACCTTTTTTGCTCCTGCTATTGAAATCCGAAAAACCTTCTCTACCGGGAACCCGCACATCAATCTTGTCAAATAATCAACCGCCATTCCTTGGATATTGCTATATGCTCTGTAGGATTGGCTTGCGGTATCAATCGTATTGCCATCTCGATAATATCTTTTTTCCAAAGATTTGACAGGAAGATATCCCCCTCTTGGTTGTGAGACAGTTTTTATTCTTTGTGTAACAGAAAGCATTTCTATCTCCCTCAAATTGGTTTATCAGTAGATGTTAATATATGCTTTTAGCCCGCATTTAGCGGGCTAAAAGCATTTTCAAAATATCAGTTATTCTCAGGCTTCATGGTCGGGAATAGCAGGACATCGCGGATCGAGGGCGAGTCGGTCAGCAGCATGACCAAACGGTCGATGCCGTAGCCGATGCCGCCCGTGGGAGGCATGCCGATCTCGAGGGCGTTGAGGAAGTCCTCGTCGGTGTGATTGGCCTCGGCGTCGCCCGCGGCGGCCAGCGCGTCCTGCGCGGCGAAGCGCGCACGCTGATCGATCGGGTCGTTGAGCTCGCTGTAAGCGTTGCACATCTCGCGGCCGTAGATGAAGAGCTCGAAGCGCTCGACCTTCGACGGGTCGGAGGGCTTTTTCTTCGTAAGCGGGCTAATCTCGATCGGGTGGTCCATGATGAACACGGGCTGGATCAGCTTCTCTTCGCAATAGGTCTCGAAGAAGAGGTTGAGGATGTCGCCCTTTTCGTGGCGCTCGGCAACCTCGATGCCCCGCTCGCGGGCAAGGGCTCTTGCCTCCTCGAGCGTGGAGACGGTGTCAAAGTCCACGCCGCCCCAGCGCTTGACCGCCTCGGTCATCGTAAGCCGCTCGAACGGCTTGCCGAGATCGATCTCGGTGCCCTGGTAGGTGATCGTCGTCGTGCCGCAGACGACCTCGGCCAGATGGCGGAACATCGCCTCGGTCAGATCCATCATGCCGTTATAGTCGGTATAGGCCTGATAGAGCTCCATGAGCGTGAATTCCGGGTTGTGGCGTGTATCGAGCCCCTCGTTGCGGAAAACGCGGCCGATCTCATAGACCTTTTCAAGGCCGCCGACGATCAGACGCTTGAGGTAGAGCTCGAGCGAAATGCGCAGACGCACGTCCTCGTCGAGCGCGTTATAGTGCGTCTCGAACGGGCGCGCCGCGGCGCCGCCGGCGTTGGAGACGAGCATGGGGGTCTCGACCTCCATGAAGCCGCGCGCGTCAAGGAAGCGGCGGATCTCGCTGATGATCTGCGAGCGCTTGATAAAGGTGTCGCGCACCTCGGGATTGACGATCAGATCGACATAGCGCTGACGATAGCGCACGTCAACGTCGGTCAGCCCGTGGAACTTTTCGGGCAGCGGCTTGAGCGACTTGGACAGCAGCGTGAGCTTTTCGGCGTGGACCGTGACCTCGCCGGTCTTGGTCTGGAAGACGAAGCCGGAGATGCCGACGATGTCGCCGATGTCGAGCTTTTTGAACGCGGCGTAGTCCTCGCCCAGGTCGTCGCGGGAGACATAGCACTGGATCATGCCCTCGCGGTCCTGGATCTTGCAGAACGAAGCCTTGCCCATGACGCGTTTGACCATCATGCGGCCGGCCACGGAAACCGTTTTCCCCTCAAGGGAGGCATAGTTTTCCACGACCTCGCGGCTATGATGGCTGACGTCAAATTTTGTGATCTGGAAAGGGTCGCTGCCGGCTGCCTGCAGCGCGGCAAGCTTGTCACGGCGGACCTGCAGGATCTCGGAAAGCTCCTGCGCGGGCTTTAATTCTTCGTTCATGTGCTACCTCTTTGTGTTAATAAATCGGGATCAATCGTTGCCGACCGAAAGAATTTCAAACTTAAAGACGCCGGCCGGGGCCTGCACCTCGACGACGTCGCCGGCGCGGTGGCCCTTCAGCCCCTGGAACATCGGCGAATCGTCGGAGATCCGTCCGGCTCTGGGGTTTGCCTCCTGGGAGCCGACGATCTCGAATTTATCTTCATAGCCGTCCTCGAGATCGCGCACGCGCACGACGCTGCCGAGCGTGACGGTGTCTTTCGGGGCGTTCTCGTCGATGTTGTCGACGATCTCGGCATTTTCGATCAGGACCTGGAGCTCCGCGATCTTGGAATAGAGCTTGCCCTGCTCGGTCTTGGCCTCGTCATATTCGCTGTTTTCGGACAGGTCGCCAAAGCTGCGCGCTTCCTTGATCAGTTCGGCGACTTCTTTTTCGCGAACCGTTTCAAGATAGTTCAGCTCTTCCTTCAGCGCGTCAAGGCGCTCCTGGCTCATTTTGAATCTGTTGGAAATCGAATCCGGCATGAGAATTCCTCCCTTATGATGTGCTTTCCCCTCTTGCACGGGATGAAAGCGGAAACATTATACTGATTTGCCCCTGTTCTGTCAACCGTGGATCAGGTGCCTGTTTTGCTCAGGAACGTCAGCGCGGCCATCAGCTGCTCGTCGTTCGAGACGCTGGCCGTGCCCTGGGCGCCGCCCGTGGTGCCAAGCGTGGTGCCGGCGCTGTTCGGGTCGCTGTTATAGATGATCATTTCCGGCACGACGCCGCCGTTCGTGCTGATGTCGACGCGGTTGGGCGTGAGATAGCTCTTCGTCGAAAGCCGGATCGCGCTGCCGTCCGAAAGCTCGATCGTCTCCTGGTCGCGGGTGCTGCCGGTGGTCGTCTCGCCGAAAAGCGTGGCCCACTGGTATTCCTGCATCGCGGCCGCGAACACCTCTGCCTCGGCATAGGTCTCGCCGTTGATGAGAACGACCATCGGGAGCTGGATGCACATGCTGTCGGAGCTTGCCGCCTTTTCGTGTCCCTGGCGGTCGGTGGTATAGAAGACCGTGCCGGCCGGGAGCAGATAATCCAGCAGCGCCTCGATCTCGCTTGCAAGGCCGCCGGGATTGCCGCGCAGGTCGATGCACAGCGCGACGATATTCTGCTCGAGCAGCGCCTCGATGGCGTCGATCGACTCCTGCGCGCTGCCGGCTTCAAAGTTGTAGATCTGGACATAGCCCGCGTCGGTCTTTTCCTTGCGGTAGTTGACCGCGCTCTGGTGCGTCCTCTTGCAGTCGACGGTCAGCTCGGTGCCGCCGGAGATGCCGAGCGTGAATTTGCTGTTGAGCTTCGAGCGGATCAGCGTCCGCGCCTCGTCCTCGCTCAGATTCCGGATGTTCTCGCCGTCCACAGAGTTGATGATCATGCCGGCCGAGACGCCCGCCTCCGCCGCAGCGGAGCCCGCGTTCACGGAGATGACGCGGAAATAGCCGCTCTCCTCCTTGGAGATCGACATGCCGATGCCGGAATACTCGTTCGCCGAAGAGAGCTTATAGCTGCGGTACTCGTCCGGAGACATGTAATAGCTCCATTTGTCGCCAAGCCCCGAGACCATCGCCGAAGCGGCGGACTGGCCCATTCTGGTGCGGTCGGTCTCGTCGATATAGTTTTCGGAAACGACGTCCTTGATCTCGATATAACGCATTGCCTCTTCAAAATCCGCCTTGCCGCCGACCTTTTTCATCATCTTGGAATAGGTCAGCCCGACGGCGGCGCCGCCGACAAGCAGCACCAGAAGCAGCACGACCTTCAGCGGGATGCCGATATTGAAGAGTCTGCCGATCAGCGCTCCCAGCGAAGCAAGGAAACGCTTGAAATACTTTTTCAATCCAATCTCTCCTTTTCAGGAAATGAACGCACTTACCGGACAGCCTTTGAGGGCTGCCCGGTCATGCATGATAATCTAAGTAGGATCTCTCCTCGGTCAGGCATCGTCGGCGTAGGTCAGCATGCCCTCAAAGCGCCAGTTGAAGTCGGTCGGGCCGGAGGAGTTGCGGATCTCAAAATGCAGGTGCGGACCGGTGGAGACGCCGGTAGAGCCGACGGCGCCGATATACTGGCCCTGGGAGACCGACTGGCCGACGCTCACACCGATGGACGAGAGGTGGCCGTAGAGCGTGTAGTAGTTGTCGCCGTTGACATAGCCGTGGTCGATCATGACGCATTTGCCATAGCCGCCGTTCTCGCCGGCCACGATGACCGTGCCGGAGTCGGAGGCCCAGACGGCATCGCCGTACTGGCAGCCGATGTCCATGCCGGAGTGGTATTTATACACGCCGGAGATCGGGTGGATACGTCCGCCGACACGGCTTGTAATATAGGTGCAGGCGCAGGGCCAGGCGAAGTTGCCGGTGCCCATGACGGAGCCGTCGCTGTTGCCGTAGGAGACCCCGCCGCCACCGCCGCCGCCCGCAGCGGCCGCAGCAGTCTGGGCGGCCGCTTCCTCGCGGCGCTTCTGCTCCTCGAGCTCGGCGATCTTCTTTTCGATCGTGCTCTCTGCCTCTTCCTGGGCGCGGCGGAGCTCATCGAGCTCGTCCTCGTGCTCGTCGATGTTGTTCTGGATCTCCTCGATCAGCTTTGCCGCCTCGTCGATCTGCTCTTCGATCTCGGTCTGCTCGTTGTCAAGCTCGATCTTCTTTTCCTCGAGATCCGCCTTGACGGTCTCGTATTCCGCCTTGACCTGCTCGGTATTCTCGCGTGCGGCGATGTAGGCATCTTCAAGCGCTTTGTCGCTCTCCATGATCTCGCCGATATCGTCGATCGCCGTCAGAAACTCGCCGAGCGAGTTGGACTGGAGCAGCATGGCAAGCACATTGCCCCTGCCGTTCTCCTCCATGGCGCGCACACGCGTGCGGTAGCGCTGGAGCTGCTCTTCCTCAAGAGCCTTCGCCGCTTCGACCTCCCGGGCCTTTTCCTCGATCATCTCGTCATAAAGAACGATCTGCTCGGCGTTGATCTTCAGCTGCTCAATGAGATACTCGTTGCGCTCGTCAAGGGCCTTTTTCTGCTCCATGACGCCCGCCTGCTGCTCCTCGAGCTCATCGACAACGGCCTGCTTTTCCTCGACCTTGGCCTCGATGGCTTCCTTCCTGCGCTCAAGCTCGTCGATCTCCGCCTGGGAGACGGCGAAAGCCTGTGCCGGCAGCACACCGATCATCATCACTGCCGCCAGGAAGGCGGAGAGGAGCGCCGGGAGCCGCTTCGTGTTCTGTCTGCTTTTCATCTGCATACCCTCCCTGCAGCCGGCCCGGCCCGCCGTATCAAAGGCGGGAAGGAACCACTGCCCGGTCGTATCTGTTGCCTCTGCTTACCCTAAATAGGCCGCCGGATCGACGTTTTCGCCGTCTACGAAGACCTCGACGTGGCAATGCGTGCCGGTCGCCATCCCGGTCGCGCCGAGATAGCCGATCGTCTCGCCCTGGCCTACGGTCGTGCCCTCGGTCACCGCGGTGCCGGACATGTGGGCATAGAGCGTCTGCATGCCGTTGCCATGGTCGACGATGATATAGTTGCCATAGCCGCTGTTGTAGCCGACCGTGGTCACGACGCCGCCGTCACATGCGACGATGTCGCCGCCGTCATGGCCGTAGCCGTCGATGTCCATACCGTAGTGCATCCGGCTGACCTCGCCGGTGATCGGGTGGGTGCGCGTGCCGTAATCACTGCTGACGTTGTAGCAGCCGGGGACCGGCCACATCAGCGTGCCGCTGGCGCCGGTATAGGTGATGACGGTCTGGCCGCCGCTGTTGTCAACGGAGATCGTGCCCTCCCCCGCGCTGACGCCGTGGGAAGCGAGATAAGCGGCATAGAGCTGGGCGATCTTGGCGTCGATGGCGTCGGACGCGGCAAGCTCCGCCGCGATGACCGCCTCGTATTCCGTTTCGTTCTCCTCAAGCTCTTTTTCCAGCTTCGCCATCAATTCTTCGGTCTCGCTGATGCTCGCGGCAAGCTCTTCCTGCTCGTCCTTCAGCTCGGCCATGGTGGCGTCATAGACCGCCTTTTCGGCCTCATATTCCGCCTGGACGCGCTCGTGCTCCTCGCGGGCGGCGATATAGCGCTGCTCGAGCGTACGGTCGCTGGACATGATGTCGCGGATATCGTCGATCGCGGCGAGGAAGCCGCTGAAGCTGTCTGCCTTGAGCAGAAGCGAGAGGATGCCGACATCGCTGTTCTCCTCCATCGCGCGGACGCGGGTGCGGTAGCGCTGGAGCTGCTCGTCCTCGAGCCGCTTTGCCTCGTCCACCTCGCGCTGTTTTTCCTCGATGAGCGTCTCGTAGCGCTCGATCTGCTCGTCGGTGATGGCGATCTGCTCGCGGATATAGGCGTCGCGCTCGTCATAGGCAACCTTCTGTTCGATCAGCGTTGCCTGCTCTTCCTGCAGCTCGGCGATCTTCGCCTGGCTTTCCTCGGCCTTGGCGGCAAGCTCTTCCTTGCGTGCCTGCAGCTCCGGCAGCCCCCAGGCGGGGTTGATCGTGTAGTCCTCCTCGGCATAGATGGAGGCCGGCAGAACGCTGACCACAAGGCCGAGAAGCATCAGCACCGCAAGCAGTACCGCGATGGCCGACATGATTTTTTTCCTGTTCACTGCATTTCCCTCCGGGTTTGGTTTAGATTTCCCTCGCCCTGTCGTATGTTGCGTGTCTTTCTTTCCCTGTGGAGCTTACACTTCGAGATAGTTCCGAATGGCGTTCACGCCGCCGAAGGCGCCGATCAGCACGCCGATCGCGAGATAGGCGATGAGCATCGGAAGCGCGATCTGAGCAAAGGGAACGACCGCGAAGATGCTGCCGGCCACCGAGCCGACCAGCTTTTTCGTCAGCAGCTCATAGAGCCCCCACTCGGCCAGGAAGCCGAGACCGCCGCCCAGAATGCCGAGGACAAGGCCCTCGACCACGAAGGGAAGACGGATAAAGCCGTTCGAAGCGCCGACCATCTTCATGATCGCGATCTCCTCGCGGCGGCCGAAGGTGGCAAGCTTGATGGTGTTGGACATGATGAAGATCGAGACGAAGACCAGCATAGCGATCAGCGCGAGTGAAACGACGCTGACGACGTTGCGGATCGTCACGAAGGTGCGGGCGTAATCGAGATGCGCCTTGACCTTGGCGATGCCCTCGATGTTCTCGAGCTCGGCCTTGGTCTGCTCCATCATGGCGATGTCCGTCAGGTGGATGACAAAACGGTCGCGCAGGACCTGGTCGTCGAGGCCCTCTGCGAGATCGGTGCTGTAGTTTTCCATGAAGCTGTCAAAGGCCTCGCCGCGGGTGACGAATGTGGCCGAGCCGATGTTGTCGATCGCGTCGATCTGGCTCTGGAGCGCTCTTGCGTCGTCCTCGGAATAGGTTTCGTCGACGAAGGCGACGACCTCGTTCTGGTTCTCCAGCCCCTTGATGAGCCGGTCGATGTTCAGACTCAGCAGCGTGACGCTGCCCATGATGATCAGGCACGCCATAATGATCGTGACCGTTGCGAAGGACATGAAGCCGTGCGTGCCGATGCTTCGGAAGCCCTCCCGGATCAAATAACCGCTTCTATTCAATCTCATAGCTGAAATACCCATCCGTTCCGTCGCTGATCACGCGGCCCTTGTCGATCGCAATAACGCGCTTGGACAGGGCGTTGACCAGTTCCTTTTCATGCGTGACCACGAGGATCGTGGTGCCCATCTCGTTGATCTTTTCAAACAGCAGCATCAGTTCAAGGCTCCTCACCGGGTCAAGGTTGCCGGTGGGCTCGTCCGCGACGATCATGCGCGGGTTGTTGACCAGCGCGCGGGCGATGGCGACACGCTGCTGCTCGCCGCCGGAGAGCTCGTTGGGCATGCGCTTTTCGCGCCCCTCGAGACCGACCAGCTCCAGCACATAGGGCACGCGCTCGCGGATCTCGCGTCTTCTCGCGCCGACAACGCGCATGGCGAAGGCCACGTTGTCGTAGACGTTCATGTTCTCGATCAGGCGGTAGTCCTGGAACACGATGCCGAGCGTTCTTCTGACCTTCGGCAGCTTGCGGCGCTTGATCTTGCGCATGTCGAAGTCATTGACGGTCACCTTGCCGCTCTTGGCGCGGATCTCGCCGGTAATGAGCTTCATCAGCGTGGTCTTGCCGGAGCCGGAAGGGCCGACGAGGAAGACGAACTCGCCCTCGTTGATGGTCAGGCTGACGTTGTCAAGCGCCTCGGTCCCGCTGCTTTCGTAGACCATACTTACGTTTTTCATCTCAACCATAAGGTTTTTTTCCTCCAATACGGGTATTGCTTTTTCTTCCGCCGGGGATATGTATGAATCATCCTCAATACTTGCTGGTGCTCAGCGAATCGAGGTATTTTTTGACCATCATCGCGACCTTGAAGACGATCGCGTGGTCGAATTCTCTCAAATCAAGGCCCGTCAGCTTCTTGATCTTTTCCAGTCGGTAGACGAGCGTGTTGCGGTGGACATACAGCTTGCGCGAGGTCTCCGAGACGTTGAGGTTGTTCTCGAAGAACTTGTTGATCGTCTCGAGCGTGTCCTCGTCGAGCGTCTCGATCGGGTTCTTCTTGAACACCTCGTTGAGGAACATCTCGCACAGCGTCGTCGGCAGCTGGTAAATGATGCGGCCGAGACCGAGACTCTCATAGCAGATCACGGTCTTTCCCTCTTCAAAGACCTTGCCGACGTCGATGGCGACCTGTGCCTCCTTATAGCGGTCGGCCAGCTCGCGCAGATGGTGGGCGTTGGTGGAGATGCCGATCACACAGCGCACGCCGAGCTCGTCGCACAGCGCCTTTTCGATCATGTTGGCGGCCTTGCGCGCCTCCTCGCTGTCCTCCGCGTGGGGGACGGACTTGATCACGGCAATGTCCGTTTCGTTGATGTTGATGACAAAGTCGTTCTGCTTGTCGGGGAACAGGCGCTGCACCACCTCGACGGCGGCGCCGTCCGAGCTGTCGCTCTGGCGGACCAGGATCACGCTGCGGATCTCGTCGGTGACGAAATGCAGCTCCTTGGCGCGGACATAGACATCGCCCGGCAGGATGTTGTCGGAGATGATGTTCTTGACGAAGGCGGCCTTGTTGTGCTTTTCCTCATAATTGTTCTTCGCCTCGTTGAAGGCGACGGAGGCCATCGTGCAGATCATCCGGGCGGTCGGATCCGTCCCCTCGGTAAAGGTGATGAACTCGACCCGTCCGCTGGCGGAGGCCAGAGGGAGATAGGTCCTGTTCGCCGTCACAAAAGGCTGGGTTCCGTTTTCCGCCTCGTAAAGATGAAAATCATCAAGGCGGGAGCCGATGATCGCAAGCTCGCTGCTTGCCACGACGAAGCCCTGGTCGTCGATCACGCCGACCGGCCGGTCAAGCGCGTCTCTCATCTGAATGATGACATTCTGAAAAATCCTGCTGGACATATCTCTTCCTCCATGTTTATGGCAAAATCACCATACCATCTCATAGTATCTGAATGGCATCATACCTCATTTTTGTGGTATTTTCAATAGAAATCAGCAGGATTTTTTGTTAATTTTTCATGCTTTGTAGTTCAAACACTCAAAAACAGCCGAAAAAGCTTGCGTTTTTTTGACTATCTGACCATAAACACTCTGCACAAATCCTCTTCGTCCAGTTCGCGGAATGCTCCCTCGGCGAGGTCGTCCGGCAGCGAGAGGGCGCCGATCGAAAGACGTTTGAGCTCAACTACCGGCTTGCCGCGGCTCGAGAGCATGCGCTTGACCTGGTGGTACTTTCCCTCCGTCACGGTCACGCTGCACCTGTCCGTCCCGGTGATCTCGAGACGCGCGGGGCGGCATTGCGTGCCGTCGCCCAGCACGAGCCCCTCCGCGAACGCGGCGGCATCCGCCTCGTCGGGTATTCCTTCGACCCTGGCATTATACCGTTTTTCGACTGCGAATTTGGGCGAAATGACACGGTGGGCAAAATCGCCGTCGTCCGTGAGCAGCAGCAGGCCGCGGGTATCCCGGTCGAGCCGTCCGACGGGAAACAGCCCCATGCGCTGAAGCTGCGGCGTGAGCAGATCGAGCACGGTCTTCTGCCTCCGGTCCTCCGTCGCGGTCAGCACGCCGGCGGGCTTGTTGAGCATATAATAATGATATTTCTTCCACGCAAGCCGCTCGCCGTCGAGCGTGATCGAGGCGGCGGACGGGTCGATCTTCGTCTCGGGAGCCGTGACGGGGCGGCCGTCGACGCACACGCGCCCGGCGCGGATCATTTTTTTGACCTCGCTGCGGGGCGCCGTGCCGAGATCGCAGAGGACTTTGTCCAGTCGCATGGTCTCCACAGCTCTTACCTCCGATGGAAAAATCAGCCCCGCCGCCCCAGCAGGCGCTCCCGTCACGGAGGAGGAAGAGCGCCGGGATAAGCGGCGGTTTTTGCACGACATTGGGTATATCATAGCATACTTTGGCGCAAAATTGAATACTTTTGGAGGGAGGTGAGGCAATTGTTTGAAAACTGTTCACATTCTCCTTCCCGCTCCGCCGCACTGCGAACGGCGCTGATCGCGGCCGTTTTTCTGCTCGCTTCCCTGTTGATTTTGCACCCTCGCGCAGGCTGTCCGCGCCTGGATACGGCTGAGGAGCGCTGCGCCTATCTGGTCTCGCTGGGGCTGCGGCCCGACCCGGCGAGCGAGGAGAGCCGTGAGATCGAGCTGCCGGCTGTTTTCGACACGGTGCTCGAGCGATACAACGCCCTGCAGCGGGAGCGCGGCTTTGATCTGCGCGCCGCGGCCGGGAAAAAATGCCGGTGCTTTCAGTATGACCTTGTCGATTATCCCGGCTGGGACGGGCGGGTGATCGCGACGCTCTATCTCTATCGCGGACGTGTGATCGGCGGCGACGTCCACACAGCCGACGTGCACGGCTTTATGCTCCCGCTGCCCGATTTGTGATGATGTACAAAAAAGCAGCCGGCGCTTCTACATAAATGCCAAAAATAGTCGAGTTCGTTGACAGTGTTTTTTCACATTGATAAAATATGTAAAGACCACTCTGCACAACAAGACGAAAAGAGGGATTGATTAGTGAGAGATCTGAAGTATCTGCAGTATTTTGAGGATCTGCTGCAGCAGGCCAACAACGCACTCGTCACCCAGGCCAGGGAAGACGGCAAGGTATGCGTCGCCTATACCTGCGAAAACGTGCCCGAACCGCTTCTGAATCTGGATCGAGCGGTCTCGATCCGTCTCAGCGCACCGAACACCGGTTCGATCGACATCGCCACCTATTACATGACCAACCTCCTGTGCGAGCCCAGCCGCGCGCTGCTCGAGCGTGCGATCGAGGGCGGCTTCAACTTTGCCGACTGCGTTATCACACCCGACGGCTGCACGATGATGAACCGCTGTGTGGAGAATATGGAGTTGCTCAAGACCATGGGCAAGGACAACCCCAATTTCTTCCACGAATACATGGAGATCGCCTTCAAGAACACCGAGGAAGACGTCGACCTGGCTGTGCTGCAGTGCACGAACCACGTTCTCACCCCGCTGAAGGAGAAATACGGCATCGACACCTCCGACGCCGCGATCCGCAAGGCCGTCGAGGAGCACAACCGCGTCTGCCGCGTGATCCGCGCGATCAGCGAGTTCCGCAAGGAAGAAAAGCCCCGCATCACGGGTTATGAGTTCCATGTGCTCTGCCTCGCGACCTATGTCTGCCCGAAGTATCTCATCATCGACAAGCTCGAGGAGACGCTTGAGGAGCTGCGCACCCGCGAGCCGGACGACAAGCCCTGGCGCGCCCGCGTGCTGGTCGTCGGGTCCGAGACCGACGACTCCGGCTTCATCAAGCTCATCGAGGAGCAGGGCGCCTTTGTCTGCTGTGACCGTTTCTGCTTCGGCTCCTACCCCGGCCGCGTGCCGATCGAGCTGAATGACGACGAGGACGCGCTGCGCCAGGTCTGCCGCCACTACATCCAGCACTGCCACTGCCCGCGCATGATGAGCATGGACAAGGTGTACGGCCGCAAGAAGTATGTGGCCGACCTGGCCAAAGAGTACCGCGCCGACGGCGTGATCTACAACCAGGTCAAGTTCTGTGACCCCTGGGCATATGAGCGCACGCTCGGATCGTCGATGCTGCACCAGGACTACGGCTATCCGGTCCTGTCCATCGACAGGCCATACAACGTATCTTCCTCTGTCGGCCAGCTGCGCACCCGCGTGCAGGCCTTTGTTGAGAGCATTGAGATCAAGAAGATCCAGGGAGGTGACAAGGCATGAAAACGGTAGAAACGATCATCAACCCCAAAAGGCGCGTCGGTGAGGAGTCTCCCGGCAAGATCTATGACGAAAAGCTGAAGGTCCGTGCGCGCCGCGAATGGCGCGGTGTGAAAGATACCTTCTATGATTACACCCGCTGGCTCTACCTCATGAGCGTGCTCGGTCGCTTCATCATCGTCCCGCGCAACGTCAAGGGCTTCCTTCGCTATCGCTGGATGATGAGCTATCTCTTCGTCCCCCACGGCATGGACAAATTCACGATCGGTCTGCGCGACGAGGCGCTGCGCATCGCGCACACCTCCTTCAACTTCGTCATTGCCGACGTGACCCAGGCCATCGCCAACTGCTTCCGCGGCGACCGCCGTGTGGGCAATGACAAGGCCTACTCCGATAAATGCGTGATCACCGACGAGAACTCGATGGTCACCTTCATGATGGGCTTTGACAAGGAAAAGGTCCACACGATCCTGCGTGAGGTGCCGACGATGTTCGCCTCGAACATCTTCCACCAGTTCAACGTCATGCACTATCTCGACGTTGCTCAGGAATACGGCATTTCCGGCGACGTCTGCCCGATGCCCGAGGCGGAAGCCGGCATCTCCATCGACGACGATTTCTGCGTGCTCGGCTGCTGCGCGGTGCAGAACAACACCACCTGCGACGGCTCACTGATGGGCAACGGCATCATCGCCAAGCGTCTCGAGCGCGAGTACGGCATTCCCACCTTCCAGCTGGCCACGCCCCTGCGCCACAAGGAGCCGGACGTTATGGACTACGCCGCGAGTGAGATCAAAAAGGCCATCGCCTTCGTCGAGGAGCATACCGGCGAGAAGTGGGACTGGGACAAGTATTTTGCCGCCGCCAAGCGCGTGAACTATGCCACCCGCTGCCGCATCGCACAGATGGAGATCAACTCCACCCCCTACCCTCAGTTCTTCGGCGCTGCGTTCAGTCTTTACAACGACACGAACTATATGGGCAACTCCGGGCGTGATCCGCAGTTTGTCAAGATTGACCGCAAGCTGCTTGAACTGGCCGAACGGGGTTACAAGGCCAAGCGCATGTACGCCAAGGAGTACCGCCACCGTGCGATCGTCTGGGGCGTGCAGCCGCAGTATGTCATTGACATGCTCTACTGGCTGGTCCAGTGCTGGGGCATCATGCCGCTGACGGACATGCTCTCCGTCATCAACACCGACATGATCGCCGAGGAGGACACGCCCGAGAACCGCGAGCAGGCCTACCGCGACATGGCCATGCTGAACATGGAAATGATCATGCGCAACCACACGCACGGCGGCTATCAGGTTCTGGTCGACGAGCTGTGGGAGCTGTGCGAGAAGATGAACGCCGACATGGTCATGATGTGGGAGCATATGTCCTGCAAGGCGCTGACCGGTATGCACGGCATGTTCGAGGAACAGGGCCGCGAGCGCGGCATCCACATCATGTGGGTCAGCCACGACCTGTGCGACCCGCGCGTGTTCACCCGCCAGGCCATCCGCGATCAGGTCAACAAGTACATGCGCACGGTCTTCCGGGAAGAGCCGCTTGATCCGTCGCTGGAGATCATCCCCGACAACGAGGCATATTGATAGGAGGATCGGAAAATGGGTAAGTGCAACTGCAAGATCGTCAAGATGCTCGGCAAGCTGTTGCTCAAGCTGGCGGTTGTCGTGCTGGGCTTTTTTGTCGTAACCTTTACAGTATATATCTTCAATCTGGATATGAAACTGATGGCCGTCATCGCCCCCTGGCTGGAGAAGTGGTACGACCATCTCGAGCATAATCAGTATCTGTGATTTTCTCAAAACAGACCGCCGGGGCTAAAGGGCGCGCAGATTAGGGAGACGACAGGTTTTGAACGGACCTTTTCCGCCCATACTTCACAGAAAAAACCGGAAATACGTCAAGTATTCCCGGTT
>ONSW01000035.1 GCA_900320595.1 uncultured Eubacteriales bacterium | reverse complement strand
GACCTGGGTAAATACAAGACGATCATCCTCCCCGAAAAGCAGCGCCTTGCCCCGGCTGCGTTGGAAAAGCTGATGGCCTGGGTGCAGCAGGGCGGCACGCTGCTGGCAAGCGGCGCACTCCCACAGCTGTCCTGTTTCGGCGTGAAAGAAGGCGGCAAGTGCAACGCTCAGGCGCTGGGCGCGATGCTACGTGTGGGCGATGCCGACCGGAGCCTTTTCATGGTGGGCAAGAGCTACTGGGAGAGGGACTATGAGGAAGGCGTTGAGAAGATCGGCGTGCTGCTAAAGCCCGAGCGCTTCGGCCCGCCGGAGCTGTGCTACCCGACGGAGGCGCCCACGGATTTCCCCGCGGCGACCCGAATGCCCTGCGGCGAGGGCTTTGGGGTGACGATCCCCTGGTATCCGGCCACGAACTACTATACGGACGGCTTTGACAACTGGCTCATATTCCTGCAGTATGTTCTGACAAGGCTCTGCCCCTGCCGCCCGGTTTCCGAACACCTGCACCCGACGGTGGAGGTCACCCACGGCCGCAAGGAGGACTTTGAGGTCGTCCACTTCGTTAACGGCAGCGGCCATTTCGGCAACAGCTTTTTCGATCCGGCATTACTCACGGACCAGAGCATCACGATCCCTTGGGACAAGGGGACTGCCTGCTGCGAAAATCTGGACGAGCCCGGCAATGTCCGCTGGGCGCTGGAAAATCAAAAGCTGACCATTACGATCCCCAAACTGGGCGCACACGCCTGCGTCGTCATCAAGGAGGAAAAGTAAATGACTGTACCTGAAAAAGTGGCGGCGGCCAACGCAAAGGTCATCGAGATCATGACCAAGGGCCGCCCGGTCTGGACAGACGTCCTGCCCGCGCTGGAAGCGGTGCCCGGCATGGAGCCGAATCTCATTCTGGTTCCCGGCCCGCCCATCGAGCCGAAAGATTTGCCCATCCCGCTGAAAACCGCGGTCTGCGGCGCGGCCTGCCACGACGGCCTGGCCAAGAATGTGGACGAGGCCTGGGAGATGGTGCTGCGCGGGGAGATCAGGATCGCCCCTTCCCAGGACTACAACTGCGGCAACGCGGCCTCCAGCGTCATGTCCGCCAGCATGCCGGTATTCGTCGTAGAAGATAAGACCAATGGCGGCAAGGGCTTCTGCGTGCCCCATCCCGGCTCCAATCCCCGTGTGCTCCGCTGGGGCATCTACGGCGAGGATGTGGAGGAAAACCTGCGCTTTATCCGCGGCGATTACGCGGCGGTGCTGGGGGAGGCCGTCAGGAACTCCGGCGGCATCGATCTGATCCGCGTGCTGTCCAAAACGGCAGGCATGGGCGACGAAAACCACAACCGGCAGCCCGCGGCCTCCATGGCGCTGGCTCTGGAACTGGTGCCCTGGCTGCTGGACGTGGATCATCCGGCCCGGGATAAGGTCATCAAGGAGATCGCGGCCAACGACCGCTTCTTCCTGCATGTGATGATGGCGGGTGTGGAGGCGATCATGGCCTCCGCCAAGCAGGTGCCCTACTCCACCGTCATGGCGGGCATGGGCGGCAACGGCATCGAGTTCGGCATCCAGGTGGCCGGAACCGGCAACAAGTGGTACACCACCAAGGCGCCGCTCATTTCCGGTATTTTCCTCAAGCCCACCACCACGGAGGCGGATCTCCTGGGCTATCTGGGCGACAGCTGCGTCACCGAGGTCTGGGGCCTCGGCGGCATGAGCGCCATCGCGGGCCCCGCCTATCTGCGTATGACCGGCGGCACCTTCAAGGACGCCAAGGAGCGCACGGAAAAGGCCCGCCAGGTGTCTCTGGGCGAGCATAGCTTCGCCCCCATCCCCTGGGACGATTACCGCGGCTTCCCCGTGGGCGTGGATATCCGCAAGGTGGTCGGGCTCAACATCCTGCCCATCAGCCACGGCGGCAGCGCCCTGAAAATCGGCGGTCAGGCTGGCGCGGGCGCGGCAGAGCTGCCGGTGGAGGTATTTAAAAAAGCCGTCGTCGGCATGGTCGAGGACGTGAAAAGACGGGAGGGCGAAGCGGAATGATCTTTACGAAAATCGAGCGGGATCGGTACATCGACTCTCTGGAGACTCTGTCCGAGACCGCGATCTTAAACGAGCAGCCCGGCATCGAGACCGGCTATGTGGGCATGGCCACCCAGGTGTTCAAGGAGGTCATCGAGGAGATCGGCCTAAGTACCCCGGAGATCGCCGCCTGCACCGAGGCGGACTATGTGCTGGTGGCCTCCGCCGAGAGCGAAGAGGCGTTTGAAAAGGCCGTCGAGACTGTTTGGGCCGAGAGCGCTCCCACGGACGACACGGAAAAGCCGGAGAGTTATTTGAGCTCCGCTGCCGCCAAGGAGGCCGAACCGAGAGCCAATCTCTGCCAGATCTCCGTGCCCGGCGAGTACGCCCTGGAAGAAGTCAAAAAGGCGCTCAACGCCGGGATGCACTGCTGTGTGTTTTCCAACAACGTGCCGCTGGAGCAGGAGCGGGAGATGAAGGAGCTGGCCCGGGAAAAGGGACTTCTCTGCATGGGGCCGGACTGCGGCGTGGCCAACATCAACGGCGCGGCCCTGGTACTCTCCAGTATCAACAACCGCGGCCCCTTCGGTATCGTGGGCGCTTCCGGCACCGGCATCCAGCACGTAGCGGCCATCCTCCACGAGGCTGGCAGCGGCGTCAGCCAGACCATCGGCACAGGCGGCAACGACCTGAAGGAGCCGGTGGGCGGCATCACCATGCTCATGGGCATCGATGCCCTGGAGGCCGACCCCGAGACCAAATATATCATCCTCATTTCCCGCAAGCCTGCGGACAGCGTTCTGAACAAGCTCCTCTCCCGCATCCGCCAGATGCGCAAGCCCCGGGTCGTGTTCTTCATGGGCTGCGACAGGCAGACCATTGAGGAGACGGGCTCCGTCTGGGCCGGGAATCTGGACGACTGCGCCCTGCGGGCCTTGGAACTCGTCCATAACGATTACTCTCTCGGCAGTCTTGAGGAGCTCAAAGAGATCGCCGGAGAGGCCGTGAAGGGCATGGCGCCCGAGCAGAAATACGTGCGCGGGGCTTACACCGGCGGCACCTATCTGGACGAGGGCATGCGCGCCATGTGGGAGGCCACCGGCGGCCTCTGGTCCAACGCCCCCATGAGCCCGGAATGGAAGCTGCCGGAAGGTGCGGCCAGCCGGGAACACACCGCCATTGACTACGGCGAGGAGGAATACACGCTGGGCCGTCCGCACCCGGCCATCGACGCCTCCATCCGCCGCCCGGCGATCCTGAAAGAAGCGGCTGACCCGAGCGTGGCCGTGATCGTACTGGACTTCATCCTCACCCCGCCGGGACATATGGATCCCTGCGGCTATGTGGTGCCGGATATTCTCAAGGCGCAGGAGCTGGCAAAGAGCCGGGGCGGCAAGCTGGTGTTCATCGCCTCCGTGCTTGGCACCACCGCAGACTGGCAGGACATCCGCAAACAGGAGCAAGAACTCCGGGACGCGGGCGTGCTGGTCTGCCGCACCAATTACCGCGCCGCGCTGCTGGCGTCTGAGATCATCAAACTCAGGAGGGATGCGTAATGGCTGATACAAGTAAGATGCTGAGCCTGTTCCGTTCGGAGCTGGTGGTGGTCAACGTGGGTCCCAAGTCCTTTGCGGACGTGCTGGAAAAGCAGGGCTACACGGCGCTGCAGGTGGATTGGAAGCCGGCGGCCGGCGGGGATAAGCAGATGCAGGAGATGCTCCAGTATCTGGGAGGCTACTGATGAAGATCCTTGTCTGCAACGTGGGGAGCACTTCCCTGAAATTCAAGCTCTACGATATGCCCGACGCCCGCGTCCTCGCCCAGTGCGGCGTGGAGCGCGTGGGTTCGGATCATGACGCGATCTTTCGCTATGAAAACTGCCTCACCGGGCAGAAGATCGCCTTCGACAAGGCGGACATCCCCAACTACGAAAGCGGCATCCGCCTCTTCCTCGACTATCTGACCGGGGCGGACATGGGCGTTATTTCCGCCGTCACCGAGATTGAGCGCGTGGGCTACAAGGCCACGCTTTCCAAGGGCCACTTCGGCATCCACGAGCTGGACGAAGAGGTTCTGCAGGGCATGGAGGACTGGCTTAGCCTAGCCCCGCTGCACAATCGGGCCTATCTGGACGCCATCGCCGTCATGCGCGGCTTCCTGCCCGAGGCCCGCTTCATCGGCTGCTTTGAGACAGCCTTCCACCGGGATATCCCGCTGGAGCGGAAGATTTACGGTGTTCCGTACGAGTGGTACGAGCGCTACGGCGTACAGCGCCTGGGTTACCACGGCGCTTCCCACGGCTATATTGCCGACGTGCTGAACGAGCAAGGGAGAGACTACAAGGCCATCTCCTGCCATCTGGGCGGGAGCTGCTCGGTCTGCGCCATTGAAAACGGCAGGAGCGTTGACACCAGCTTCGGCATGAGCCTGGAATCCGGCCTCATCCACGCAAACCGCGTGGGCGACATGGATACCAGCATGTCTTACTTTCTCCGCAGCGAGGGCATGAGCGACGAGGAGATTTTACAGGGGCTGCAGAAAAAGGGCGGTCTGCTGGGCATCTCCGGTGTGTCGAACGACCTGCGCTATGTGATCGAGGCCGCGCAAAACGGCAATGAGCGGGCAAAGCTCGCCCTTGATGTGTTCGTCACCGGCATCGTCCACTACATCGGCGCCTTCGCCATGGATCTGGGGCGGCTCGACTATTTGGTATTCACCGCCGGGATCGGTGAGCATTCCGCGCTCCTCCGCGAGCGTGTCTGCGAAAAGCTGGGGCTGCTCGGCGTGAAGCTGGACAAGGAGAAGAACGCGCAAAACGAGGAAGTTATATCCGCCGCCGATTCCGCCGTCCGTGTGCTGGTGATCCCCACCAACGAGGAGTTGGGCATCGCCCGCCGGACCTACGAGTACCAATGAGCTATTCCTATTCTCCCGAACTGAAAGCCCCGCAGAAAATGCCGGACATTGACCCTGGCAAAGCCGCCATGGCGGGGATGCTGAAGATCCTGTGCCTGACCCACCAGAAGCAGACGGCGGCCTTTCGGCCGCCGGAGGGACTTTCCTGTCGGAAAATCTCTGTCCAAGCAGCCGACGGCGCGCAGATCCCATGCTTCGTTGTGGAACCCGAGAGCAGCGACGATCCGCTGCCCGGCGTGCTGATGATCCACGGCGGCGGCTTCTATCTGCCGGTGCAGACCTCCGCGCTGGCGCTGGGCTGCGCGTATGCGAGGGGCTTGAACGCCCGCGTCTTTCTGCCGGAATATCGCCTGGTGCCGCAGTTCACCGCGCCGACACAGCTGAATGACTGCATGGCCGTGTGGCTGGAACTGCAGCGGCATGCGGTGGATCCCTCCCGGCTTCTGGTGATCGGTGACAGCGCCGGAGCGGCTCTGGCGGCAGGGCTGTGCATCGGCCTTCGCGGCCGTGCCTGCCCTCAGCCCAGGGGCCAGCTGCTGATCTATCCGGTGCTGGACGACCGGGCGGAGCTTTATGCTTCCTATGAGAAGTACGCCGACGCCTGCTGGTCGCCCAAGGCGACAAAGGCCATGTGGGATGCGTATTTGAAGGGCGCGGACGAGAGTCTGCTGCCCTGCCTGGTTCCCGCGCGGTGTGAGGACTTGAAAAACCTGCCGGATGCCTACATCGAAGCCCAAGAGATCGACGTGCTGCACGACGAGGCCGTAGCCTATGCGAGCGCCCTACAAAAGGACGGCGTTTCGGTAGAGCTTAACGAAATCGCCGGCTCCTACCACGGCTTTGACAGCGATCTTTCTTCGCCGCTTGTCCGGCGTGTGATTGCGCATCGGATCGCCGCGGCTCAAGAAATGATAAAAGAAATGCGCTGACCGTTGAGGTCAGCGCATTTTTTGATTGTTGTTCTATCCAAAGTAAACCGCCGCCCAGAGCGGGATCGTCACAATGGACAGGGCGGTGGAGAGAAAGATCAGCTTGGCCGAGAGCGCCCGGTTGCCGCCATAGATCGTGCAGAGCATGGTGGAGTTGGTGGCGGCGGGCATGGAGGCCATCAGGATCAGCACGCCTTTCAGAACCGGGTCAACATCTATAAAAGACAGCAGCAGCGCCATCAGCGCGCCAAGCCCCACAAGCCGGATCAGCACATAGGGGATCGCCCGCCATTCGGTGAAGATCTCCCGGAAGGGGACGCTGCCCAGCACCGAGCCAATAACCAGCATGGCACAGGGCGAGGTCGCCTGACCGATGAAGGCGCAGCCGTCCAGAACTACCGAAGGCACCGGTACTTGCAGCAGATACAGGAGCGCCGCTGCAACGCCCGAGAGGAAGGCCGGGTTCAGGATCTTTTTCAGCGGCAGCTTTCCCGCCAGCAGCCAGATCCCCAGCGAGAAGCACAGGAGATTATAGGGGATGTTCAGGAGCGAGCCGTAGAACGCGGCGTTTCCGCCCAGCACCGCGGCGCAAACCGGAATGCCGATATAGGTCACGTTGCCGCACATGGTCTCAAAGAGGTACACGCCCTTGTCTCCAGCGGGCGGCCGGAGCAGCGGAACGATGACGAGCGCCACAAGCCCGCTGAGCAGGAACATGCCAAAGGACAGGCAGAGGGTCAGCAGAACGCCTTTGGGGTCTACCGCGGAGCCGGAATTCAGGATTGCACTGAATAAATAAAATGGTAAAATGATTTTGACAACGATGTTCGACACCGTGGCGGTGCCCTCTTCGCTGAGGACTTTCAGCTTGCGGCAGACGAAGCCTGCCAGGATCCCGATAAAGATCACGGTGATCTGGTGCAGCGCTGCGGACATAGTTCTCCCTCCGTTTCTGCTTCACATTATATTAAACAGCCGCCTGCTTGAAAAGCGAAGAATTTGTTTTTTTATCCGCAAATTTGCTTCCTTTTCAACCTTGTCAAATATGTAAACAGCAAAGCAAATTTGCGAATATTCAAGCAGAAAAAGCCGTGCTATGGTAGTACCATCCCAATCCCGGAGATAAGATTAGGAGGTTGCACATGAGTACGAAAACAAAGAAAGGACTTTTAAGCGGCTGGTTTGAAGCTCCGTTCTGGAACACCCGGATCACCTCCGCCAATGTCCACGGCAAGGAGCGCTGGCTGGGCTATGTGGTCGGCCCCTTCGGCGTCATGCTGCTGCAGTCCATCGTCAACAGCTACTTCAACAAGTACCTGACCGATACCCTGGGCTTCACGGTCACCCGAGGCATGTGGATCGCCAGCTTCATGGTCGTGTTCCCGGTGCTGTCCAAGCTGCTCGACGCCATCACCAATGTGATCATGGCGAAGATTCTGGACAACACCAAGTGCCGCCAAGGTAAGCTGCGCCCCTGGTTTATCCTGTCTCTGCCCATCACGGTGGCCAGCATCATCATGATGTTCGCCATCCCGAATATGGGCGCCAAGGCCCAGGCCATCTGGGTCGTGATCTCGTATAACCTCTTCTACTCAGTCGGCTACACCATGTGGTACATGGCCTATGAGTTGTCCGCCGCGCTCTCCACCCGCAACGTCAAGCAGCGCTCCGGCAACTCCATCGCGGGCCAGGTCACCAAGAACATCGGCACCGGCATCATTTCCATCCTGTTCCCCACGATCCTGTCCCTGATCTCCCACAGCGTGGGCGGCGACAAGCAGGGTTATCTCGTGACCTTGTCCGTGATGTGCGTCATCGCCGTGCCCCTGACCTTCATCCAGTACTTCTACACCCGTGAGCGCATCACCGAGGAGCGCCGCGCCACCGAGGGCGAGGGTGAGCTGGTTCAGGTCAAGGAGGCCAGCTTCGGCACCCAGCTCAAAGCCTGCGTCAAGGACAAGTACTGGGTCATGTTCATCGTCCTGATCTTCATCTATCAGGTGCTCAACGCCCTCAAGGGCGTATCCCAGATCTACTACGCCGGCTGGGTCGTGGCCGGAAACGCCTACGGCGAGGCGGCCGCCATTCAGGCGCGCTTCACCATGATCGCTATGGCCCCCATGGGCCCGATGCTCTTCGTGGTGCTGCCCCTCATCAAAAAGTTCGGCCGCAGCAAAATGATCATCATTGGTTCGGCTATCGCCTTCGTGGGCGCGCTGATCGCCTTCTTCGGCGCAGGCAGCACCATGCCCGTCTATGCCGGTACCGGTCTCGGCGGCGTGGGCGCCATGTTCTACGTCTACACGATGATGAGCTTCACCGGCGACGCCATCGACCATGTGGAGTATTCCCAGCATGTCCGCGTGGAAGGTCTGACCGCCGCGCTGGTCGGCTTTATGCACTCGCTGGCCAACGGCATCGGCCAGGGCCTGTTCAACCTGGGCCTCATGATGAGCAAGTATTCGACGCCCGAGATGGTCGGCACCATGGAGAAGAAAGGTAAGCTGATCGAGCTCTATGCTGATCAGCCCGCCGCCGCCACCGGCTGGATCAACTTCTCCTATCAGGGCGCGATCGCGCTGACCGCGCTGCTGTTCCTCGTCCTGTTCGTGTTCTTCTTCGATATCGACAAGCGTATGCCGGAGGTCACCCACGCACTGGTCGAGCGCAAGAAGGCCGAGTGCGAGGCGAAGGGCATCCCCTATGTCTCCCACGAGGAGCAGATGAAGGCCGAGATCGCCCAGCAGCAGAAGGAAGCCGAGGAAAACCGCGTCAGGGAACTGAAAGAGTATTGCGAGAAGAAAGGGCTGGACTTCGACACGGAGAACCAGAAGTATCTCGACAAGCAGGCAAAGAAGGCCGCCAAAAAGGCAGCAAAGAAAGCAAAAGCACAGAAATAAACCGTAAATCGCGAACAGGCTTTCGGCGAAAAATCGCCGAAAGCCTGTTCTTTTATCGCTTCATATTCTGTTCCCGGAAGGCGGCGGGCGGAATGCCGGCAATCTCCTTGAAGGTCTCGGCAAAAAAGCTGCGGGAGCCGAAATGCAGCCTGTCGCAGATATCCTGGATGCTCAGATCCGAGGACAAAAGCAGTGTCTTGGCCTTTTCCACCTTGACAATTTTGATATAGTCGTTGATACTGAAGCCAGTCTCCGTTTTGAATTTCCGGGAGAGGTAATAGTCCGCATAGCCGATGTGAGAGGCGATCTCTGAGAGCGTCAGCTTGTCCTCCGCGTGCAGTTCGATATAATCACAGCAGCTCTGGATCTGGGGCGAGAGATCGGGATTTAAGCGCCCTTTGTGGACAAGATGGATGAAATCGTCGTACATGGTGTGCCCGATGTGCGCGGCGTCAGCCACGGTCTTACAGTCCAGAATATCCTGAATATAGGCGTCACCCCGGGAATAGGCCACCTCCGGCGAAAGCCCGCCCTGGATCGCCGCACGGGTGCAGAGAGAGATGAACACGATCTGCGATACCCGTACCTGCTCCAGCGAGCCCATCTGCCCGGCCTGGACGCCGCGGCTGGCGGAGGCAGCGTTATGGAGCACGGATTTGTAGTTGAGGTCTCCCTCACTCACCATGCGCATCAGGGCCTGCTCCGTGCGGTAGGTGTTCATGCGGTTCTTTCGGATCACCGGCTCTCGCTCACCCTGCCTGAGTGCTGGTTCAAAAAACGCGATATCCGCGTTGGTCAGCTGTTCGCCGGTGATACAGTAGTGCAGCATCAGCGTCTGACGGAAGAAGTCGATGGTTGAGACCACCGGGATCCGCTGCAGGATCTTGATGAGCTTCGGCCGCCAGCGGTTGGGGATCTTGGCGCTCTGCACCGCCTTGCTGACGCCGTCATAGCTCAGCTCCGTGGTGGTCGTCGGGCCGAAGACATGGATACGCTTGAGCTCGTCCCCCTCAAACTCAAAGGCCGCGCTCCAGCTCAGACCGTAGTGGTTGCTCAGCAGGATCGGTTCCCGGTGCGCTTTGGCGTGATTCTGCACCGCCTCCATGCACCCGGAGGAAAAGAAAACCTGATCCAGCACCTTGTCCGGGCAGTTGGTGCCGACCAGCCTGCCTTCGGCGTCATAGCACCATGCGTACATTTTTCCCGCACAGGACAGCAGATCCTGCAGCACCTGCAGGCGCTCTCCCAAAGGCAGATCCATTAAGGCCATAGCGGCAACCCCCTTTTTATGATCTGATTTCAGTGTATCACAGATTCATCAAATTTCAAGACAGTTTGGCAAAAATGAGAATATACCATTTTGCCGCAGATCCGTATAATAGGCTCATCAAATGAGAAAAGGAGCTTTGCATATGAAAATCGGTTTTATCGGAATGGGTATCATGGGCAAGCCCATGGCTTTAAATCTCGTGAAAGCGGGGTATGACGTAACGGTCTCCAACCGCAATATGGCCAAGTGTGAGCCTCTTGTTGCCGCGGGCGCCAAGTCCGGCAGCTACATCGAAGTGGCCGAGAGCTGCGATGTGGTCATCACCATGCTCCCCAACGGCCCCCAGGTCAAGTCCGTCATGCTGGGCGAAAACGGCGTGGCCGCGCACATGAAGCCCGGCTCCACCTTCATCGACATGAGCTCCATCAACCCCGTCGATTCCAAGGCCCTGTGCGAAGGCGTCGCGCCTTACGGCGTCGAAATGCTCGACGCCCCGGTCTCCGGCGGCGAGCCCAAGGCCATCGACGGCACGCTCTCCATCATGGTGGGCGGCAAGCAGGACGTGTTTGACAAATACAAAGAGATGCTCTCCGCCATGGGCTCCTCCGTGGTGCGCTGCGGCGACGTAGGCGCGGGCAACACCACGAAGCTTGCCAACCAGATCATCGTGGCCTGCAACATCCAGGCACTGGCCGAGGCGCTGACCCTGGCCCAAAAGGCGGGCGTGGACCCCAATCTGGTCTTTGACGCCATCAAAGGGGGCCTCGCCGGCTCCACCGTCATGAACGCCAAGGCTCCCATGATGATTGCGGGCAACGACAAGCCCGGCTTCAAAATCGACCTTCATATCAAGGATCTGAACAACGCTCTGGACTGTGCCCACTCTGTCGGCGCGCCCGTTCCCATGACGGCGTCCGTGCAGGAGATCCTCCAGTGGATGCACAATCACGAGGGCGGGAATAAGGATCACAGCGCCATCGCCCAGTACTATGAGTACCTCTCCGGCATTCAGATCGGACGATAAAGAAAAACAATCACAGCCCCGGCTTTCGCCGGGGCTGTTGCGCTAAAAGGAGTCAGCTATGAATCGTAAACTTCGGATCGACGCAGAAAAAGCCGCCTATACCGCCATCAACGCCGTGATGCCGGAAGGCGCTGTGCGCCGTGCGCTGCTGGGAAAACAGTTCCCGGGCCGCGTGTTTCTGATCGCGGCCGGCAAGGCCGCGCCCCGCATGGCTCAGGCGGCGTTGTCCGTTCTCACGGTGCCGGTGACGGACGGGCTCGTCATCAGCAAATACGGCCACTTTGACGAGCCGATCGGGACTTTGCGCTGCTTTGAGGCGGGGCACCCCGTGCCGGATGAAAACAGCGTCCTCGCGGGAGAGGCGGCGCTGAAGCTGACGGCGGATCTGCGGGAGGACGACACGGTGCTGTTCCTGCTCTCCGGCGGGGGCAGCGCGCTGTTTGAAAAGCCTCTGATCCCGCTTGCCCAGCTGCAGGACATCACCAATCAGCTTTTGGCCTGCGGGGCGGACATCGTGGAGATCAACACCATCCGCAAGCGGCTCTCCGCCCTCAAGGGCGGAAAGTTCGCGGCCCATTGCGCGCCGGCGCGGGTGGAGGCCGTGATCCTCTCGGACATTCTGGGCGATCCGCTGGACAGCATCGCCTCCGGCCCGGTGAGCTCCGACACGGCGACGTGCGCCGACGCCCTGACTATCGCTGCAAAGTACGGCCTGCACATCAGCCCGGAGGCGGAAGCCTGCCTGCATGTAGAAACGCCCAAGGAGCTGTCCAACGTCCATGCGCAGGTAGTGGGGAGCGTCCGCGAGCTTTGCCATGCTGCGGGTGAGGCCTGCGAGCGTCTGGGCTACGAGACCGTATTTCTTACCGACCGCCTCGACTGCGAGGCGCGGGAGGCGGGGCGTTTTCTCAGCGCGGTTCTGCGCTCCCACGCCAGCGAGGGAAAGAAGCTGGCCTTCCTCTCTGGCGGCGAGACCGTCGTCCATCTGACCGGAAAGGGCCTGGGCGGCCGGAACCAGGAGCTGGCACTTGCCGCCTCGGAAGGGCTGCGGGGGCTCCGCAACGCATGTGTGATCTGTGTGGGCTCCGACGGGACAGACGGCCCCACCGACGCGGCAGGCGGCTATGTGGACGGCGATACCTTTGACGAACTCGAAGAAAAAGGGATCTCTCTGCACGAGACACTTCGGAACAACGACGCTTATCACGCGCTCCGGGCGGTGGACGGCCTGATCGTCACCGGCCCCACGGGCACCAACGTCAACGATCTGTACCTCGGCCTGATCGACGCGGAACAGGAGGAAAGAACATGGCGCTGCATGTGATGGAGGAGGCCAACCGCTGCCTGGGCTGCAAGAAGCCGCGCTGCCGGGAGGGCTGCCCGATCCATACCAACATCCCCGAGGTCATCCGGCTGCTAAAAGACGGAAAGCTCAACGACGCCGGGTGGATGCTCTTTGAAAACAATCCGCTCACCACGGTGTGCAGCATCGTCTGTGACCATGAGCACCAGTGTGAGGGGCACTGCGTGCGCGGCATCAAGGATACGCCGGTGCATTTTTCGGTTATTGAGAATTACATTTCCACGACCTACGCCCACCAGATGGTCAAGGGTCCTGCGCCCTCGAACGGGCGCAGGGTGGCCATCATCGGGGCCGGGCCTTCCGGACTTACTATTGCGGTGATCCTGGCCCGCTACGGCTATCAGGTCACGATCTTTGACAGCAAAGACAAAATCGGCGGCGTCATGCGCTACGGCATCCCGGACTTCCGGCTGCCCGACGCGGTGCTGGATGATTTTGCCTACCGTCACCTGGAGCTCAAAGGGATCCGCTTCCGTCCCAACACCACCATCGGCGGTGCGATCAATCTGGACGACCTGTTCCGCGACGGCTATCAGAGCATTTTTGTCGGCGCCGGACTCTGGCGGCCGAAAACGCTGCATATCAAGGGCGAGACGCTTGGGCACGTTGCCTTTGCCATCAATTATCTGGCCTCTCCCTCGGCCTTCCGCTTGGGGGAACAGGTGATCGTGATCGGCTCGGGCAACTCCGCCATGGACTGCGCCCGCACGGCAATCCGCCAGGGGGCGCGCAACGTCACCGTATTCAATCGCCGTGACAAAATCGCTGCAAGCCAGTATGAATCCAGCTATGCCAGGCTCGAGGGCGTGGAGTTCGTGATGATGAAGAACCCTGTTGAGATCCGCGACGACGGCGTTGTCTTCGCAGACAACGAATTTGATGAGGACGGAAAGCTCCGCGCCGTCCCCGGCTCGGAAAAGCTCTACCCCTGCACAGGCGTCATCGTAGCGGTCAGTCAGGAATTGGAAAGCAACATCATCAATACCGCCAAAGGGCTTGAGCGGGGGCGCAGCGGCATCATCGCCGTGGATGAGGACGGTCACACCTCCCGTCCCGGCGTATTCGCGGCGGGCGATATCGCCCACGGCGCCCGCACGGTAGTCGAGGCGGTAGCCGCCGGCAAGCGCGTGGCAGAGAGCATGCACGCCTACATGCAATCCCTGCCCTTGCCTCAGACGAGCGACTATCCCGATGTGCCGACTGCCGAAACCATCAGCGCCTCCGCCCAGGCCGAGCAGTTGCTGTGAGAAGAAAGGAGACCAGACATGAGACAAATCATCAACTTCAACGACAGGCGGCAACGACTACTGGCGCGGCACCGCCACCTACTCCAAGGCCTTTGCCAAACCGGAGCTGAGAGACGGCGAGCGCTGCTTTATCGAATTTGACGGCGCGGCCATGACGGCGGATGTGATCCTCAACGGCAGGCACCTGGCCCACCATGAGGGCGGCTATTCCACCTTCCGGGCCGATCTCACCGATGCGCTCGAAGACGAGAATCTGCTGGTGGTGACCGTGGACAACAGCGCCAATGACCGGGTCTATCCCCAGATGGCCGACTTCACCTTCTACGGCGGCCTCTATCGGGACGTGAAGCTGATCGTCGTCCCTGCCGAGCACTTTGAACTGCTCAAGGACGGCACACCCGGCATCAAGGTCACGCCGGAGGTACATCTGAAGGAGCGGGAAGCCTATGTCGCTGTGGAGACCTGGCCTGTCGGCGGCAATGAGGTCTGGCTGGAGATCCCGACAGAGCATGGGAAGGAATTTCGCAAGGTGGAGATCGGTAACGGACACACCTACACCAACATCATTCTGAAAAACGTCCACCTCTGGGACGGCCCGGATGATCCCTATCTCTACACGGTCACAGCAAAGCTCGTGAAAAACGGCGAAGTCGTCGACGAGATCTCCAATCGCTTCGGCTGCCGGGAATTCCATATCGACCCGGAGAAGGGCTTCTTCCTCAACGGACGCAGCTATCCTCTGCGGGGCGTGAGCCGCCACCAGGATCTCAAGGGCAAGGGCAGCGCCCTCACTTATGAAGATCACAAGGCCGATATGGCCATCATCCGGGAGCTGGGCGCCAACACCCTGCGCCTGGCCCATTACCAGCACGCCCAGGATTTCTACGACCTCTGCGACGAAAACGGCCTCATCGTCTGGGCGGAGATCCCCTATATCTCCAAGCACATGACGAACGGCAAGCAGAACGCTCTGAATCAGATGCGAGAGCTGATCACCCAGTGCTACAACCATCCCTCCGTCGTCTGTTGGGGGCTTTCCAACGAGATCACCGCCAGCGGCAGCGTGACGGAAGAACTGCTGGAGGACCACCGGGAGATAAACGAGCTCTGCCACGAACTGGACAGCACCCGCCCAACGGTCATGGCCCACGCCTTCATGCTGGAAAAGGACAGCCCGCTGATTCCGATTGCCGACATCGCCAGCTACAACCTCTACTTCGGCTGGTATCTGGGGGAGCTGGAGCAGAACGAGCAGTTTTTCGACGAGTACCACGCCATGTATCCCGATCGCGTCATCGGCTTTTCCGAATACGGAGCGGACGCCAACACGGCTTTTCACTCCTCCCGACCGGAGAAAGGCGATTATACCGAGGAGTATCAGTGCGCACGTCTGGAATCTCTTTGACTTCGCGGCTGACGGGCGCGACGAGGGCGGCAAGAAGGGCGAAAACCAGAAGGGTTTGGTGGAGTTTGACCATAAGACCAAAAAGGACGCCTTCTATCTCTACAAGGCCGCCTGGAGCAAGGAGCCCTTCGTCCATCTCTGCGGCAAGCGTTACAGCGACCGCGCGGAGGAAAAGACGCAGATCAGGGTCTACTCCAACTGCAAAAGCGTGACGCTCTATGTGGATGGCAGAGAGCTGGAGACCAAATCCGGCAAGACGGTCTTCACCTTCACCGTGCCCCTCACCGGAGAGCACAAGATGGAAGCCGTCAGCGGAGAGTGCCGGGACGAGAGTATTGTCCGCAGAGTCAATGCGCCGAACCCCGCCTATCTCTTCCGTAAGCAGGCGGTGATCAACTGGTTTGACGCGGCGGACTATGATCCGAGCTGCTACTCCATCAAGGACACCATGGGCGCCCTCTCTCAGAATCCCCGGACGGCCGCGATCCTGGGCCGCATGATGGAGCGCATGACGGCCTCACGCGGCGACGTGGCCAAGGCGGCCAACGACAACGCCAATCTGCAGAAGATGATGGCCGGTCTCAGCCTGGAGAGCCTCATCAAGCAGGCGGGCGACAGCGTACCGGGCGAGATGATCCGCAGTCTCAACGCCTCCCTGCAGCAGATCAAAAAGTGAGGAAAGCCCCATGGAAAAACAAGTTTTCAATCCTTTTCTCCCAAGCTGGGAGTATGTCCCGGACGGGGAACCCCGCGTGTTCGGGGATCGTCTGTATCTCTATGGCAGCCACGACGCCTTCAACGGATCGGATTTTTGCGTGAATGACTATGTCTGTTGGTCGGCACCGCTGGATGATCTCTCCGATTGGCGGTATGAGGGCGTCATCTACCGCAAAGAGCAGGACCCGCGGAACCGGGACGGCAAGATGCACATGTGTGCTCCGGACTGCGTACAAGGCCCGGACGGTAGATTTTATCTCTATTATCAGCTCCATGCGCTGACCTGCACCTGCGTGGCCGTGGCGGATACGCCCGTCGGGCCCTTCGAGTACTACGGCTGCGTGCATCACCCGGATGGGACTCCCTGGGGCGAGAAGAAGGGCGACAGCTTCGCTTTTGACCCCGGTGTACTGGTGGATGACGACGGCAAGGTCTATCTCTATGTTGGCTTCTCCCCGGAAGGCTTGTTCAAGCATGTTTTCAAGCTCCGCGGCAATAAGGTGGATGGATCTGTCTGTCTGGAGCTGGAGCAGGACATGATCACCGTAAAGGGCGGCGAGCATCCCATCGTTCCCGGCCCGGTATTGGCGAGAGGCACGGACTACGAGGGCCACGGCTTTTTCGAGGCCAGCTCCATCCGCAAGATCGGCGGGAAATACTTCTACATCTATTCCTCCATTCTCAGCCATGAGCTCTGCTACGCTGTCAGCGACAAACCCACGGAGGGCTTCCGCTATGGCGGAACCCTGGTCAGCATTGCGGACATCGGCTTGCGGGGGAACACAACGCCCCTGAACTACACCGGCAACACCCACGGCGGCATGTGTGAGGTCAACGGTCAGTGGTATATCTTCTACCACCGCCAAACGAACCGGATCAAGTGCAGCCGCCAGGCCTGCGCCGAGAAGTTGACGATCCTGCCGGACGGCTCCATCCCCCAGGTCGAGGTCACGTCCTGCGGGCTGAACGACGGCCCGCTTTCCGGAAAAGGCCAGTATGAAGCCCGCATCGCCTGCAACCTGGGCGCGGCTACCGGCATGGTCAAGAGCGACGAGGCGAAGAAAAAGGACAAAAAGAATCTCCTCCCGACCTTCACCCAGAGTGGGGAAGACCGGGAAGCCAACGGAGATCAGTATATCGCGAACCTGCAGCACGGCTCCTGGTGCGGTTTTAAGTATTTCGCCTTTGACGGAACAGAGAGTAAGCTGATCGTCACAGTGCGCGGCAGCGCGGCGGGTACGCTGAAGGTCTATACCGACTGCAATCTGCCGCCTGTGGCGTCTGTTCCGGTCAAACCGAGCGACGATTGGACGGAGTATTCCGAAAAGCTTGAGATCACCGCCGGAGAAGCGCCCTTGTACTTTGTCTATGAAGGCGGCGGGAGTTTGGACTTCTCAGTTTTTGAGATCGAATGAAGCAATTATTTTCCCGTTGAATAGCAAAGAGCCTGCAGGCCAAAAACTCTGCAGGCTCTTACCATTTATCAGATTTCTCTCATCTGCCCGTTCGTCAGCACATCGATCATAATCTTGGTTGCCAAGCGAAACGCATAGATAAATGTCTCGCAATCGGTCAGTACATTGACCTCCCGCTGGGCGGTCATGTAGTCTTCGAACAATTCCTTTTGCTTTTCGGTGAGGGAGTCGGCCAGCACATCTCCGGCTTTCACAAGCTCATCCAGCGCGTTGGCGTACTGGCTGTTGCGCTTGAAGCTGCGCTCGCTTGGGCGAATATCGCCGAGGTACAGGTCTTCCAAAATCAGCATCTCGACACCTCCTCAGCAGTAGACGAGCTCGTGCAGGACGATCTCTTCCGCCCGGTTTCGGATGCTGTTCATGCGACGCACCCACTCCATCTGATCAGCAGCCTTGAGCGCCTCGGTCACGCCTTCTTGCTCGGCCAATCGGCAGGTAAGCAGTTCCATTCGCCCATCACAGGCTTCGTCGATCTCCAGTAGATGCGGATACAGTTTTCCGGACAGCAACAGCTCCGAATAAAGAACGGGATGCTGTTCTTTCAGATAGTGTTTCCTCATCCGGCCATATTTCCCGATAGGTTGTTGTCCATCTTCTCCAATGGAGAGATTAGGAAGGAGCACATCGCCAACCTGCGTATATGTTCAGCGTTTTCATGGGTTATACCTCCAAAATCATATTTGGAAGTATCGTAAGCGTGAGTTTCGGTTATTTGTATCCTTAACTAAATGAATCCCTCGAGTGCAATAACCCGTCGTCCGAAAAAGCCTGATATATCAGGCTTTTTCGGGTAATCGCATTTTGGCTGACAGTCAAAATGCGCGGCGGGAGAAGCGCAGTCAAAAAAGTCCTATTGACTTTTTTGACAAGCTGAAACAGCACCCCTGTTCCCAAAGGGCGCGCAGATTAGGGAGACTTCACAGAAAAAACCGGAAATACGTCAAGTATTCCCGGTTTTTTCTATATTGTCTGGACGAAAAATCTCTCGCTCAAAACTGCTTCGCACGCAAAAAGTGATATTTTTTGTGTCGGGCGAGGCGAAAAGCACAGGAATAATGGCTATATATTCCGAGCATTTTCAACGAAGTCCGGCGCAGAAATATCCTTTTTGCGCTGCCGTATCCCTATTCTGCGCGCCCTAAGGGAACAGGGGCGTTTTTTCTATTTCTATCAAATTCTATCAAAGGTCCAGCGCACAGACGTCCTCGACCGTCTCGCGCCGCACGGCGGTATAACTCTCCCCGCCGCGCAGCATCACGACCGGCGGCCGCGGAAAGCGGTTGTAGTTCGAGGCCATCGAATAGTTGTACGCCCCCGTCGTGCAGACGGCGATGCGGTCGCCGCGGCCGGTGTTGGCCGGCAGACTGACGGCGGGCTGCAGGATATCGCCGCTCTCGCAGCAGCGCCCGGCCAGGTCGAAGATCGCCCGCAGACCGCTCCGCTTCTCGGCGTGCAGCACCGTGTAGCGCGAGCCGTAGAGACAGTAGCGCGGGTTGTCGGTCATGCCGCCGTCGGTGATGATATAGCTCTTGTAGCCCGGGATGCGCTTGACGCTGCAGACGGTGTAGATCGTCATGCCCGCGTCGGCCACGATGCTGCGCCCCGGCTCCATCAAAAACCGCGGCTCCGCCAGCCCGGCCTCGCCCAGACGCCGCCTCAGCCGCGCCGCGACCTCGGCGATGCGGGCGGGGATGTCGGCGGCGGGGTCGCCGTCCGTATAGCGCACGCCGTAGCCGCCGCCGAGGTTGAGCTCGCGGAAGGAAAGGCCGAGCTCGCTCTTTACCTCGGCCATGAAGCCGACCATCAGATCGACCGTGCGCAAAAACACGTCCTCGTCAAAGACCATCGAACCCACATGGCAGTGCAGCCCGGCGAGATCAAGGCCTTTCATCGTCAGCGCGGCGCGCACGAACTCCATCGCCTGCCCGGTCTCGACCGGGACGCCGAACTTGACGTCCACCGCGCCGGTGTTGACGGCCTCGTAGGTGTGCGGGTCGATGCCCGGCGTGATGCGCAGCAGCACCTTCTGCCGCTTGTCGAGCGCCGCGGCGGCTTCGCTCAGCGCAATCAGCTCGTCGCCGTTGTCCACGATGAAGCAGCCCACGCCCGCCTCCAGCGCATAGCGGATGTCCGCGTCGGTCTTGCCGTCGCCGTGATAGTAGATCTTATCCGCCGGAAAACCTGCCGAGAGCGCGGTCGCGATCTCGCCGGGGGAGACGGCGTCGACGCCCATGCCCTCCTCGGCCATGATCCGGTACATCTGACGGAAGGAGGCGGCCTTGCCCGCATAGAGCGGCAGCGCGTCCGGCCCGAAGCTTTTGCGGAAGGCGGAAAGGTACATCCGGCAGTTTTGACGGATGCGGTCCTCGTCCATCAGATACAGCGGCGTGCCCCAGCGGTCCGCCAGCGCGTCCACGCGCTGGCCGGCAAAGCACAGCGCGCCGCTCTCGTCGCGGGAAATGTTGTCGCTCAGCATGATGACCCTCCTTATTCGCTCGTTTTCATCACATTATCACGCTAACACGCAAAAGTCAAGAGGAAGCAAACAGCCCGCCCGGAGGCGGGCTGTTTGCAATATCTAAAAACTAAAAACCAAGAGCTAAAAACTAAATCACCGCTCTTCGCGGAAATACGGCAGACCCAGCGAGGCGGGGGGCTGATTCTCGCGCTTGTTGCGCATCGAGGTGATGACCAGCACGATCGTCGTGACGACATAGGGCAGCATCTTGTACAGCTCCTTGACGGCGAGGTTCATGCCGGAGGGGATGTACATATGCAGGATGTAAAGACCGCCGAACAGGAACGAGGCCAGCACGCCGACGTTCGGGCGCCACACCGTGAAGATGACGAGCGCGATGGCAAGCCAGCCGCGGTCGCCGAAGGCGTCGGACGACCAGACGCCCTTGGTGTAGTCCATGATGTAGTACAGTCCGCCGAGACCGGCGATCATCGAGCCCGTGCAGGTGGCGACGTATTTATAGCGCGCCACATTCACGCCGGCGGCGTCGGCCGTATTCGGGCTCTCGCCCACGGCGCGCAGGTGCAGACCCGTACGCGTGCGCTTGAGGATGAAGGAGGCCACCAGCGCGATGATCACCGCGAGATAGGCCAGAAAGCCGTAGCTTAAAAACAGCTTGGAAAACCAGTTGTCGCTGCTGCTGCCGACCGAGGCGCTGAAATAGCTGCTCGTCTTGGCAAGCACGATCGCCGGGACCGGCAGACCGGACAGCTTGATCAGCGAGCCGCCGAAGAAGTTGCCGACGCCGACACCGAAGGTCGTGAGAGCGAGACCCGTGACGTTCTGGTTGGCGCGCAGCGTGACCGTGAGGAAGCAGTACAGAAGTCCCATCAGCAGCGAGCCGACGATCGAGCACAGCATCGGGATCAGCACCGCGAGGAAAGGACTCGGCGCGCCGGCCTGCTCGTAATAGAAGGCTCCGACGACGCCGGAGATCGCGCCGACGTACATGATGCCGGGGATGCCGAGGTTGAGATTGCCGGACTTCTCGGTCAGCGTCTCGCCCGTGCTGCCGAACAGAAGCGGCGTGCCCTGCATGATGGCGCGGGGGATGAAGGAGATAAAATCAAACATGGCTCAATCCTCCTTTTCGGCTGCTTTGCGGAAGTTGATGCGGTAGGTGATGAAGAACTCGCTTCCGATGATGAAGAACAGGATGATGCCGGTCAGAATATCGCCGAAGGAGGAGCTGAGACCGAAGTTGGTGGCGATCTCGCTGCCGCCCTTGCCGAGGAAAACGAGCAGGAAGCTCGTAAAGATCATCCAGACGGGGTTGAACTTGCCCAGCCACGAGACCATGACGGCCGTAAAGCCGCGGCTGCCTGTGATCGTGGTGGTCAGCGTGTGGTCGGTGCCGCCGACGAGCAGCATGCCCGCCAGACCGCAGATCGCGCCGGAGAGCAGCATCGTGCGGATAATGACCCGGTCGACCTTGATGCCGACGTAACGGGCGGTGCGCTCGCTCTCGCCGACGACGGCGATCTCATAGCCGTGCTTGGAATAGTTCAGATACAGATACATCGCGACCGTCAGCAACGCGACGACGATCATGTTCAGCAGATACTTCGACGGGCCGATCTGCGGCAGCCAGCCCGCATTGGTGGACTGGTTGATGATGCCGATCTGGCCGGCGCCCTTCGGCACCTCCCAGACGACGATGAAATAGGCGACGAGCTGGATCGCGATATAGTTCATCATCAGCGTGAAGAGCGTTTCGTTGGTGTTGAAGCGGGCCTTGAAAAAGGCGGGGATAAAGGCCCAGATCGCGCCGGCGATGATGCTGGTGACGATCATAAGACAGATCAGCAGCGCGTTGGGGATCTTGTCGCCCAGCAGGATCATGCAGGCCGCGGTCGCAAGACCGCCGGCGAGCATCTGCCCGTCGCCGCCGAGGTTCCAGCAGCGCATGCGGAACGCGGGCGTAACGGCCAGCGCCACACACAGCAGGATCGCGATGTTCTGGCCGAGTACCCACAGCTTGCGGGTGCTGCCGAACGAACCCTTCCAGATGGCGGCATAGACGCGGACGGGATTTTCGCCTGTCAGCAGCGTTGTGATGACGCCGGCGAAGATGAGCGCCAGCAGGATCGCGCCGCCGCGGATGGCCCAGGCCTGATACCAGCGCAGCTCGCCGCGCTTGGTGATGTGGATGAGAGGCTCACGCGTACGCTTATTCATCTTTGGCACCTCCCAGCTTTGTCATCATCATGCCGACCTCGCGCTTCTTCGCGCCGCGGCCGGGAACGATACCGCTGACCTTTCCGCCGCAGAGAACGAGGATGCGGTCGGCCAGCTCCAGCAGAACGTCGAGGTCTTCGCCGACATAAATGACGGCGACACCCGCGGCCTTCTGGCGGTTGATCAGGTCATAGATCGTGTAGGAGGAGTTGATGTCAAGTCCGCGCACGGCGTAGGCTGTGAGCAGCACGGTGGGGGCGTTTGCAATCTCGCGGCCGACCAGCACCTTCTGCACGTTGCCGCCGGAGAGGCGGCGCACCGGCGTGGAAACGCTCGGCGTCGAGACCTCCAGCTCCTGCACGACGGTCTCCGCGAGCTTCTTGGGGCTGCGGCGGTCGGTGAACAGACCGTGGCCGCGGCGGAAGGAGCGGAGCATCATGTTGTCCGAAAGATCCATGTTGCCGACAAGTCCCATGCCCAGACGGTCCTCCGGCACGAAGGAGAGCGCGACGCCCATCTCCGCGATCGCGAGAGGATCCTTGCCGAGCAGCTCCTCGCGGCGGCCGTCGTCCTCAATATAGCTGATCGAGCCGCTCTCGACCGGCTGGAGCCCGGCGATGGCCTCGAGCAGTTCCTTCTGGCCGCAGCCGGAGATGCCCGCGATGCCGAGGATCTCGCCGGAATTGGCGGTGAAGGACACGTCGTCGAGCTTGACGATACCCTCAATATTGCGCACGGTCAGACCCTTGACCTCGATGCGGGGCTTGGGGTTGACCGGCTCGGGGCGATCGATGTTCAGCGTCACGGCGTGGCCGACCATCATGTTGGTCATTTCCTGGGCGTTGGTGCGCGCCGTCGGCATGTCGCCGATGAACTGGCCGTGGCGCAGGATCGCCACGCGGTCGGAGAGAGCCTCGACCTCGTGCATCTTGTGGGTGATGATGACGATGGCCTTGCCGTCGTTGCGCATGTTGCGCAGCACAGCAAAGAGCTTGTCCGTCTCCTGCGGCGTGAGAACGGCTGTCGGCTCGTCGAGGATGAGGATGTCGGCGCCGCGGTAGAGCACCTTGACGATCTCGACGGTCTGCTTCTGGGAAACGGACATGTCGTAGATCTTCTGGTCGGGGTCGACCTCAAAGCCGTAGGCGTCGCAGATCTCGCGGATCTTCTTCGACGCGGTCTTGAGATCGAGCTTGCCGGGCAGGCCAAGCACGATGTTCTCGGCCGCGGTCAGCACGTCGACCAGCTTGAAATGCTGGTGGATCATGCCGATGCCGAGATCGAACGCGTCCTTCGGCGAGCGGATCACGACGTCTTTGCCGTCGATCGAGATTGTGCCCTCATCCGGGAAATAGATGCCGGAGAGCATGTTCATCAGCGTGGTCTTGCCGCTGCCGTTCTCACCGAGCAGTGCCAGGATCTCGCCGCGATAGATGTCAAGCCAGACCTTGTCGTTTGCCACGACGGGTCCGAAGCGCTTGGTGATGTTGCGCATTTTGACAGCGGGGGTCTTGTTGTCCAATGTCAGTCCTCCTTTTAAAATGCCAATATGCTGTAAAGAGCAACGCAGAAACGATTGCCTCCACGCTGCTCTTTGCAGCATATTATAAGGCAAAGAGCTTGCTTTATAAAGTGTTCGGGAAGCCCCGGAGGAATCCGGGACTTCCCGAATGACAGCTTTCTTAGAACGCGGTGTCGAGCAGCTCGATGCCGTCGATCTGGATGTCGAAGTAAGGAGCAGAGCGGAACTCGGACTCGTGGAAGTAGCCGTCCGCAATGACCTCGGTGTCGGGCGTGTAGGCGGGATCGGTGTCGACGTCGGCCAGGTGGCTGGTCTCGTTGGCGCCGCCAACGGTGTAGGCGTCGGTCGCGAAGACGTGGATGGAGCCGTCGGCCAGGCCGGCCTTGACTTCCTCGAGCTTGGCGGCGGTGCCTTCGGCGGCAACAGCCTCGTTCAGCTCAAGCAGCTCGACGGAGCCGGTCTCGATGGTGCCGGTCCAGTCGGTGGCAATGGCCTCGCCATTGGCGACGCAGTTGATGATGTACTCAAAGTAGGGAGCCCAGTTGATGCGGGAGGAGACGATGTAGGTGTCGGGGCCGGCTTCCTTGGTGGAGCCGTTGTAGGAGACGTTGGGAACGCCGTTCGCCTGGCAGACGTTCGGAGCGCCCATAGAGTCGGCATGCTGAGAGATCAGGACGCAGCCGCTGTCGATCAGCTTCTGAGCGCCTTCCTGCTCAAGGGGCATGTCGTACCAGGAACCGGTGAAGGTGACCTTCATGGTGACGCTGGGGCAGACGGACTTCGCGCCGAGGAAGAAGGAGGTGTAGCCGGAGATGACTTCGGCGTAGGTGTAGGCGCCGACGTAACCCATAACAGCCTCTTCAGCGGTGATCTTGCCGCTCTCGATCATCTCGTTGAGCTTCAGACCGGCGGCAACACCGGCGAGGAAGCGGCCTTCATAGATGGAAGCGAACGCATTGTGGAAGTTGGCAAGGCCTTCGGTGTGGGCCTTGGTGCCGGTGGCGTGGCAGAACTCAACATCCGGGCACTCCTTGGCGGCCTGGATCATGTAGTCCTCGTGACCGAAGGAGTCGGCGAAGACGATGTTGCAGCCCTCGTCAACGAGGTCCAGCGCGGTCTCATAGCATTCCTGGCCTTCGGGAACGCCGGTCTTCAGAACGTACTCAACGCCCAGCTTCTCGCAGGCTTCCTTGGCGGCGTCCATGAAGTTCTTGTCATAGGTGGACTGCTCGTCATGCAGGAACATAAAGCCGACCTTGACGGTCTTGGCCTCGGCGGCGGGCTCCGCAGCGGGAGCGGCCTCTTCGGCAGCGGGAGCAGCCTCTTCGGCGGCGGGAGCCTCGTTCGCAGCGGGGGCAGCAGCCTGGCCGCAGGCGGCGAGCGCAAAGATCATCGCGAGCGCAAGGATCAGAGCAAGAATCTTTTTCATTTTGTTTCTCCTTTTTTTATTCCGAGTACCGCCAGCCATAAGAAGCAAAAAACGCACTGCCTTGACGGTGAAACGACAAAGACAATGCGAAAAACAAAGATGAGGCGCAGCAGGAAAAAACTGCGTCTTAAGTCGGTTTTCGATAGTCCGGTCATTTACGGCGTCCGGGTAGAAACTTCAAATCCATATCATTTGCTATATATCGAAAGCGGTATTCGGTTTTTACGCCCT
>ONSW01000014.1 GCA_900320595.1 uncultured Eubacteriales bacterium | reverse complement strand
CGGAGGCTATAATTCTTGTTGTATTCGAGCAATTTGTCGGCAATTTGCCGATTTTGAAAAGAGGAAGAAAATGGAGTTTATTTGCAGCGATTGCCCGCGGCGCTGCGGGGCGCTTCGCGGCACAGAAAGGAGCGGCGGCGTGTGCGCCTCGCCCGCTCTGCCGCGTGTCGTGCGCGCCGCGCCGCACTTCGGCGAAGAGCCCTGTCTCTCCGGCACGAAGGGCGCCGGCGCGATCTTCTTTTCCGGGTGCAATCTGCGCTGCGTGTATTGCCAGAATCATGAGATCAGCCGCGGTGCGTCGACAGGAAAGACGACCGACGCCGCCGCGCTGCGCGAGCTGATGCTGCGTCTGCGCGACGAGGGCGTGCACTGCATCGATCTCGTCACGCCCACGCACTATGTCCGTACCGTGCGTGAGGCGTTGACCGGGCTTGAACTGGGGATCCCGGTGGTCTGCGTACGCTCGAGGGGCTGGTACAGGTGTATATGCCGGATTATAAATATTCCGATCCCGCGCTCGCCGGGCGATACAGCGCCGCGGCGGACTATCCGTCCGTCGCAGCGGAGGCGATCCGCGAGATGGTCCGGCAGACTGGGCCATACCGACTGGATGAGGAGGGGCTTCTCCTCTCCGGCGTGCTGATCCGCCATCTGATCCTCCCCGGAGAGACGGAGAATTCCATGGGCGCGATCGATTTTGTCGCAGACAGCTTTCCGCGCCGCAGCGTGCTGTTTTCCCTGATGAGCCAGTACACGCCGATGCCGGGGCTCGGGCGGTTTCCGTCCCTGCAGCGCCGCGTGGACGCGGAGGAGAACGCGCACCTGATCCGTTATATGCACGCCTGCGGCATCACCGACGGCTATTGGCAGGAGCTTTCCTCCGCCACAGAAGACGAGATCCCCGCCTTTGACGGGGCGGGCGTGGAATAATTTTCCCCCTGCCTTGACTTTTTAGGCGCGATAGCAGATAATCTAATCAGTTTTCCATGCAGTTTTGAAAATACATTCACGGATGGAGAGAGCGATATGGAATACAAAGAAATACTGGAAGAAGCCAGAAAACACACCGCGCCGCACTGCATGGCCTGCCCGGTCTGCAACGGCAAGGCCTGCGGCAACAATGTACCCGGCCCCGGCAGCAAGGCGCCCGGCAACGCCGCCGCGCGCAACTATGACAAATGGCAGGAGATCTTCGTCAACATGGACACGCTCTGCCAGAATGTCGGTGATCCCGATATTTCCTTTGAGCTGTTCGGCCGCCGCTTCTCCGCGCCGCTCTTTGTCGCCCCGCTCGGCGCCGTGGACATGCACTACGGCCCGAAGTACCATGACCAGAGCTATAACGCCGAGATGATGAAGGCCGCTGTCGACTGCGGCATCCTTGCCTTTACCGGCGACGGCGTCAACGCCCAGATCATGAAGGATGCGGTCGCCGACAGCGCCGCGCTCGGCGGGCTTTCGATCCCGACGATCAAGCCCTGGGACCGCGAGACGGTGTTTGGAAAGCTCGACGACGTGATCGCGCACAACATCTTTGCTGCCGCGATGGACGTCGACGCCGCGGGTCTCCCCTTCCTCAAAAAGCTTGGCGGCAACGCCGGCAGCAAGACCGTCGCGGAAATGCGCGAGATCATCGAGCATGCCGGCCGTCCCTTTATCGTCAAGGGCATCATGACCGTCGCGGGTGCGAAGAAGGCCGTTGAGGCCGGCGCCGCGGGCATCATCGTGTCCAACCACGGCGGACGCGTACAGGGCGGCGTTCCCGCCACGGCCGAGGTCCTCGGCGAGATCGCCGACGCCGTCAAGGGGCAGACCGTGATCCTGGTCGACGGCGGCATCCGTTCCGGCGTGGATATCTTCCGCGCGCTCGCGCTCGGCGCCGACGCGGTGCTCGTCGGCCGTCCCTTCGCCACGATGCTTTACGGCGCGGGCGAGGAGGGCTTCAAGGTCCTGTACAACAAGCTCACGAGCGAGCTCAAGGGCACGATGGACATGTGCGGAGCCGCCACGCTCAAAGACATCACGCGCGACAAGATCCGCTTCTGATCTTTGCGGAAAACCGCACATCCCTGAACGCGAAAAGAACGCCTGATCGTATTCGATCAGGCGTTCTTTTTTGCTTCCTCGGCGACGATCTTTTCCATCTCGTCCCACATCTCCTCCATGTCGGAGAGCAGCTTGAACTGGGTGTGCGCACGGTCGAGATTCTGCTCCGGATAGTCGATCGCGAAATACTTGTCCCCCATGAGATGATCCGTCAGAAAGCGCATGCCGCACTCGAGCGTCATCGTATAGGCGCCGAGCGGGAGGGATGCGATCTCTTTTTCCGTCAGCGCGGGGCAGGCCTCGAGATAGCCGCGGGTAAAGACGCGGAAGAGATTGAGGTCGAGCCTGACCCTGTCGAGATCACGCTCGTCATCCGCCGCCGTCGAGGCGCCGTAACGAATCGCATCGCCGAAGTCGTAGGCCGCGAGGCCCGGCATGACCGTGTCAAGGTCGATCACACAGATGGCCCTGCGCGTGTCGGCGTCAAAAAGGACGTTGTTGATCTTGGTGTCGTTGTGCGTCACGCGCACGGGGAGCTGTCCCGCCTCGCGCATCCGCTGCAGGCGGGAGGCGCGCTCCTCTCTGGCAAGGACGAACGCTGTCTCCTCTCGCACCGCTTCAAGCCGCCCGAGTGTGTCTGCCGCCATCGCCTCGCGGAAGCGGGCATAGCGCACCGGCGTGTTGTGAAAGTCGGGAATCGTTTCGCCGAGCTTTTCAGCCGGGAAATCGATCAGCGCATGCTGGAAATTGCCGAAGGCCCGCGCGCATTCGTAAAAATCCGCCGGCGTCTCGGCGCGGTCGAGGCAGATGCTGTTTTCGACGAAGCGGTAGAGCCGCCACGCGCCGCCTCTGCCGTCGTCGTAATAGCGCCTGCCGTCCGTTGTGTCGAGATAGCGGATCATGGCCGGAGCGCCGGGGCGCGTCTGCAGATAGCGGCTGATGGCCGAGACGTTGTCCATGATGATATCCGTTCGGGGAAACGCATAGGTGTTGACGTTCTGGAGGATGTAGCGAACGGAGGCGTCGGTCGTGACGAGGTAGGTCTCGTTGATATGGCCGGTTTTGATCCGCTCGCAGCGAACGGGCGTGCCGTCGAGCGGAAAGCGGAAGATTTCTTCTCTCATGCAGCGTTACTGTCCCTGCCGCGCTCTCTTCTTCAGCGCCGCGAGCGGGATCGCCACGAGCAGCAGCACCGCCGCAGCGGCGAGGTAGATGCCGGGCGTCGGGACGGTCTTGACCTGGCCGAGCTCGACATAGGTGCTCTGTCCGCCGCGGATGACCGCCGCGCCGATCGCCGGGCCGACGACCATCGGCAGCATGACGGCAAAGATCATGCGGATGCCCTGGAAGTGGCCGACCTTGTCCGGCGGCGTCCAGTCGCGGATATTCGCGCCGAGCGCGGCCGAGATCATCATATAGCCGCTCATCATCACGATGCCGGAGAGGATCACGCCGAGCGAGGAGCGCACAAAGTACATCCCCGCAAGCCCCGCGAGCATGATCGCCGCCGCGGGATAGGTAAAGCGGATCTTGCCGACGCGGTCGATAAAGCGGCCGGAGATCACGCTGACGGCGGAGGCGACGGTGAGCACGACGCCGAGGACGATGGCATAGTCGTTGATGCCGAGATAGTTCTGGATGTAGATGATCAAAAACGGGAAGAAAACCTGCACCGCGACCGAGAAAAGGCAGAACGCGGCGAAGGACAGATACAGCTCGGGATTCTCCCGCACCACCGACGGGCGCAGGCCGTAGAGGAGGTTGGCGAAATAATTGTCACGCCGCGGCGCAAGGCCGGGCTCATCCTTGACGAGGAAGAGCGCGATCACGCCGACAACGCTGACCGCCGCGCCGAAGATCGCGAAAAATTCCCGCCATCTCCCCTGCTGGGTCAGGCCGTCGAAGGCGCCGAAGATGACGAGCATCGAGATGAGCGGCAGGATCGCGAGCACGCTCTCGGCCCGGCCGCGGTTCGCGCTCGTCGTGATATCGGTGACGTAGGCGTTGAACGCGCCGTCGTTGGCCGTGGAGCCGAAAAAGGTCATCACGCAGTCCATCACGACGACCAGCACGGCCGCCGCGGCAACGGCGTTCGCCCCCGGGAAGAGCCGCGCGGCGTTTTCCGGCGTGATCAGCCCGAAGGCCGCCGTGGAAAGTCCCCAGAGGAGATAGCCCAGCGCGATGAAGACGCGGCGCTTGCCGAGCCGGTCTGACAGCGCGCCCATGAGCAGCGTCGTGAGCGTCGCGACGACGGCGGAAGCGCCGACCATCGCGGAAATATAGCGCGGGTCGGTCGAGATCGTGTTATAGAGAAACACATTGAAGTACATGTTCTCGATCGTCCAGGCAAACTGGCCGACGAGACCGATGAGGATCAGAGCCGCCCATTTCCGGGCGCCGAGTTTTTCGTTCATGGTATCTCTCTCCTTCCCGGTTTTTGCGCGCCTCAGCGCGCCAGATCGACGATCGCCTCGACCAGACGGGCGGCGCCGTCGAGGTTTTCGGCGGAGGTGTGCTCATAGGGGCCGTGGCAGGCGTAGCCGCCCGTGCCGATGTTCGGGCAGAGCAGGCCGCGGAAGGACAGCTGGGAGCCGTCGGTGCCGCCGCGGATCGGGACGCGCACCGGCTCGAGGCCGATCGCGCGGATCGCCTTTTCCGCGAGCTCGACGATCTCCATATGCTCCGCGAGCTTTTCGGCCATGTTGCGGTACTGCTCGCGGATGGTCAGTCTGGCCGTGCCTGCGCCGTATTTCTCATTGATCTGCTTTTCGATGAGGCGCATCAGCTTTTCCTTTTCGGCAAGACCGTTCGCGTCATGGTCGCGCAGGATGTAGCACAGCTCGGCCTTTTCCACCGTGCCGGACATGTCGGTCAGGTGGAAGAAGCCCTCGTAGCCCTCGGTCCGCTCCGGCACCGCGCCTGCGGGCAGCATGGCGTTGATCTCCACGGCCACGAGCGAGGCGTTGATCATCTTGCCCTTGGCGCTGCCGGGATGGATGTTGAAGCCGCTGATCTCCCACTTGGCGGAGGCGGCGTTGAAGGTTTCAAAGTTGATCTCGTCGAGTTCGCCGCCGTCGACGGTATAGGCAAAGTCCGCGCCGAAGCGCCCCAAATCGAGCAGAGACGCGCCGTGGCCGACCTCCTCGTCGGGCGTGAAGCAGACGGCGATCGCGCCGTGGGGGCGTCCCTCGGCCACGATGCGCTCGCAGGCGGTCATGATCGCGGCGATGCCGGCCTTGTCGTCGGCGCCGAGGACGGTCGTGCCGTCGGTCGTGACAAGTGTGTGTCCCTTGAGCTTCGGGAGATTGGGGTTGACGTCCTTTGTCAGGACGCGGCCGCTTTCGCCGAGCTTGACGTCGCCGCCGTCATAGTTTTCGATGAGCTGCGGCTTCACGTTTTCGCCGGAGAAATCCGGGATCGTGTCGAGGTGCGCGATAAAACCGACGCAGGGCCGCTCCTCGCAGCCGGGCGTGGCGGGCAGAAAGCCGTAGACATAGGCGTGCTCGTCGACGAAAACCCGCTCAAGGCCGATCTCCTTCATTTCCTTCTCCAGCACGCGGGAAAGGTCGTACTCGCGCTCCTCGGTGGGAGTGCGCTCCAGATTCTCGCTGCTGGCCGTATGGATCTTCACATAGATCAAAAAGCGTTCGAGTGCCGTCATGGTTTTGCCTCCTTACGCAATCACATTATAATTCATGCCGAGGTTGTCGCGCATCTCGCGATAGCTCGCATCGTCGCGCCAGTAGTTGCCCACGGCGTTGTCCTCCCATGCCCAGAAGACGATCTTCGTGTTCGGCAGCGCCTCGCGCAGCTCGTTCTGCTGCGCCTCGGTCAGGCCGCTGTCGACCCACCACAGGCGCTCGAGCTGGGTCATCTCGAAAAGCTGGGTATAGTCGTCAAGGCGCTGGTGGCTGATGTTGAGATGCTTTAAGTTGGGCAGGTGGACGATCGGCTCGAGATCGCGCACCTGGGTAAAGAACATTTCGAGATAATACAGTTCCGTTGCGTTGCGCAGCGGCTCAAGCGTCGTGACCGGCGCGCCGACGATCATCAGATATTTCAGATCCGGCATCGTCTCGACGAAGTCGATCCGGTCGTAGTTGCCGTGGCCGAGGTCGAGCGTGACCATGCTGCGGCAGTATTTGATCGGCTCGGCGTTGGCATAGGGCAGATAGCCCCATTCGTTGGAATATTTCGACATGCAGAAGTTGTCCGCGTCCGTGCGGCAGCCGATGCCGTTTAAGTACACGCGCCAGACGATCTCGCATCCGTCATGCCGGCTGCGCATCTCGTCGAGCGTTTCATTGGGGATGTTGCAGTCGCAGAGATACAGCTTTTTCAAGCGCGCCATCGCCTCGATCGCCTTTTCCGGCTCGGCAAGATCCTCGATCGTGCGATTTGACAGGTCGAGCTCCGTCCAGTCGGTCGAGCACTCCTTGCCGCAGACCATGGTGCGGCAGATGACCTCGACGCCGCCGTACGCCTCACGGATCGCGATGACGTCGTCCAGACTCATCATGCGCGAGCCGAGATTGATGATCGTCAGCTCGGAGAAATCGCCGCCGTGGGAGATGAGCTCCGCCGTGTCGAGCGGGGCCGCCTCCGGGATGTTGATGTTCTCGGTGTTGCTGCGGAAGGTCTCGCCCGCGATCGTCACCTTGAAGAGAAAGCGGATTTTGGGATACCGCTCCCGGAGCGCGGCAAGCTCGGAAGCGTCATAGTGCGCGTTTGTCGTGTCGACCATGCGCATATCGGGCAGATACGCAAGGCGCTCCCCCGCTTCCTCGGCCGAGGTCCCCTCGGGGAGCGTCAGTTCCTTCGTCGTGCTCGCAAAGCTCTCGCCGCCGATCGCGACGTTCCATTTCAGCTCGGTCTCCTCCGGCAGCGCCGCGCGCAGCGCCATGATCTCCTCATAGCAGTCGGCCGCGGTCGCGTCAACGCGTTTCAGGGCGGTAAAATACGCGAAATTGCCGATCTCCTCCGTCGTGAAATCGCCGATGGCGATCTCCTCGGAGATGCTGTCGTAGCGCGATGCGCCGACGGGGATGTTCCATCTCACATCCAGACCCGGCTGCGCCGCGATCAGCGAGCGGATCTCGTCATAGCAGTCGGCCGCACGGGCGTCGACGCTGTGCAGAGCAAAGAACAGGGAGAAGTTCTCCACTTCTTTTTCGCTGAAGTTGCCGACGGCGATTGCATCGGACGTGCAGTCATAGCGCGCCCCGCCGATCGGGATATCCCAGTAGACCGTGACGTCGGGATGGCGGCGGGCGATCTCGCTGTACTGCCGTACGCTGACAGACTTGCCGCGCAGGTCGATCGGCTCGCCCTTGGGGAAGAGCGTCCCCATCGCGATGTTATAATGCGTGTAAATGAAAACGAACGCCCCGATCGCAGCCGCGATGAGGAGCAGCACGGCGACGATCGGCGCCGCGCTTTTTTTCTTTCTTCTGCGTTTTACAGTGGCCATTGCGCATCCTCCCGGATGAAACGATATGAATTGATTTTACACCCTCAGGCCTTGTTTTTCAACTCGCCGTCGCCGCTCTCGTGCGTCACGGGCGGCTTGTCGACGCAGAAAAAGGTAAAGGTTCCGGAGGCAAGCAGTTTTCCCTCTTCTCCGGTGACGGAGATCTCGACAAGGACGGTCGTCCGTCCGCGGTGGCGCACCCGCGCCTCGGCTCTCGCGATGCCCTGAGACTGGCTGTGCAGATAGTGCATATCGCTCGCCTGGGTCACATAGCGGCGGCCGTCGGTCCTGGCCGCGCAGCCCGCGGCGTTGTCCGCCATCGTATAGATCGCGCCGCCGTGGAGCTGGCCGTAAAGGTTCAGACTTTCCGGGCGGATCGTAAGGGAGAGCACGGCCCGGTCACGCTCGACCTCCTCGACCTCGATATGATTATGACGAACAAACGGATTGCTCCGATTGATCTCGGCATAGATTTCCCGCAGGTTTTCCTTTTCTGTCATTGTTTCTGTCCCTCCCGGCAAAAATCACGCAGATAAGTATACCAGTACCGTCTCCTAAATGCCAGTATTATTTACAATCAGTCCCCCTTTTTGCCATTTTGCTTGCATTTGGATTGCATTTCCCGGCGTTTGTGAGGAAAAGATTGACATTTTTCACGTGCCGGCAAAGGAGAAAATCTTTTTTGCAACTATGACTACCAATTTTGTAAAAGCTATGTTATAATTTAGTATCTCGAATTATGGCATGATGCGGCATGTCCGCGCATGCATGGTGATACAGATTGAAATTGGGGGCTGTTTCGATGAAGAAAATACTCGTTCTTGAGGATGAGGCAAATATCCGGAGCTTTGTAGTCATCAATCTCCGGCGCAGCGGCTATGAGCCGATCGAGGCCGAAAACGGAGCGGAGGCGCTGGAAAAGATCAAGGTCAATCCCGACATCTGTCTGGCGCTGCTCGACGTGATGCTGCCGGATATCGACGGCTTTGAGGTCTGCCGCCGCATCCGCGCCACCGGCTCGAAGATGGGCATCATCATGCTCACGGCCAAGAGCCAGGAGATCGACAAGGTCACCGGTCTGATGACCGGCGCTGACGACTATGTGACCAAGCCCTTCTCCCCCGCCGAGCTGACCGCGCGCGTCGACGCGCTGATCCGCCGTCTCGGCGTGGACGAGGACGAGAAGACAAGCGTGGAGATCGTCTCCGGCCCCTTCGTTCTCAACACGCGCAACCGTACGCTCGAAAAGAACGGCACGCGTCTGAAGCTGACGCAGATCGAGTATCTGCTGATGAAGCTCTTTATGGAAAACCCGGGCCGCGCCATGTCGCGCGAGGATATTCTCGCCGCCGTCTGGGGCGGAGACTTCTCCGGCGAGCTGAAGACCGTCGATGTCAACATCCGCCGTCTGCGCATCAAGATCGAGAGCGATCCCACCGAGCCTGAATTTCTGACCACCGTCTGGGGCTACGGTTATAAGTGGGGATACTGATCCCCCGCCCCTTCCCTTCCGGAACGGAAGGACCACAAAAGAGAAAGCATTTGCGATAAGATATGAACAAACGACTGAGAAACCAATTGATCGTCTCCGGCATCGGCGCGCTGCTGCTGCTGCTCGGCGCGGTCTGGTGCATTACACGCGGCTATGGGCTGTATGCCGTCGCGCTCGTCACGCTGGTCTGCTTCTACATCATCGGGATGATGCTGTGGTTCTGGTCACGGGTGTCTGACCCGGTGACCCACCTGACCGAGGTGGCGCGCCGCATCGCCGACGGCAGCTACGGCATCCAGGTGGAAAAGCTGGGCGAAGACGAGGTGGGCGATCTGACCGACGCGCTCAACGAGATGTCCGAAAAGGTTGCCGTGGCCGAAAAGACCCGGACCGAATTCATCTCCCGCGTTTCGCACGAGCTGCGTACCCCGCTCACGGCCATCGAGGGCTGGGCGGAAACGATCGCCTATGACGACGCCGTCCAGGGTGATTCGCTGCGCGGTATCCAGATCATCTCCAAGGAGGCCGAACGTCTGACCGTCATGGTCTCGGAGATGCTGGAGTTCGCCCGCATCCAGGACGGCCGCTTCAATCTGAGGATCGAGATGATCGACATTGCCGCCGAGCTTGAGGACGCCATCTTCACCTATGGCGAGCTGATGCGTCAGGCCGGCATTGAGGTAAAATACGACCAGCCCGTCACGCCGATCCCGATGATCCCCGGCGATCCGGAGCGGCTCAAGCAGGTCTTTTTGAATCTGCTTGACAACGCCGCCAAGCACGGCGGCGACGGCAGAAAGGTCGAGGTCGCGATCGCCGCCGAGGGCAGCGTCGTGATCATCACCATCCGCGACCACGGCCACGGTATCCCGGAAAACGAGCTGCCGCACGTCAAGGAAAAGTTTTATAAGGGCAGTTCAAAGGGCCGCGGCACCGGGATCGGTCTTGCCGTATGCGACGAGATCGTGACGCGTCACGGCGGCAGACTGCTGATCGAAAACGCGCAGGGAGGCGGCTGTCTCGTCACGGTAACGCTCCCGCTGCGCGGCGGAGAGGCACATGAAAAGAAAAACTGAGGATTGTTCGTTTCGGACCTCGATCGGCGGACAGGCGCTGATCGAGGGGATCCTGATGCGAGGGCCGAAAAAGCAGGCGGTCGTCTGCCGGACGAAGGACGGCCTCGTGGAAAAGGTCGAGGACTTGAAGCTCGTGCGCGACAGGCACCCCGTCCTGGGGCTGCCGTTCATCCGCGGGATCGTGACGCTGTTCGATTCGCTCTACAAGGGCATGCAGGCACTGACCTATTCCGCCTCGCTCGTCCCGCTCGAAGAGCAGGGCGAGCCGGATAAGCTCGACCAATGGATCGAGGCGCACTTTGAAGGAGAAAAGGCGCAGAAGCTGATCATCTCCTCCGCCGTTGTGATGGGTGTCGGCCTGTCGCTGTTCCTGTTCATCTTTCTGCCCGCGTTTCTCGTCGGGCTCATTCCCGCTCTCAAGACGCATTTCTTCGCGCGCAACCTCTCCGAGGGCGCGGTGAGGATCGCGATCCTGCTTCTCTATATGCGTCTCATCTGCGAGATGAGCGACGTCAAGCGGCTCTTCTCTTACCATGGGGCCGAGCATAAAACGATCTTCTGCTATGAGCACGGAAAAGAACTGACCGTGGAAAACGTGCGGGTCGAATCCCGCTTTCACCCCCGCTGCGGCACGAGCTTTCTGCTGGTCGTGATCGTGATCAGCATCCTCGTCAACTCGGTCGTACGGCTGGACAACTCCTTTGCCCGCATGGGCTGTCATCTGTTGCTTCTGCCAGTCGTCGTGGGGCTGAGCTATGAGCTCAACCGCTGGTGCGGAAGGCATGACAACCTGCTTTCCGCGGCGCTCTCCGCCCCGGGAAAATGGCTGCAGCACATGACGACGAACGAGCCGGACGACGGCATGATCGAATGCGCGATCCGCGCGATGGAGCTGGTGATCCCCGAGGAAAAAGGCAGCGACGCCTGGTAAGCTCCGGAAAGGATACGGATATGAAAACTTATAACGACATCTATCTGCAGGCACGCAACGCGCTGCGCGAGCACGGCATTGAGGGCTACAGTCTCGAGGCGCGTCTGCTCGTGGCGACCGCCGCGGGCAAGACCGCGCAGGAGCTGCTGCGCGACCTCTCACTGTACACGACGCCGGAGATGGCCGCGAAGGTGGCCGAGCTGACCGAGCGGCGCATCGCGGGCGAGCCGGTGGCCTATATCACCGGGGCGTGGGAGTTTTACGGTCTGCCGATGATCATCACGACCGACGTGCTGATCCCCCGCATGGACACCGAGCTGCTCGTCGACGCGGCCAAGGAGCTTTTAAACGGCCGCAAGATGGACGCCCGCGTGCTCGATCTCTGCTGCGGAAGCGGCTGCATCACCTGCGCCGTCGGGCACGAGCTGCCCGCAACGCGTCTCGTCGCCGTCGATATCAGCGCCAAGGCGCTGGAGATTTGCCGCAAGAACATCGCGGCGAACCGGCTTTCCTCGCGCGCGATCTGCATGCAGGCCGACGCGACGACCTCTCCACCGCTGAGCATGGGTCAGTTCGACATGATCATTTCGAACCCGCCTTATGTCCGCAGCGCCGACATGCAAAAGCTCGATGCCTCCGTGCGCGACTTTGAGCCGTCCTGGGCGCTCGACGGCGGGAAGGACGGACTGAAATTCTACAAGTCCATCATCAAATACTGGAAAGCGCTGCTGCGTCCGGGCGGATATCTGCTCTTTGAGGTCGGCGAAGGCCAGGCGGAGAGCGTGAAGGAAATGATGCTCACGGGCGGCTTCCGCGCCGTCAGCTCGAAGTTCGACACGATCGGCGTTGAGCGCGTGATCATCGGACGGATGTGATCCCGTAAAAAAACGTTAATTATTCGGCGCGGGACTCTCCCGCCGCCGAGAGGAGGATATACAATGGCAGAGAAAAAGAAGACCGTGAGCGTCACCGCCGTTGACGCGGGCGACCGGAAAAAGGCGCTGGAAACGGCGATCGCTAAAATCGAAAAGGACTATGGCAAGGGCACCATCATGCGTCTGGGCGACGATATTTCCGTCAACGTCGAGGCGCTGTCGACCGGCTCGCTGTCGCTCGACCTCGCGCTCGGCATCGGCGGCGTACCCAAGGGACGCATCATCGAGATCTACGGTCCCGAGGCCTCCGGTAAAACGACGCTCGCGCTTCATATCGTCGCCTCGGCGCAGAAGAACGGCGGCGACGCGGCCTACATCGACGTTGAGCACGCGCTGGAGCCCGCCTATGCCCGCGCTCTCGGCGTCGACATCGACAGTCTTTTGATCTCCCAGCCGGATACCGGCGAGCAGGCGCTCGACATCACCGAGTCGCTCGTCCGCTCCGGTGCGATCGACGTGATCGTGGTCGACTCGGTCGCCGCGCTGATCCCGCGCGCCGAGCTTGAGGGCGAGGTCGGCGACACGGTCGTCGGCATGCTCGCGCGTCTGATGTCCCAGGCGATGCGTCGTCTGGCCGGCGCGATCTCCAAGAACAACTGCACCGTCATCTTCATCAACCAGCTGCGTCAGAAGATCGGCGTGATGTACGGCAACCCCGAGACCACGCCCGGCGGTCTGGCGCTGAAATATTACGCTTCCGTCCGCATCGACGTTCGCCGCATCGAAACGCTCAAGGCCAATGGCGAGATGATCGGCAACCGTACGCGCGCCAAGGTCGTGAAGAACAAGGTCGCTCCCCCGTTCCGCGAGGCGGAGTTTGACATCATGTACGGCGAGGGCATCTCGAAGATCAGCGAGATCATCGACCTGGCCGTGAAGCTGGACATCATCGAAAAGGGCGGAGCCTGGTTCACCGTCAATGGTCAGCGGCTGCAGGGCAAGGATGCCGTGAAGGAATACCTTACGGCCAACCCCGAGATCTGCGACAAGATCGAGCAGGATATCCGCGACAACTCCTTCAAGCTCCTCTCCCCGCAGGCACAGCGTGCCGCGCGTGTCTCCGGCCGTGCCGTCGAGGTCAGCGCCGCGGACTTTGACGAGGGCTGATCAGGCGATACGATATGATCGTTTCCGCGCTGAAGAAGACTTCGTCCGACAGGATCCTTGTCGAGTTTGAGGGGGGCGAGAGTCTGCGCTCCACGCTTGCCGCCGTGACCGACGCAAGACTGTATGTCGGCATGGAGCTGGATGAAGAGGAATATGCCGCGCTCCGGCGCAGCTCCTCCAGAGGGCTCGAGCGGCAGAAGGCGCTCGAGCTTCTCTCCCGCCGGCCGCATTCGCGCAAAGAGCTCAAGGACAAGCTGCTGCGCCGCGGCGTCAGCGAGGAGGACGCGGAGGACTGCGTCGCCTGGCTTGCCGAGCGCGGTTTTCTCGACGACGAGGAATATGCCGGCGCAGTTGCGCGGCACTATGCGGCAAAGGGCTATGGCGCCGGGCGCGTGAGGAGCGAGCTGCAGCGCCGCGGCATCGACCGCGAGCTTGCGGCCGACACGCTCAGCGATCTTCCCGACAATGCCGGGAAGATCGACGCCTTTCTTGCCCGGCGTCTCGGCGATCCGCACGATCGCGAGGCTGTCCGCAAGGTCAGCGCCGCGCTCTTCCGCAGGGGCTTTTCCTGGGAGGAGATCCGCGCGGCTCTGCGGAGATTTGACAGCAACATTGAGGAAGAATGATGGAAAAAACCTTTGCGATGATTTCTCTTGGCTGTGCCAAGAACCTGGTCAACAGTGAGCAAATGCTCTACCTCCTCTCCGAGGCGGGCTATACGCTTGTGCCGGAGGCGGACGGGGCGGATCTCGCCGTGGTCAACACCTGCGGCTTTATCGACGCCGCCAAGAGCGAGGCTATCGACAACATTCTGGAGATGGCGGAGCTGAAAAAGGCGGGGCGGCTCGGCGGGCTGATCGTCACGGGCTGCCTGTCCGAACGGTATAAGGACTCGATCCTTTCGGAGCTTCCGGAGATCGACGCGGTTTTGGGCGTGGGCAGCTTCGGCGATATCGTCGCGGCGGCCGACGCGGTGATGGCGGGCGAGCATCTCTCCCGCTTTGCCTCGAACAGCGCGCCGGTCGACGAGATCGCGCGCGTCGTCTCCACCGGCCCGTCCTGGGCCTATCTGCGCATCGCCGAGGGCTGCGACAACTTCTGCGCCTTCTGCGCGATCCCTTATATCCGCGGCCGCTACCGCTCGCGCCCGATGGATAACATTCTGGCCGAAGCGCGCGAGCTTGCCGCGCACGGGGTTAAAGAGCTGATCGTCATCGCGCAGGATATCACCCGCTACGGCACAGACCTCTACGGCAGGCGCAGTCTGGCCGCGCTGTGCCGCGAGCTCGGAAAGATCGAGGGCGTCGAGTGGATCAGGCTTCATTATCTCTATCCCGACCAGTTCGACGACGAGCTGATCGACGAGATCGCCTCGAACGACAAGATCGTCAAATATCTCGACATCCCGATCCAGCACATCAACGACGCGATCCTAAAGCGCATGAACCGCCGCGGAACGGGAAGCGAGATCCGCGCCCTTTTCCGCACGCTGCGCGAGCGGATTCCCGGACTTGTGCTGCGAACGAGTCTGATCGCCGGTTTGCCCGGCGAGGGCGAGGCCGAGTTTGAAGAGCTTTGCGCCTTTTTGAAAGAAGCGCGCATCGAGCGCGCCGGCGTGTTCCCCTTCTCCCCCGAGGAAGGGACGCCCGCCGCGAAGATGGAGCATGTGGACGCTGAGGAAGCACAGCGGCGCGCCGATCTCATCATGCAGCTGCAGGCGGAGATCATGGATGATTTCTGCGAGAGCTTTGTGGGCAAAACCGTCCGCGTGCTGTGTCTGGACTATGACGAGGAAAGCGAGCTGCTCGTCGGCAGGAGCTGGGCCGATTCGCCCGACATCGACGGGCTCGTATTCTTCGAGGGCGACTGTAAGCCGGGTGAGATGACCGACGTGCTGATCGACGAGACCGACGACGGCTATCTCTACGGCAGAGAGATCGGAGGCGCGGCATGCTGAAAACGACCGCCAATAAAATCACGCTTCTTCGCATCGTGCTGATCCCCGTTTTTCTGCTGCTGTGCTATACGGGGCATACGAACTGGGCGTTTGTGGTTTACATAATCGCTTGTCTCTCCGACTTTGCGGACGGCTACATCGCGCGGCACTATCACCAGATCACGGACTGGGGCAAATTCATGGACCCGCTGGCGGACAAGATGCTCGTGCTCTCGGCGATGTGCTTTTTCGTCGAATGTCATACGATGCCCGGCTGGGTCGTCGCGGTGGTGCTGTTCCGTGAGTTTGCGGTTTCCGGTCTGCGGCTTGTCGCCGTGGAGCAGGGCCGCGTGATCGCGGCCGCCTGGTCCGGCAAGATCAAGACCGCCAGCACGATGGTCGCACTGGGGCTGATGCTGCTGTTCGGCGGCTACCGTGTAGTTAACATAATCTGTTGGCTCGTTATTCTGATCACGACCGTCTGGTCCGGTATCGAATACTTTATGAAAAACCTCGACGTTTTCCGGAACGCCGATTAAGGAGCGAAACTATGTATCTGTATAATTCTGCAAGCCGCAAGCGGGAGCTCTTTGTTCCCAATCATCCCGACATCGTCAAGATGTATACCTGCGGACCGACGGTGTATCACTTTGCGCACATCGGCAATCTGCGTTCCTATATCATGGAGGATATCCTCGACCGGTATCTGCGCTATGCCGGCTATAACCTCAAGCGCGTGATGAACATCACGGACGTGGGACACCTGACCTCCGACGCCGACGAGGGCGAGGACAAGATGCTCAAGGGCGCCAAGCGCGAGCACAAGTCCGTCATGGAGATCGCCAAGTTCTATACTGACGCGTTCTTCTCCGACTGCGCGAAGCTGAACATCCGCACGCCGGATGTGGTCGAGCCCGCGACGAACTGCATCGACGAATACATCAAGATCATCTCGAAGCTCATGGACACCGGCTATGCCTATTTTGCCGGCGGCAACGTGTACTTCGACACCTCCAAGCTCGAGCGTTATTTCGTCTTTAACGACTTCAACGCCGAGGACCTGGACGTCGGCGTGCGCGAGGGCGTGGACGAGGACACCAACAAGCGCAACCGCAACGACTTTGTCCTGTGGTTCACCAAGTCCAAGTTCGAGGACCAGGCGCTCAAGTGGGATTCTCCCTGGGGCGTGGGCTATCCCGGCTGGCATATCGAGTGCAGCGGCATCTCGATGAAGCATCTCGGCGAGGACCTGGACATCCACTGCGGCGGCATCGACAACGCCTTCCCGCACCACACCAACGAGATCGCGCAGAGCGAATCTTATCTCGGCCACAAGTGGTGCAACTACTGGATGCACGTGCTGCATCTGAACACCTCCGACGGCAAGATGTCCAAGTCCAAGGGCGAATTTTTGACCGTCTCGCTGCTTGAGCAGAAGGGCTATGATCCCCTGGCCTACCGCTTCTTCTGCCTGCAGAGCCATTACCGCAAGGCGCTTGTCTTCTCGTGGGAGAATCTCGACAACGCGCAGCTCGCCTACAACAAGCTGATCGCGCGCATCGCCGCGCTCAAGCCCGGTGACGGGGAGGTCGACGAGAGCGCATATCAGGCTCTCCGCGAAAAATTCTGCGCGGCGCTCGACAACGACGTGAACACCTCGCTTGCCGTCACGGCGCTCTATGACGTGCTCAAGGCCAAATGCAGCGACGCGACGAAGCTCTATGCGATCGCGGACTTTGACAAGGTGCTGAGTCTGAGCCTGATCGAGAAGGCCGACCGTAAGCGCGAGGAGCTGAAGAAGGAAGCCGCCGTCGCCGGCGAGTTTACGATCATCTCCGAGAGCGGCGAGGTTGACGCCGGGATCGAGGCGAAGATCCGCGCCCGCCAGGACGCGAAGAAGCAGAAGAACTTCGCTGAGGCCGACCGCATCCGCGATGAGCTGAAGGCCGCCGGGATCGAGTTGACCGACATCCCCCACGGTGCGAAATGGAAGCGGATCTGAACCGTATCACGTAAAAAAAAAAGCAGGTAGTTTTGAAAACTACCTGCTTTTTTATCTCTTTCGTTATTTTCCGAAGAGTGCCTTGACCTGGGAGAAAAAGTCGGAAGCCGAAGAGAAGAATTGCGAGAGCTTTTCATAAAAGCCCACCGCCTTGTCCTTGGCCTCGCCGATCTTTTTGATCGTCTCCTGCGCCTCGACGACGCGCTCCCGCAGTGACTCGGCGTCCAGCCCCTCCAGCGAACGGCAGAGGTCGATCAGCTGCTGGATCTGGCGGTCGGAGAGCGTGACGTTATATTCCCCGGCGATCCGGACAATCTCCTGACGGATCTCCTCGTCGCTCATCTTCACGGTCTCGCCGAGCACTTCCTTCAGCCCGGTGACGATCTCGGTTGCGTCAAGGTTGCCGATCTCCTCTGCAAGCTCGCCGGTGATCGTCAGCTCCTGCGTGCCGACAGCCTTGGCCGTCTCGTCAAGCGTGTCGCCCGTGATATGCTCATAGGCCTTGTAAATACCGGTCAGCGCGGCGGTGCCGCTTACCTCAAAAGGAGCGGCGACGATGATCTTCGCGTCCTTCACGCCCGCGGTGACGAGCGCGTTTTTGTACATCTCGGAGGTGCACCAGGTGACGTTATAGGTCTCGACCGAAAGGCCCTTTCCCTCTTCGAGCAGCTCGACATAGACGCAGGAGATCGCGTATTTGCCGATCACCTTGTCGTCGACAAAGCCCTTGAGATAGGATCGCTCCTCGGCGTTCGTGACGGTAAGCTCCTCCACACTGCCGCGCTCGATGCCAAAGAGGCGATAGACCGTGGCGATCTGCTCCTCTGTCAGATCCGCGCCAAGGACGACGCGGCTGTCGCCGTCAGCCCAGACAGCGGCCGAGGCGGAGACAAGCAGCACCACAGCAATAAGCAGTGAGAAAAGCCGTTTCCCTTTTCTGTTCATAATAACTCCTCCCTTCCGGAGTATAAACAAGACGAATTTCATGCGGGGGAGAAGTCCGATTTCCCCCGCATGATGCTACCATATTCGGTTATAAAAAGAAAGGAAAAACGCCAAAGCTTAAGAGAAATTCAGCAAATCGTTTACGCTTTCTTCACAGAATAATTTATGTTAACCATTTTATGTTTACTATATTATGTTAATGTTTTTATGTAAATCTTCTGGCATAGCCGCAACGGCGGCAGAGCTCCTCCGCAGCTTTTCTCTGCGAAAAACCGTCATAAATCCGGCGCGCTTTATCGGTTGACATAATTTCTTTCAAATCCTGCAAGAAGAGGTTGCCGAGCGGCACATCACCGTTGTGGTCGAGACAGCAGGGCACGACTGTGCCGTCGCAGAGCACGCCGATCTGATCGCGCAGGCCGTAACAGAAGCAGCGCTCCCCCCTGTCGGCCGCGGCAGGGTCCGGCCAGTCGAAGCGATCGTCCTCCGCGAGATAGACCCGCTCGGCCAGCCTGACGCTGCGCGCGTTCGTCTCCCACGGCTGCGGGAACTCGAGTGAAAGGAGCGAGAGGATCTCGCCGTTGAGGCTCTCGAGTCCGCCGTGATTCCACAGCCGCAGCTCACAGATCTTTCCCGCAGCCCCGGCTTTGGCCGCAAAAGCGGCACATCGGTTTACATAACTTTTGAGCTCTCCGCCCCGATTGGCCTCGAAGGATTGAAGCGAGAGATTGATCTTGTACAGCGCCGGAGCGGAGAGGAGCACCTCTCCTTTTTCGCCGAGCAGCGTCCCGTTCGTCGTCAGGATGACGCGAAAGCCCTTCTCCCCCGCGCGCTGCAGAAAACGGCCGAGCAGAGGGTGCAGCAGCGGCTCGCCCATCAGGTGGAAATAAAGATACTGCGTCTCGCCGCGCAGCGCGTCCGTCAGCCGGTCAAACTCCTCCTCCGAGAGGAAGTGAGGCGTGCGTGTCGTACCGGGGCAGAAGGCGCAGGCGAGATTGCAGACGTTGGTGATCTCCAGATAAACGCGTTTGAGCATGATATATCCCTTATCCAAGAATCAAACAGGGGCGTGGAATCACGCCCCTGTAATTTGTTATGAAAGATCGGTGATTTGACGCATGCGCTCCGGCTCGATCTTGACGACGCTTCTGTCATAGGTCACGAGACCGTTGATCTCGTCCTCGACATCGCTGAGCTGGGTGTAGACCGCGGCGGCAAGTCCCTTCTCCTTTGCCGGACGGATCTGGCGGGAGAAGAGCTTTTCGATCGCCGCGGAGAGCGCATCGACCGAATCATAGAGCTTATAGCCAAAGGTCTTTTTCCCGAAGAGGTGCCCCTCCTCGGCGCGGGCATAGCCGCCAAACTCGCTGAGCACGACCGCGCGTCCCTTTTTGTCCGGGCGGAAGCGATAGGGGCGGAAGTAGACGTGTACGCTCTTGACGTCGCCGCAGCCCTGGTCATGCCAGCCGGAGGCGTGGTCGATCGTGCGGGTGTTGTCGATAAAGCGCACCGCGTCGGTCAGCTGTCTGGCGTCAAACTGGCCCCAGCCCTCGTTGAAGATGACCCACATCGCGATGCAGGGGCAGTTGTAGAGGTGGTTGACCATGTCGCAGAGCTCATCGGCAAACTCACGCCGGCCCAGCTCGTCCTCGCGCCCGAAGCGCGCATAGCGGCTGTCGGAGATGTGATGGCCGGTAAAGAGCGGCGCCGAGACCACGGCGGGCGAATAGCTCCCGCCGCCGCTGGGCATATCCTGCCACACCAGCATGCCCAGCCTGTCGCAATGGTAATACCACCGCAGCGGCTCGACCTTGATGTGCTTGCGCAGCATGTTGAAGCCGCTTTCCTTGGCAAGCAGGATGTCGCGGCAGAGCGCCTCGTCCGTCGGCGCGGTGTACAGTCCGTCCGGCCAGTAGCCCTGGTCGAGCAGCCCCTTGTGGAAATACGGTTTTCCATTTAAGAACAGGCGCGGAACGCCGTCCTCGTCGGCTTCGACGGAGAACTTGCGCATGGCGAAATAGCTCTCGACCCGGTCCTCGCCGCACTCGACGCTGAAGGGATAGAGCTTGGGGTTCTCGGGGCTCCAGGCCTCGAAGTCCGGCACGGGGATCAGGGCGGGAAGCTCATAGCGCTCGCCGCCGAAGACAGCAAAGGCGCTCTCGCTGCCGACGACGTCCGCCGTGACATCCACCTCGGCGTCGTCAAAGTGCGGCGTGATGCGAAGGGCGCGCACAAAGCTCTTCGGCACGCTTTCGATCCACACGCTCTGCCAGATGCCGCTTTGCGGCGTGTACCAGATGCCGCCGCGCTTCGTCTTCTGCTTGCCGCGGGTGTGGAAGCTCTCATCGGTGTCGTCCGTCACGCGCACGATGACAGTAAACTCCCCTTCGCCGAGGGTTTTGGTGATCTCCGCGTCAAAGGGCAGATAGCCGCCGACATGCGAGACGACGTGGATGCCATTCACCCAGACGTCCGCGGTCTGATCCACGGCGCCGAAGTGAAGGATCACGCGACGACCCGCAAAGCTTTCGGGCAGCGTGACCGTGCGGCGGTACCAGAGGTACTGTCCGCTCTCAAGCGTTTTCTGCACGCCGGAGAGCGGCGTCTCCGGTGAAAAGGGCACGGTGATATAACCGTCGAATGTTTCCGGAACGGTCCTGTCCGCCGTGATGGCGTATTCCCACAGGCCGTTGAGGCTCATCCAGCTTTCGCGGACGAGCTGCGGGCGCGGGTATTCCGGCAGCGGGTTCGTCGCGCTGACCGTGCTTGTCCATTCTGTGTTCATCCGCCCACCTCCGTAAGATCTGCTGTTTCTTCGATCAGAACAGGCCGGGGAATCCTCCCATGCCGCCCTGCAGCTTGGCCATCGACTTGCTGGTCGCGTCGTCGGCCGCCTTGAGCGCGCCGTTGACCGCCGCGAGGACAAGATCCTGCAGCATTTCGACGTCCTCGGGATCGACGACCTCGGGGTCGATCGTGATGCTTTCAAACTCTCTCGTGCCGGAGACGACGGCCTTGACCGCGCCGCCGCCGGAGGTGAATTCAAATTTGGAAGATTCCAGCTCCTGCTGCATTTTCAGGAAATCCTGCTGCATCTTCTGTGCCTGCTTCATCATGTTGGCCTGGTTGCCGCCAAAGCCGCCGCGAAATCCACCTTTTGCCATGGTTGTATTCCTCCTGATTGGTTATTTTACGATTGTCCGATCACATGTGTCTCGGGAAATTTTTTCAGCTCGTCAAGACTTCTCGTCTCCCGCCTGGCGGGATCAAGCACCTTGAGGATCGTGTTCACGCTTCGCCCCGTTATCTCTGCGGCGCAGTCGGAAAAGCGCTGCAGAATCTCGGCACGGTTAAAGCGGTTATAGACAAAGCCGCCCTCGGCCTCGAGCGTCAGCACGTTGCCGCGCAGCTCGCCGCGCAGTTTGCTGTCATCGCCGGGATAGATGCGCATGTCCGCCGGGAGGCGCGCGCCGATCTTCCGGCAGAGCTCGCCCCAGAAGGCCGGGCTCTCCGCCGCCGCGGGAGGCGCGGGATCTGCCGGCTCTCTCGCCGGAAGCGGCTCGGGCTTTCTCTCCGGCTGCGGGGCACGCTTCGGCAGCTCGTCCTCGGGCTGCGGCTCGGCAAACTGAGCCGGGTCGAGCTCGTCCGCCTCGTCCTCCCACGGGGCACGCTGCGGCGTCGCGGGGGCAGGCGGTTCCTCGTCCCAGGGGAGATCGTCGTCCTCCGGCAGCGGCGGGCGCTCCTTCACGGACTCTTCAAACGGTTCTTCGTCCGCTTCACGGGGCGCAGACGCCGGGCTTCCGCCTCGCGGGGCGAGGGAGAACGTTCCGGCGGCAAGCTCCTCCTCGATGCGGGAGAGGCGCGCGTTGAAGTCCGGCATATCCTGCTTGAGCAGGCTGGAGCACAGGGTCACGAGACACAGCTCCGCGCTCGTGCGCGGGCTGCGAGCTGATTTGGCCGCGACGAGCGCATCCTGCAGCGTTCCCATACCCGCCGTCAGCTCTTCGCTCGTCAGGCGCGCGGCATAGCGCCGCAGCAGCGCGATCTCGTGTCCGCCGGAGATAAGCTCCGCGCCGCCCTTGGGCGCCACGCGCAGCATCAGCACGTCGCGCATCAGCGTAAAGAGCTCTCCGAGCGTGCCGATCGGGTCCTTGCCGTCCATCCACATTTTTGAGAAGGACTTGAGCGCGCTCTCGGTATCATGGTCGATGATGCGGTCGAAGAGCTCTTCGATCCGTCTCTTTCCGGCCAGACCCATCGTTGTATAGACGGCGTCGACGTCGATCTTTTCGTGGGCCGAGCACTGGTCAAGCAGGCTCAGCGCGTCGCGCACGCCGCCCTCGGCGAGGCGCGCGATCAGCTCGGCCGCTTCGTGGGTGATGGCGAAGTGCTCGGCGTTCGCCACATGCTCGACATAGGCGGCAAGCTCCGCCGTGTCGATGCGCCGAAAGCTGTGGCGCTGGCAGCGCGAGAGGATCGTCGCGGGGACCTTTTGCAGCTCGGTCGTCGCGAGGATAAAGATCAGATGCTCCGGCGGCTCCTCGATGATCTTCAAAAGCGCGTTGAAGGCCGAGGCCGACAGCATGTGCACCTCGTCGATGATATACACGCGCTTTTTCACCGCCGCGGGAGAGAAAACCGCCTCCTCGCGCAGCGCGCGCACATTGTCCACGCCGTTGTTCGAGGCGGCGTCCAGCTCGACCACATCGAGGATCGAGCCGTCCGCAATGCCGCGGCAGGCGGCGCAGGTCCCGCAGGGGTTGCCGTCGACCGGGTGCTCGCAGTTGACCGCACGGGCCAGGATGCGCGCGCAGGTCGTCTTGCCCGTTCCGCGCGTACCGATAAAGATATAGGCATGCGACAGGCGGGAGGAGCGGACCTGGTTTTTCAGCGTTTCGGTGATATGCTGCTGGCCGATGACGTCGTCAAAGGTCTGCGGACGCCACTTCCGATACAGGGCCTGATACATGCTCTCTCCTCCTTCGCAATGGGTATAATAGTTTGTGACCCTTGACAAGACTGTACACCCGGCTCCGAAAAATCTCCTATGTCCGTTACGCCGGCAGCCGGCTCGGATCCGGCTACCCTGCGGCACACGAAAAGCACCGCTTAATGCTGCTCGGTTCCCCGCCTGACATGGTTCACGGGTTTCCGTTGCGCAAGACCGGATCGTCATCACTGCTTACCGGGGTCAGACGACACAGGAAACTTCCTCGGCCGGGAATTCGTCCCTGCTGTAGCGGATTGCAGGTTACAGGGCACCGCTGGCTCCCCAACTAGTACAGCCTTGTCAAAAGTCACGAAGATATTATAGCGCAAGTAAAAAAGATAATCAATATTTTTCTTTACAAATGGAAAATCTGTGATATAATACATAAGGCTCTCAAGAGAGGGCAGAAAAAATATGGGCTTGTAGCTCAGCTGGGAGAGCGCACGGTTCGCATCCGTGAGGTTCGAGGGTTCGATCCCCTTCAAGTCCACCAAAAAAGAGACAGCACCCATCGGGTGTTGTCTCTTTTTGGTGACCGGAGGATGATCGAATCATGTCCGCACACGCCTCTTTGCGTGTGCATGAGACAGTGCGCACGCTGTCGAATCCCATGATCGGCGCAGCCGATGCAGACGATCATCCTTCAAGTCCAAAAAACCAGAGCCGCTGCAGAGACTGATGTGACGGAAACAGAAAACGCTTTGACAGAATACTAAACACCTCATCCGCCCCAGTTTGCGAACTGAGGCACCTTCCCCTCAAGGGGAAGGCTTTGGGGAAACGTATCGGGTAAGGGCTTCCCCTTGAGGGGAAAGTCCGCGAAACGGGGATGAAGTGGTTTCCTCTTTCCCCCATCCGACCTCGCTCCACTCGGCCACCTTCCCCCGGGGGAAGGCTTTTTGACCGCTCGACCTAAGCATGATTTTCCAGGATGAAAAAAAAGACAGCGTTCGATGGACGCTGTCTTTTTTGATATTCGATGGACGCGCGAAGAGGCGCGGCGGCGTCAATCGATGTCCCGGACCACTGTCTTGCCGGTCGATGCGTTGACTTCGATCTTATATTCCGTGCCGTCCTGGTTCTGATACTCGACGTTGTAAATATAAACGCCCTTGAACAGGCTGCCGTCGTGTCTAAGCCTCCGGCTGATGTAATCCACATAAAAGCCCTGGGCTGCCTCTTCCCCGACCAGCTCCCGGAAACGAGCCTCGGCCGCGGCAAGCGCTTCTTCGCGGGAAACGCTGACGGTTCGCGTCGCCGAGACAGCTGCCGGAATGAAGCAGATCCCGCTAAGCACAACAGCCGTCAGGAGGATCCCCAGCACGGCTCTCAGGATGGGCCGGATCGGTTTTCTGCGCTTTTCCGGCGCGGGCTTTCCGGCCTTTTCTTTGGCCTCTGCGTCCGGCTCGGACTTCGCAGGCGTCTGCAGCGCGCGATAGAGGCGGTCATAGAAGTCATGCTCCTCCATGCGGTACTTCATCAGCGCGAAGATATTCCCGATCTGCAGCGCCATTCCCGGCGTGAGGGCGGCGTCCTCGAGGAAAACATTGATGGTCCGGATCCCCTTCGTGACCGCATAGTGCAGTTCTTTGCGGCAATTGTGCGAGGCTGCGTAGGCATTGGAGACGAAGGCGATCATCGTATCCGCCGCGGCAAGACGCGCGGCGATATACTCCGGCCACTCGCTGCCCGCCTCGATCCCGTCGTCGTACCAGAAGCGCACGCCGTTTCGCTCCAGGTTTTCCAGTACGCTCCCCACGGCCTGTTCGTCGGCGTGGGCATAGCTGATAAAAACATAGGGTTCGCTCCCCGTATACGGTTTCAGCCCGTTCATCCTGCACCTCTGTTTCTGCATTTTAAAAACTCCGTCTTGTTATTATAATTATTTCCCGCCGTGATTGCAATACCGATCGCAGGGGTCACGCGTAAAGAAGCGGTTTGGAGCGGTATCTGACGGTTTATCCCCTCTTTTTAAGATCAAATCCTTTTCTGCTGTTGCTACGCTCCGAAAGCTATGATAAACTGGAGACAACTTAATAAGGGAGGCATTCCTATGATCCATCTTTCTTACGAACAGGAAATCACCCTCATCAAACGGCTTGTCATGGCGCAGGGCGTTTCGGAAGAAGACGCCGCCTCGCTCGCCGCCGTCGTAACCCACTCGGATTTCACAGGTACCTATTCCCACGGGCTGTCCCGTCTGTGCATCTATCTGCGCCAGTATATGGCCGGCGCGCTTGTGGCCAAGCCCGACTTCCGCTGTGTAAAGGATTCGGACGCCTCCCTCGCCTATGACTGCGGCGGCGGCTCCGGCATCGTGGCCGTAAACAAAGTCTATGACGCGGTGCTCGAGCGCGCACGCAAGTTCGGCGTGGCCGCGGGCGTCGGGCGCAACAGCGCGAACATCGGCTGCGGCGGCTATTACGGCCACCGGATGGCCGAGGACAACGTGATCGGCATCGTGGTGAGCAACACCTATCCCTGCATGGCGCCCTACGGCGGCGCGGACCGTCTGATCGGCACGAACCCGATCATCCTCGGCTGCCCGACGACAAACCCCGATCGGCCGATCGTCATCGACGTGTCCACAAGCGGCGTCGCCATCGGCAAGGTGCAGGCCTATCGCCGGGAGAACAAGGAGATGCCCGCGGGCTGGGCCAACGACTATGACGGCAACCCGACCACCGATCCGCACGTGGCCTACTGCGTCCGCCCGATGGGCGACCACAAGGGCTATGGGCTGGCCGTGTTCGTGGACATGTTCGGCGGCGTGCTGTCCGACGCGCTGACGAGCCCCGAGATCCCGTTCGTCGAGGACATGCGCCCCGAGGAGACCGGCTTTGCCGTGATTTTGCTTGACATCGCGCACTTCATCGACGTTGACCGCTTTAAGGAGCACGCCTCGCTGTATGCCTCGCTGATCAAGAACAGCCGCACCGCCACCGGCGTGAAGGAGATCTTCATGCCCGGCGAGATCGAGGCGCGGCTCATCGAGGAGCGCAAGGTCACGGGTCTTGATTTCTCCGACGCGCTTGAAGCGGAGCTGACCGAGCTTGGCCGCAAGTGCGGCGCTCTCGGCGCGGAGGGTGTGCTCACGGATCTGATCGACTGAAGAGAGGAAGAAAACGAAATGAAACTGGTCACCTTTATCCGCTCCGGCTCGGAAAAAGAAGAGCTTGGGCTTCTGCGCGGCGAGGGCGTATTGCCGCTCGGCGAGCACGGCTTTTCCTATGCCGACATGAACGAGCTCATCTGCCGCTCGACCGCCGAGGAGCGCGCCGCCATGGCCGCCGCGGAGGGCGAGACGCTTCCGCTCGCGTCGGTCCGTCTCCTCTCCCCGATCCCGCGGCCGATGCAGGACGTGCTGTGTCTGGGGCTGAACTATGCCGACCACGCGAAGGAGGCATCCGGCTTTTCCAGCGACGCCTTCGGCGTAGAGCTCGCCGCGCCGATCTTTTTCTCCAAGCGCGTGAGCTATTCCCAGGGCAGCGGCGCGCCCATTCCCGCCCACCGCGATCTGACGCGGCAGCTCGATTATGAGAGCGAGCTTGGCGTGGTCATCGGGCGCGACGCCTGGCAGGTCAGCGAGGAGGACGCAAAGGACTATATCTTCGGCTATACCGTGGTCAACGACGTCTCCGCGCGCGAGGTGCAGACCAAGCACAAGCAGTGGCATTTCGGCAAAAGTCTCGAGGGCTTCTGCCCGATGGGGCCGTGTCTCGTCACGGCGGACGAGTTTGCCTTTCCGCCCGCCCAGCGCATTTATACGACGCTCAATGGCAAGCTGATGCAGGACAGCAACACCGACCACCTGATCCACTCGATCAGCGAGATCATCTCGGTGCTGTCGCAGGGTTTTGTGCTGCGCGCCGGGTCGATCATCGCGACCGGCACGCCCAAGGGCGTTTTGATGGGCATCAAGGACGCGGAATTCCTGAAGCCCGGCGACGTCGTCGTCTGCGGGATCGAGGGTATCGGCGAGCTTGTCAACACGGTCGAATAACCCTTTTCTCCTTTGATTTCAAACAGCCGCGGGAGGTCTCCCGCGGCTGTAAATTTATGTCCAAGCTGTAAATTTGGACACCCGGCCACGTTTTATCGGTTGAATTTGCAGGTGAAAACTGGTATATTGTTTCGTTGTTCGGAGGTTTTCCGGGCGTGAAAGAAACGGCAGGTATCGCATGGAAGGAAAGAAAAAACACAATATACTCTATCTCATCATTTGCGCGCTGATACGGCTTTTTTATCGCGAGCCGACTTTCGTCGGGACGGAGAATCTGCCCGACGAGCCCTGCGTCATCGTCGGCAACCACACCCAGATGAACGGCCCGATCATCTCCGAGCTCTATTTCCCGGGGAAAAAAAGCATCTGGTGCGCGGGACAGATGATGCACTGGGGCGAGGTGGCGGAGTATGCCTTCACCGACTTCTGGTCGTTCAAGCCGAAGATCTTTCACCCCTTTTTCCGGCTGCTGTCCTGGATCATCACGCCGCTCGCGGTGCTGATCTTCAACAACGCCTCCACCGTGCCGGTCTATCACGACACGCGTCTGATCACGACCTTCCGCCGCTCGATCGAGCTGCTACAGGAGGGGCGCAGCATGATCATTTTTCCGGAGTGGAACAAGCGCTATAACAACATCCTGTATGATTTTCAGGACAAATTCGTCGATCTCGCGCGGTTT
>ONSW01000021.1:21576-30516 GCA_900320595.1 uncultured Eubacteriales bacterium | reverse complement strand
TTCAATGCTGAGCGGCTTTGATCTGTCTTCCCACATCAGCAATCCTGGCTCGCCGGCGCCGACATAACGATAATCAGGAATGATGGGCATTTCGATTCTTTGATCCAGAAACCGCACCTCGACCATATCCGCGTATTCAAACCCAAGATCCATCAATTCTCCGGATGTCATTTCCAGGATCGGATCACCATGTTTATCGATGTTTCCAATAGAGGATATGGAAGTCCGGCCAACAACTTCTGCATCAACGATGATATGATCATCATCCTGAGATATCTGCTGATAACGGTTCTCCATGTCAGGGCCATCCATGACCTGACCTTTTGAAGTACAACTCACCAGCGTAAACAAAAGCATGACCAGCGAAACTGTTGTTAATCGCTTCATAGATTTTCCTTTCTTACCCCTGCTTGCCGTATTATAACCAGCAATAAGGTTCGCTCCATGTCCGATAATAAGAATATTGCTGATTATTGCGAACAGAATACCTACTATCCAGATGATCCAATCTGCCCATTGCTGATATCTTTTAATGTCATGAGCTTATCCTCACAAACGGAAATTTGCCGCTAAGTAATACGTACCGTATTTCATCTTTTTCTGAAATGGAAATGAAGAAATGATAGTATTCCGATGGGCAGAAAATATACACACCAAGCAACAAGAGCAAGCCTTCCGCCGATTCCATCGCCGCCAGAGGACATCCTTGCGAACATTCCCGTAATCGGCATAAACGTGCAGCTGAAGTAGAATACTCCGTGTATCATCAGCAGTGCTTTGAGCCACTTTTTGTATATGGCTTCACCAGTGAGCAACTACGTAATCCAGTGCTTCCTGCGTACAACCGCGATCACGCAAATCGGAAAGAACCTGATCCAGAGTCTTATCTGCCCTTTTTGCATAAAACATAACCCTTGTCAGATAATCAATGTAATCATCATCGAGTACACCGCCAGTTACTATTTCAAGATCACAGGGGTTGAGCATTGTCATTGTATTTTCCTCCTTAGATGAGTTGTTTTTTGTTTTGTTGAGATTATTATACCATACGAACCGCCTTGGCGGAAATAGAAAATCTTTTTTTCTTTCGTTTAGGAAATACATGCTATAATATTCAAAAAATATGACAGCACTGTGGATATGGGAAGAATTAGGCTTTTTCATCATTTCATCCCAAATTGCGCCCCAATAATGATTTGATTTGCATAGAAATACTTGTGCCGCAAGCATTTGCGATAGTTAGATATGCTCACTCCGACTCTGGAGGTCGTGGGTTCGAATCCCGTCAGCCGTACCAAAAAGCAGGTGTCCCCGCCAGGGGATGCCTGTTTTTGTTTTTGTTGATTATCGTGAAGCCACGACCTCCAGGTGCGAAGCACGTTCAATCCGCCGGAGGCTTGTTTTGCGCGAAGCGCAAAACAGGTCGTGGGCAAGGTGAATTGCCGCTTGCGGCAAGAGAGGGCGGCCTGGGCCGTTCGAATCCCGTCAGCCGTACCAAAATCCCGGTATCCCATCAGGGGTACCGGGATTTTGTATTGGATCAACGGGATTCGATGGGAGAGAAAAAGCTTTGCTTTCGTTTCCGATTATGTTATCATTAGTCTGAATAAACACGCGGGAGGTCAAGCCGTGACGGAAAAAGAAAAAATGCTGGCGGGTCAGCTCTATGACCCGACGGATGAAGAGCTCGTCGCGCTGCGGGAAAAGGCGCACGCGCTGAGCAAGGCCTATAATGACACCGTGGAGACCCAGGAGGACGAGCGCGAGGCTATCATCGCAGAGCTTCTGCCGGAAATGGACGAGAGCGCGTATTTCCAGGGGCCGGTCCAGTTCGACTACGGCTGCTTCACATCGGTCGGCGAGAACAGCTATGCCAACTTTAACTTCACCTGTCTCGACTGCGCGCCGGTCAGGATCGGCGCCAACGTCTTTATGGGGCCGAACGTCTCGCTCCTGACGCCCCTCCATCCGCTCAGATGGCAGGAGCGCAATCTGTACGCAAAGCCCGACGGCACGATGACGGACCGCGAATACGCCCGCCCCATCACGATCGGGGATAACTGCTGGATCGCCGGGAATGTGACGATCTGCGGCGGCGTGACGATCGGCGCGGGAAGCGTGATCGGCGCTGGGAGCGTCGTCACGCGCTCGATCCCGGAGGGCGTGATCGCCGCGGGCAACCCCTGCCGCGTGATCCGCCCGATCACGGAGGCGGACAGTCTGGAGAGCGAATATGTCTGATTCCCCGCGGATCTATATCGGCTGCCACCTTTCGGTCACCGACGGCTACGAGGCCATGGGCAAGACGATGCTCTCCTTCGGCGGCAACACCTTTGCCTTTTTCACGCGCAATCCGCGCGGCGGGAAGTCAAAGGAGCTGTCCTTGGAAGACGCCGCGGCGCTGCGCGAGCTTCTCGCGCGCGAGCATTTCGGCCCGCTTGTGGCGCACGGGAGCTATACGATGAACCTGTGCTCGGCCAATGAACAGACGCGTGAAAACGCAAAGGACATGCTGCAAAAGGATCTTGAGCGGATGGAGCTTCTGCCGGGCAGCTATTATAACTTTCACCCCGGCTCCCACACAGGGCAGGGCACGGAAGCTGGCATCGCGCAGATCGCGCAGGCGCTTGGCGCCTCGCTCACGCCGCAGATGCAGACGACGGTCCTGCTTGAGACGATGGCCGGGAATGGCTCGGAGGTCGGCGGACGCTTTGAGGAGCTGCGTGAGATCATCGACCGCTGCGAGCGGCGCGAAAAGCTTGGCGTCTGTTTCGACACCTGCCACGTCTGGGACGCGGGCTATGATCTTGTAGGCGATCTCGACGGCGTGCTGACGGAGTTTGACCGTGTGATCGGACTGGAGCGGCTCCGCGCCGTCCACTTCAACGACAGCAAGAATGAACGCGGCTCACGCAAGGACCGGCACGAGAAGCTCGGCGAGGGGCAGCTCGGGCTCGAGGCGCTGCGGCGGATCGCGCTGCACCCCGCGCTCTCTTCGCTCCCCTTTATCCTGGAAACGCCGAACGACGACGCCGGCTATATCCGGGAGATCCACACGGTGCTGGGCTGGCTCGACTGACGAAAGAGGAACAAACGGCAACGAAAAGCTTATAACATATATCCGCTATTGGCGGAGAAAACGGAGGTAACAGAATTGGATCTGCAAAAAACCGTACTGGGGCTCGAGCTCGGCTCGACCCGTATCAAGGCTGTTCTGATCGATGAAAAGCACATTCCCGTCGCTTCCGGCGACTGGGAGTGGGAAAACCGTCTGGTCGACGGGATCTGGACCTATTCGCTTGAGGACGTGCGCGTCGGTGTGCAGAACTGCTTTGCCGCGCTGCGCCGCGACGTGAAGAGGAAGTTTGATCTTGAGCTTACGACCGTCGGCGCGATCGGCATCTCCGCGATGATGCACGGCTATCTTCCCTTTGACAGCGAGGGCAATCAGCTCGCCGAGTTCCGCACCTGGCGCAACACGATCACCGGCGAGGCCGCCGAAAAGCTGACGGCGCTCTTCAATTTCAACATCCCACAGCGCTGGAGCATCGCCCACCTCTACCAGGCGATCCTGAACGGTGAGGAGCATGTGGGCAGGATCGACTATCTCACGACGCTCGCGGGCTATCTGCATTTTCTGCTCACCGGCGAAAAGCTGATGGGTGTGGGCGAGGCCTCCGGCATGTTCCCGATCGACAGCGCGACGTGTGACTATGACGAGACGATGCTTATAAAATTCCGCGAGCTCACGGGAATCGAGCTGCGCAAAATTCTGCCGCAGGTCGTGCCGGCCGGCGTGCGGGCGGGCACGCTCACCGAGAGCGGCGCACGCTTCCTCGATCCCACCGGCACGCTGCGCTGCGGCATCCCCTTCGCGCCCTGCGAGGGCGACGCGGGCACCGGCATGGCCGCGACGAACTCCGTCCGCGTCCGCACCGGCAACGTTTCGGCCGGCACGAGCGATTTTGCGATGATCGTCACGGAAAAACCGCTGGGCGTACACCGCGAGATCGACATGGTCACAACGCCCGACGGGCTTCCCGTCGCGATGGTGCACTGCAACAACTGCACCTCGGACATCAACGCCTGGGTCTCGCTGTTCGGCGAATTCGGCGAGATGATGGGACTGAAGGTAGACAAGGGCGAGCTCTTCACGCGCCTGTTCCAAAAGGCGCTTGAGGGCAGCCGTGACTGCGGCGGGCTTTTGTCGTTCAACTATTTCTCCGGCGAGGGCGTGACCGATCTCGACGCCGGGCGTCCGCTCTTCCTGCGCACGCCGGACGCCTCCTTCACGCTGGCGAACTTCATGCGCACGCATCTGCTCTCCGCGCTTGCGACGCTGAAGATCGGGCTTGATATCCTCACGCAGACCGAGCAGGTCGCGATCGACCGGCTGTACGGTCACGGCGGCTTTTTCAAGACGCCCGAGGTCGGCCAGCGGCTTCTCTCCGCAGCCGTCGGCGCGCCGGTCTCCGTCATGGAGACAGCCGGCGAGGGCGGCCCCTACGGCATGGCGCTGCTCGCGGCGTACATGCTGTGGAAAGACGAGGGCGAGACGCTGCCGGATTATCTGGACAACAAGGTATTTGCCTGCGCCTCCTCCCTCACGCTGATGGCGGACGAGCACGACATCGCCGGCTTTGACGCCTTCCTCGCGCGCTATCGCGCCGCGCTCCCGCTCGAGCGTGCGGCGACGGAGCTCGTCGGATAAGTCCAGGCTGCAACTGCGGACAGGAAATTTCTTTCGCTTCTCCGCCTGACAGCTTGAACGCAGAGCAAAAAAGGAGTATGATCGAGGAAAGATCATACTCCTTTTTATTACGCTGCGAAGGAGGAGGGCGGATTGAACGAGGAACTGCTGAAAAAGCTGTCGGCCGTCACGAAGGAGGAACGCGAGATCCTCTCGGGCCGGCGGCAGATCGACCGCACGCTGTATATGGACGCAAGCCGCGACGTGATCACCGGCGACAAGCTGCTCTCACGCGGGAAAAATATCACGATCCGGCCGCACACGCGCTTTATCGCCTTTCCCGAGCACTGCCACGACTATGTGGAAATGGTCTATATGTGCAAGGGGCAGACGCGGCATTGCATCAACGGAGAAGAGATCGTCCTCGAGAGCGGCGAGCTGATGCTGCTCGGGCAGAACGCGCGCCACTCCATCGCCCCGGCGGGAGAAGGAGACGTCGCCGTGAACTTTATCGTACGGCCCGCCTTTTTCTCCTCAACCCTGCCCTATCTCGGCGAGGAGGAAACGCCGCTGCGCCGCTTTCTCGTCAGCTGTCTGACCGGCGAGACCGAGGCGGGTTATCTCCTCTTCCGGGTATCGGACGTCCTGCCGATCCAGAATCTGATCGAAAACCTGCTCTACACACTGCTGGAGGAGACGCCGAACAAGCGCGGCATCCTGCAGCTGACGATGGGGCTGCTCTTTGCCCAGCTCGTCAATCATACCCAGACCCTTCAGGTCGGGACGGCCGAGCAGAACGCGGTCGTCGCCGTGCTGCGCTATGTGGAGGAGCACTATCGCGACGGCAGTCTCGGTGAGATCGCGGCGCAGCTGCACTATGATCTGCCCTATCTCTCCCGTCTCGTCCGCCGCAAGACCGGGAAGACCTACACCGAGCTGCTGCAGGAAAAGCGTCTGTCCCAGGCCGCTTGGCTGCTGCGTAATTCCGACCGGCGCGTCGAGGAGATCGCCCGCAGCGTCGGCTATGAAAACCTGAGCTTTTTCCACCGTCTGTTCCGCGCGCGCTTCCTCCTTTCGCCCAAGGCTTACCGAGACTGCAAGTAAGGACACTTTTTTGCATAAGTCCCGACATTGGAAAAATCCCCCTTGTCCGATAAAATGGTAACATCGGACAAAGGGGGTTTTTTGATGAAGCGTTACCTTGCCATTGACATCGGTGCCTCGTCCGGCCGCCACATCGTGGGCTGGACGGAAAACGGCGCGATCATGACCGAAGAGGTTTACCGTTTCCCCAACGGCGTAAGCGAGCTGGACGGGCATCTGACCTGGGATATCACCGCGCTGCTCGGCCACGTGAAAGAGGGCATCTCCCGCGCCAAAGAGCGCTTCGGTGAGATCGAAAGTCTTTCGGTCGATACCTGGGGCGTGGACTATGTGCTGCTGCGCGGCGACGAGGAGATCCCCCCCTGCTATGCCTATCGAGACAGCCGCACCGAGGATGTGATCCCGCTGGTGCACGAAAAGATCTCCTTCACCCGGCTTTATCGCCACACGGGCATCCAGTTTCAGCCCTTCAATACGATCTATCAGCTGTATGCCGACAAGCTTGCCGGACGGCTTGAGGACGTGACAGACTTCCTGCTGATCCCGGAATATCTGATGTACAAGCTGTGCGGCGTGAAGTCCCACGAATACACCAACGCCACGACCGGCGGCATGGTCAACGCCGCGACGCGGGAGTATGACGAGACGATCATCGAAGCGCTCGGCCTTCCGGTGCAGCTTTTCCGGCCCCTCTCCCAGCCCGGAACGGTGATCGGCGAATACGAAGGCATCAAGGTCGTCCTCTGTGCCACGCACGACACGGCCAGCGCCGTCGAGGGTATCCCGATGGAGGAAAACGCGCCGTTCATCTCCTCCGGCACCTGGAGTTTGCTCGGCGTAAAGACTCCCGAGCCCATCACGAACGCCGCAAGCGAGCTTGCCAACTGGACGAACGAGGGCGGCGTCGGATACATCCGGTATCTGAAAAACATCATGGGCATGTGGCTTATCAACCGGCTGCGCGACGAGCTTTGCCCCGGCAAGCCCTTCGGCGAGATCGTTGCCGAGGCGGAAAAGAGCCGCTTTGAAGAGACCGTGGACGCCAACGCCGCGGCCTTCCTCGCGCCGAAGAGCATGAAGCAGGCCTTTGACGAGGCGCTGAGCATGAAGCCGCAGAGCGTCGGCGATTATTTCCGCTGCGCCTACCGGAGCCTTGCCCTTTGCTATATGAACGCGATCGGCGAGCTGCAGCACAGCACCGTCAGGCACTATGACAGCATCTACATCGTCGGCGGCGGCGCCAAGAACGCCTTTCTCAACCGTCTCACCGAGGAGGCCAGCGGCAAAAAGGTCATCGCGCTGCCCATCGAGGCCACGGCCATCGGAAATCTGAAGATACAAATGCAGCTTGCTTCCCTCTGAGCGGGAAGGCTATAAGGAAAGAACCTCATCCGTCGGACAAAGCCCGACACCTTCCCCGCAAGCGGGGAAGGCTATAAGGAAAGAACCTCATCCGTCGGACAGAGTCCGACACCTTCCCCGCAAGCGGGGAAGGCTATAAGGAAAGGAGATTTGAAATGTTAGTCAACACCAAAGCACGCATCGGCGTTTTCTCCATCGCGCTCGGCGCTTACCTGCCCCAGTTTCCCTCCCTCGTGCCGGAGTTTGAGAGCCAGTATGAGGACTTTAAAAAGCGCATCCCCGATTCTGTCGAGCTTATCGACGGAGGCCTTGTCACGACCAAGGAGCTGGCGATGGCCGCGGGCGACAAATTCCGCGCAGCAGACGTGGATCTCGTGATCCTGCAGCTGCTGACCTATGCCACCTCCTACAACATGCTGCCCGCCGTGCGCGACCTCGACGTCCCGGTCGTGCTCGTCAATCTGCAGAAGAAAAAGGCCCCGGACTATGCCAACACAGACACGGCCACCTGGCTCGGCACGCTGTACGCCTGCGGCGCCGTGGGCGAAATGGTCGCCGACCTTGAGCGTGCCGGCAAGCGCCACGCCGTCATCACCGGCGTCGTCGAGGGCGGGGATCCTGATGTCGACCGCGAGATCGCCGACTGGTGCCGCGCCGCGCAGGTGCGCCGCCGCTTCCGCGACACGAACCTGGCCCAGATCGGCCGCCCCTACCCCGGCATGATGGACCTTTACATCGACGAGACCAACCTTTACCACCGCATGTGGCTGTACACCAAGCAGTTCGACTGGGAAAAGATGTGGGCGATCGCCGACGACATTACCGACGAGGCCGCGATCCGCGCCAAGGCCGAGGAGATCCTGGACACCTTCGACATTGAGGGCGGCAGCACGGTAGAAAAGGTATGGGACATGGCGAAATACGTTGTGGCCTTTGAGCAGTGGGTGCGCGACGAGCAGCTTGGCTTTGTGGCCAGCCACTATGACGGCTTTGCCCAGGGCGTGGCCGGCAAGCTTGACAGCATGCTGATCCCCGCCTTCTCGATGCTCATCAAGCAGGGCACGGCCTGCGCCGTTGAGGGCGACATCAAGGTCGCGATGGCGATGAGCATCCTCAAGACCATCTCCGGCATGGGACAGCTCAGTGAGATGTACTCGATCGACTTTAACGAGGACATCTGCATCATCGGCCACAGCGGCTCCGGCGACGCGGATATCTCCCGTGCAAAGAAGCCGACGATGAAGATCGTCCCCGTCTTCCACGGCAAGACCGGCGGCGGCTATCTGACCCAGTTCTACCCCGCCGAGGGCCCCGTGACCTATCTCGGCATCACGCAGGACCGCGACGGCCACTTCAAGTTTGTCGTGGCCGAGGGCGTCAACGAGCCCGGCCCCATTTTCACCTTTGGCGACACCAACATGCGCACGCGCTTTACCTGCGGCGCACGGGACTTCTGCAACCGCTGGAGCGAGGCCGGCCCTACGCACCACATGGCAGCGGCCTCCGGCCGTCATATCGACACGATCCTGAAGGTCGCCAAGATCTTCAACGTGCCGGTGGATATTATTACGAGATAAGGAATCCCCCTCAGTCAGCCTTGCGACTGAAAGCTCCCCTGGCAGGGGGTGCCTTTGGGCGGGTATAGCTATAAGGAAAAGACCTCATCCGTCGGACAAAGTCCGACACCTTCCCCGCAAGCGGGGAAGGCTATAAGGAAAGAACCTCATCCACCGCTGACGCGGTCCCCCTTCCCCGCAAGCGGGGAAGGCTATAAGGAAAGAACC
>ONSW01000021.1:0-21524 GCA_900320595.1 uncultured Eubacteriales bacterium | reverse complement strand
TCCCCCTTCCCCGCAAGCGGGGAAGGCTATAAGGAAAGAACCTCATCCACCGCTGACGCGGTCCCCCTTCCCCGCAAGCGGGGAAGGCTATAAGGAAAGGAGATTATAATGAAAGACATTCTCGAAGCCCCCTTTGTGGTGGAAATGATCCGCACGACGACCAACATGTACAACCACGGCTGGGACGAGCGCAACGGCGGCAACATCAGTCTGCTGCTCGAAGAGGCGGATGTGAAGGACTATCTCGACACCGACGCCGTGATCCGCGCGATCCCGACCGGCTTCTCCGCCCCCGAGCTTGACGGCAAGTATTTCCTCGTCACCGGCACGGGCAAGTATTTCAAGAACGTCCAGTATGCGCCGGACGTGAATCTCGGCCTTGTCCGCATCGCAAACGGCGGCGAGACGGCGGAGCTTCTCTGGGGCTTTACTGACGGCGGCAAATTCACCAGTGAGTTCCCCGCCCACATGATGAGCCATGTCGCCCGTCTCAAGGTCGATCCGGACAACCGCGTCGTCATGCACTGCCATCCGGCGAATCTGCTGGCCATGACCTATGTCCACACGCTTGACGAGCGCGAATTCACGCGCACGCTCTGGCAGATGTGCACCGAGTGCATCGTCGTCTTCCCCGACGGCGTGAACGTGCTGCCCTGGATGCTGTGCGGCACGAATGAGATCGGCGAGGCGACGGCCGAAAAGATGAGCACGGCGCGGCTCGTGGTGTGGAGCCTGCACGGCATCTACGGCGCGGGCAAGGATCTGGACGAGACCTTCGGTCTGATCGAGACCGCCGAGAAGGCCGCCGAGATCTATATGAAGATCGCCCATCTGCCGCGCGTGAACACGATCACGGACGAGCAGATGCACCAGCTGGAGGCGCGCTTCGGCGTCAAGGGCCGCGAGGGCTATCTCGCCTGAACCGATCCGACAAAAAAACAAAAAGCGTTCGAAGGATGTCCTTCGAACGCTTTTTTACTGTCTTCAGGCGAGGGAAAAATATGTTTCCGCGTTGCGGTAACAGATCCCCTCGACGATCGTGCGCAGCGCCCGCTCGTCGTCGGGATATTCCCCATTCTCGACCCAGGAGCCGATAAGCTCGCAGAGGATGCGGCGGAAATACTCGTGCCGCGCATAGCTTAAAAACGAGCGCGAATCGGTCAGCATGCCGACAAAGCCTGCGAGATAGCCGTCGGCAGCCAGGGTAGTGAGCTGATCGATCATGCCCTGTTTGTGGTCGTTGAACCACCAGGCGCTGCCGTGCTGCAGCTTGCCCACGGCCTCGCCGGTCTGGAAGGCGCCAATGACCGTTACCAGCGCCGCGTTGTCGTTGGGGTTGAGAGAATAGAGAATGGTCTTCGGCAGCTCGCCGGTGTCGTCCAGCGCCCCCAGGAAGGCGGCCAGTTCTTTAATCGACGGCTGATCGCCAATAGAGTCGATGCCGGCATCCGGGCCAAGGGCGCGGAATACGCGGTGGGAATTGTCCCGGATCACGCCGAAGTGCAGCTGCATCACCACACCCAGACGGTGGTATTCTCTGCCCAGCTCCAGCAGCAGCGCGGTTTTGAACTTCTTCTGCTCATCAGCCGTGGGAATGACGCCCGCAAGACGTTTCCGGAAGATAGACTCCACCTCGCTCTCGGTGGATGGAGCAAAGGGGACGCTCTCCATGCCGTGATCGGAGACCCGGCAGCCCAGAGAGACGAAAAAGGCCAGCCGCTCCTTGAGGATCTCGGATAGTTGAGCAAAGCTCCTGATATTGCCCAGACGCTCCAGGTATGTCAGATAATCTTCCTTCTCGATTCCCAGCGCCTTGTCGGGGCGGAAGGAGGGCAACACCTTCACGCCGAAGCTCTTGTCTTCGGCGATTTTTTGATGCCATTCCAGCGTGTCCGCCGGATCGTCGGTCGTGCAGATGGCTTTCACCTTGGAGTTCTCGATCAGCTTTCTCGCAGAGAGCTCTTTCAGCTTTTCGTTGCAGAGCTGCCAGACCTCCTCGGCCGTATCGCCGCTGAGCGCGCCCTCATAGCCGAAGTAGCGCCGCAGCTCGAGGTGGCTCCAGTGGTAGAGCGGGTTGCCGATCGCAAGGCCGAGCGTCTCCGCCCACTTTTGAAACTTCTCGCGGTCGGAGGTGTCGCCGGTGATGTACCGCTCCTCTACCCCGGCCGAGCGCATCAGGCGCCACTTGTAGTGGTCTCCGCCGAGCCACACCCGGGTGATGTTTTCAAAGCGCCGGTCCTCGTAGATCTCCTTCGGGTCGAGGTGGCAGTGGTAGTCGATGATGGGAAGATCCGCAGCCACATCGTGATAGAGGTGCTTCGCCGTCTCGGTGGAGAGCAGGAAGTCCTTGTCCAGAAAAGGCTTCATACGCTTACCTCTTGACTCTTGCGCCCGCGCCGCCCATGATGGCCTCGACCTCGTTCACGCTTGCCATGGAGGTGTCGCCCGGGGTCGTCATCGCAAGAGCCCCGTGAGCCGCACCGTAGTTCACGGCCTTCTCGGCGTCGCCGGTGGTCATGAGGCCGTAGACCAGGCCGCTGGCGAAGGAGTCGCCGCCGCCCACGCGGTCCATGATCTCGAGTCCGTTATACTCCTTGGACTGATAGATCTCGCCGTCCGCCCAGCAGATGGCCTTCCAGTCGTTGACGGTGGCGGTCTTCACGGTGCGCAGCGTCGTGGCTACCACCTTGAAGTTCGGGTAGGTCTCGGCAGCCTTGCCGATCATCTTCTTGTAGCCTTCGATGTTCAGCTCCTTGAGGTTTTCGTCGTTGCCCTCGATCTCAAAGCCGAGGCAGGCGGTAAAGTCCTCCTCGTTGCCGATCATGACGTCGACGTACCTGGCGACCTCGCGGTTGACCTCGCGCGCCTTCTCCAGACCGCCGATGGCGCTCCACATGGAGGGACGGTAGTTGAGGTCGTAGGAGATGACGGTGCCGTATTTCTTCGCCGTCTTGCAGGCGGCGATAACGGTCTCGCAGCTCTGTTCGCTCAGGGCCGCGTAGATGCCGCCGGTGTGCAGCCAGCGCACGCCCAGCTTGCCGAAAATGTAGTCGAAATCGAAGTCCTCGGGCGTGGCCTGGGAGATGGCGGTGTTCGCGCGGTCGGAGCAGCCGACAGCGCCGCGGATGCCGAAGCCGCGCTCGGTGAAGTTGATGCCGTTGCGGCAGATGCGGCCGATGCCGTCGGTCTTCTTCCAGTAAATGAGGTCTGTGCTGACGCCGCCCTGCTCGATGAAGTCGCGCATCAGCTTGCCCACCTCGTTGTCGGCAAAGGCAGTGATGACGGCGGTGTTCATACCGAAGCACTTGTGAAGGCCGCGGATGACGTTATACTCGCCGCCGCCCTCCCAGGCGCGGAAGGAGCGGGCAGTGCGGATACGGCCCTCGCCCGGGTCAAGACGCAGCATGATCTCGCCAAGGCTTACGGCGTCAAATTTGCAGTCTTCTCTCGGTCTCAGATTCAGTTCCATTGTACGCTCCTCCCTCAGCTTCTGGCTTCTTCAACGATCTCACGGGACTTCCTGCAAAGCTCCGTGATCTCGTCCCACTTGTTGTTGTCGATGAGGTCGGCTGTGACCATGTAGCTGCCGCCGCAGGCGGCGATCACCGGACAGGAAAGGTAATCCTTCAGATTCTTCAGGCTGATACCCCCGGTAGGCATGACCTTGAACATCGGGAAGGGCGCGGAGAGCGCCTTGATTTTCGCAAGGCCGCCGCTCTGCTCGGCCGGGAAGAACTTGATGAGCTCAAGGCCGAACTTGAGCGCCTGGTGATACTCGCTGGCGGTGGTGCAGCCGGGGAAGATGGGGATATTCTTTTTCTGCGCATAGGCCACCAGTTCGGGATCAAAGCCGGGTGAGACGATAAATTCGCCGCCCGCTTCGATCACCTTGTCGATCTGCTCGGTGCTGGTGACAGTGCCGGCACCCACGATCATGTCGGGGTTGGCTTCCTTCATCAGCTTGATGGCGATCTCTGCCCCGGCAGCGCGGAAGGTGACCTCCGCCACCGGCACGCCGCCCGCGCAAAGCGCCTTGCCCAGCTCGGCAGCGTCGCGCTCGGGGTGGTTGAGCTTGATGACCGGCACCACGCCGATCCGGGAAATGCGTTCGTTCATCTCAGTCATGACCTTATTCCTCCGTCACATATTTGTGCAGCGTGGCCCGGACAGCACCGGGGCCGGCGCAGAGTTCTTCAAAATAGCGGCAGACCTTGTCGGCCAGTCCCGCTTCCACCAGATCAACACCAAAAACGGTCTTGTTGCGCAGCAGGCCCTCGAGCTTTGCGCAGTCAGGCTTCTCGCCGAGCGTGAAGTCCTTGACGAAGCGCTGCGCGGTCTCCAGCAGCGGATCGGGAGAGGGCGCAAAGGCGTTTCCGTTATCATCGACCGCCATCAGGTAGCGCAGCCACCCGGCGTGCACCAGCGGGATCAGCCTGAGATCCTGTACGTCCAGCGTATCCGAGGCGAGGTAGGCCTTGATGGTCTCGCCGAAACGGATGGGCAGCTTTTGAGAGGTGTCGGTGGCGATGCGCTGGGGGGTGTCGGGCATGAAGGGATTGGGGATACGCACCTTCACCACGGTGTCGATGAAGTCCTGGGGATGGATGATGCCGGGGTCGGTGACCACGGGCAGACCTTCCTTGTAGCCGATCGTCTCCACCAGTTTTTTGAGATCCGCATCCTGCATCTCCGCGGAGATCTTCTCAAAGCCGAGCAGACAGCCAAAGACCGCCAGAGAGGTGTGCAGGGGGTTGAGGCAGGTGCAGACCTTCATCCGTTCCACCTTGTCCACGGTCTCGCGGTCGGTAAAGTAGAATCCGGCCTTTTCCAGCGCGGGACGGCCGTTGGGGAAGTCGTCCTCCAGCACCAAGTATTCGCTCTCCTCGGCGTTGACATAGGGAGCCTTGACGGTGCCGCGGGCATTGCGCACCGGGGCAAAACCCTCAAGGCCGTCTGCCTCCAGCATGGCGCCGACGGAGAGGTCGGGGCTGGGGGTGATCTTGTCGATCATCGTCCAGGGGAAGGAGACCTTCTCGCCGTTTTCAATATAAGCCCTGAAGCCCGCGTCGCCCCAAGCCTCGGCAAAGGCGGACATGGCCGCCTTGAGCTTGTCGCCGTTGTGGGAGCAGTTGTCGGTGCTGACCATGGCGATGGGATAGGCGCCGGCCTTGAAGCGCTCCAGCAGCAGGGCCGCGACCTTGCCCATGTAGCTTTTGGCCTCGGCGGGAGAGGTCAGCAGGTCGGCCTTGACGTCTTCCGCGTCCAGGCTGTAGCCCTTCTCGGTGATGGTGAAGGTCGCCAGCTGCAGGGAGGGGTTGCGGAAGATCTCGTTGAGCCGCTCCTCGCCACCGTAGAGATAGGCCGTCTCGGCTATGGCGCCGAGGATGTTCTTCTCCACGCTGCCGTCGGCCTTCAGCGTCACGACGACGGCCAGATCGTCAAACTTGTCGCCGCCGCGATCCATGCGCTCGACCGCGATGATGCCCGTGTCCAGCACTCCCTCGTTCAAAAGGCGCTGGGCGGCCATGCCGTGCAGGGCCTTGAAGATGTTGCCCGCGCCAAAGTGCAGCCAGGTGGGATTTGCCCTGGTGCGTGCGATCATGGCCGCGCGGTCGTATTCCGGCAGGCGGTAGCCCTTGGTCTCCCACTCCGCCCGGTTTTTCAGCGTTTCATTGTTCAGCTTCATTTCCCTTCCGTCTCCTTATCCATCAGATCCCAGGCGCCCAGCATGTACATGATGCCGAGAGCGCGGTCGTAAAGTCCGTAGCCGGGGCGCACATTGCCCGGCTTCTCGTCCCAGAGGTGACGGCCGTGGTCGGGGCGGATATAGCCCTCGTAGCCGCAGTCGTGATAGGCGCGCAGAATGTCCAGAATGCCGGTATCGCCGTCGCAGTCCCGGTGGCTGGCCTCGGAGAAGTCGCCGTTCGGGAAGTGCCTGACGTTGCGGATATGCGCAAAGGCGATGCGGTCGCAGTGCCTGCGCACAATGGCGGCCACGTTGTTCTCAGGGTTTGCGTTCAGCGAGCCGGAGCAGAGCGTCAGGCAGTTGTAGGGATCGTCCACCATTTTGAGGAAGCGGTCGATGCTCTCGGCGTCCACCAGCAATCTCGGCAGACCGAAGATGTCCCAGGGGGGATCGTCCATGTGGACGGCCATTTTGATGTCGCACTCGTGGCACACGGGCATCAGACGCTCGAGGAAATATTGGAAGTTCTCCCAGAGCTTTTCCTTGGTGACGGGCTTGTACTTTTCAAACAGCTCGTCCAGCTTCGCCATGCGCTCCGGCTCCCAGCCGGGGAAGGTCATGTGATACTTCTCGGTGAAGCTCATGACGTAATCCGCCATCTCTTTCGGGTCGTCCTGGATCATGTCCTTTTGGTAGTAAAGGGCGGTCGAGCCATCCCCGACAGGATGAAACAGATCGCTGCGCGTCCAGTCGAAGATGGGCATGAAGTTGTAGCAGATCACCTTCACGCCGAAGGGCGCGAGGTTGCGGATGGTCTGGATATAATTGTCGATGTAGCCGTCGCGGCTCGGCAGGCCGATCTTGATGTCGTCGTGCACGTTCACGCTCTCCACCACGTCGGCGTTGAAGCCTGCGGCTTTGATCTGGGAGACTACCTTTTCGATCTCTTCCGGCTGCCAGACCTCGCCGGGCATCTTGTCATGCAGCGCCCAGACGATGGTGCTCACACCGGGGATCTGCCTAATGTCGCTGAGAGTGATCTTATCGTTTCCTTCGCCGTACCAGCGAAACCCCATTTGCATTGACATCGCGACGTCCTCCTTCTTGTTGTACTTTGAGTATATCACACAACAATCGCAATGAAAATTGCATAATCTGCTTGTAGGTTTGCGTATCTTGCACTATACTGGAAGCAGAGGTGAGCGAGATGGCCAAGCGGACGCATGTGTTCGATCCCCGGCAGAGCATGAACCGGCCGGATTTTGAGATCTTTCATTATCAGGACGCCAAGATGCAGGAGGTCGCGCTGCATCACCATGACTTTTACGAGGTGTATTACTTTCTCGGCGGCAGGGTGGAATACCTTGTCGAGGGACGCAGCTATACGCTTTTGAGCGACGACATCCTGCTGATCAACCCCATGGAGCTGCATCGGCCGAACGTCGCGCCCGACGAGGCGTATGAACGGATCGTGCTGTGGATCAGCCGGGAGTATCTTAACGCGATCGCACCGGAGGCGGATCTCGCGCACCGCTGCTTTGCCACGGGGCGAAATCTCTATCACTGCGCGCACACGCAGATCCCGGTTTTGATCCGGCGTCTGGCCGGGAAGGCCTCGGACGACGCGCCGGGCAGCGAGCTTGCTGCGCGGGGACTGCTGCTGGAGCTGATGGGCGAGCTGCTGCGCCTCACGTTCGGCGGTGAGCGTGATACCGCCGGGCGGGAGGAGACCCCGCTTGTCAGCGAGATTCTGCGCTATATCGGCGCGCACTACGCCGAGCCGCTTACGCTCGACGCGCTCGCCGCACGCTTTTTTGTCAGCAAGTCAAATCTTTCTCATCTCTTCCGCCGCAGCGTGGGAACGAGTCTGTACCGCTATGTCGTGCTCAAGCGGCTGCAGCACGCGCGGCAGATGCTCGCCGAGGGGATGAGTCCCGGCGAGGTTTTTCGCAGCTGCGGCTTTCACGACTATGCCAACTTCTACCGCGCTTTTCGCGACGTCTACGGCATCAGCCCGAACGAGGCCGTATCGCTTTGACGGCAAGGATCCCGTGATCTTCCGATCACGGGATCCTTTTCTTTTTATCGTTTTTATCGGATCGGGCTGTTGGATGCGCGGAGGATCTCCTCGTGCGCCTCCATAAAGGCCTTCATCTCCTCATAGCTGATCTCATCGCGGCGGCGCACCGTCAGGTCGTATTCCGTCGTGCCGTCCTTGCTGCGGTCGATCCGGCTCTCGGTCACCTGGGCGTCCCAGAGGGCCAGCTGCTCGGTAAGGGAGCGGTTGAACTCAAAGCCGTTTTTCACCGTGAACTGCAGACGGTTTGCCGCATAGGCGTCCGCGCCGACAGCATAGCGGTGCATCAGGATCTGCAGCAGGCAGACCAGAAGCGTCGCGACAAAGGCGATGAGAAGCATCCCGGCGCCGGTCGTAAGACCGATCCCCGCGGTAAACCACAAGCCCGCTGCCGTTGTCAGGCCTTTGACCGTGCCGCTGTTTTTGAAGATCACGCCGGCACAGAGGAAGCTGATGCCGCTGACCACCTGGGCCGCCACGCGGGCCGGATCGGCTCCGCGCGTGCCGGAGAAAGAGCTGCCGTCCGCCATTGTCAGATCCGCAAAGCCGTATTTCGACACGATCATGAACAGCGCCGCCCCGCAGCAGACGATGATATGGGTGCGGATGCCGGCCTCTTTAAAGCGTTTGCTGCGCTCGAAGCCGATGGCCGAGCCGAAAAGACACGCAAGCAGCAGCCGCAGGCACAGATCCATCACCTGCGCCGGGTTGAACTGCGTATGCAGGGCTTGAAGAAAGCTCATGCTTCATTCCTCCTCATCGATCACAGGGGAAGGACGCGTCCGCTTCCCTTCCCAGATCGGGCTGAATTTGCTTTTTATTTATTCTACTCTGCCGTGCCGCGCTTTGCAAGCGTCTCTTCCTTTGGCGGCTTGCCTGTGCGGGCGGAGCAAAGATGGGGCTTGCTGAAAGCGCCGCGGCGTGATACACTTTTCACTGCCGGCGACCCGGCTATATGATCGACAGAAAAAGGAGATCCGTTATGCTGGAAGAACTGAAAAAAACCGTTTGCGAGGCCAATCTGCTTCTGCCGAAATACGGTCTTGTGACCTTCACATGGGGCAATGTCTCGGGCATCGACAGACAGAGCGGTCTTGTCGTTATCAAGCCCTCGGGCGTTCCCTATGACGGGATGACGCCGGAGGACATGGTCGTCGTCGATCTTGACGGAAAAGTCGTCGAGGGGAAATGGAAGCCTTCGAGCGATACGCCGACCCATGTTGAGCTCTACAAAGCCTTTCCGAAGTGCGGCGGCATCGTGCATACCCATTCGCGCTGGGCGACGACCTTTGCTCAGGCCGGGCGCGAGATCCCCGCGATGGGCACGACACAGGCGGATTATTTTTACGGCGCGATCCCCTGCACCCGTCCGATGACGGACGAGGAGATCCGCGGCGAATATGAAAAAGAGACCGGCAAGGTCATCATCGAGAGCTTCCGCGGTCTCGACCCCGCCGACGTTCCGGGCGTGCTCGTGTATTCCCACGGTCCCTTTGCCTGGGGCAGCGACGCGATGAACGCCGTGCACAACGCGGTCGTCATGGAGGAGGTCGCCTTTATGGACTGGCATGCGATGCTCCTCAACCCCGCGCTCGGGCCGATGCAGCAGACGCTGCTCGACAAGCACTATCTGCGCAAGCACGGCAAAAACGCCTATTACGGCCAGGGCTGAAAGCAGAAAAGCCATTAAGATCCCCGCGATCGATTAAAACGATCGCGGGGTTTTTTCAGTCGTAGATTTCTTGTTCGACGACGCAGTGGCTCTTGATCTCGCCGACAAGGGACTGCAGCGCGTCGATCACGCGCGGGCGGATGTCGCCGCCGATGAGCACCAGCATGATGTCGTCGCCGACCTGCAGCCGTCCGCTGTTGAGCCAGACGCGCACATGGAAGATGCCGGGCATTTTCTTTGCCCGCTCGATCGCCGCGGCGACCTTCTCCTCATCATAGGAGAAGAGCATGCCGCCGACGTCCTGCACTCTCTCCTCGCCGAGGCGCACGACGGCCTTCGGCGCGGCGCGGACGACGCCGTTGTGGAACAGATACATCCCGTTTTCCGGCGCGTCAGGCAGGGCTTTCGCCTCCCGCAGCCATGTGTCCAAAGAGGGGCAGGTCATTTTGCCGCTCCTTCCGCACAGTTTGCCGAGCCGGAAGAGGCCAGCATATCGAGCCCGTGCGTGAGCGCGTCGATCACGGCAAGGAGGTTTTCTTTTGCCGCCTTTTCGCTGCCCGGCAGGTTCACGATCAGCGTGCGGCCGCGGATGCCCGCCGCGCTCCTCGAAAGGCAGCCGCGCGGGGTGATCTTCAGGCTCTCGGCGCGCATGGCCTCTGGGATGCCGGGCGTTTCGCGCTCGATGACGGCCTTTGTCGCCTCCGGTGTGATGTCGCGCGGAGAAAAGCCCGTGCCGCCCGTTGTCAGGACAAGCGCGATCTTCTCTTCGTCCGCGCAGCGGCACAGTTCGCGGCAGATATCCTCGCGCTCGTCGGGGACGATGCTGCGGTAAACGACCGAGAGGCCGTGCGCCTCTGCGATCGCGGCGACGGCCGGGCCGCTCGTATCCACACGCTCCCCGCGGAAGCCCTTGTCGCTGACGGTAATGACAGCTGCGGTATAGCTCATAGCTTTTCCTCCCTGAAAAAATCTCCGTGGACGCCGCCGGTCTTTTTTATTAGACGCACGTCCGTGATGACCATATCCTTCTGCACGGCCTTGCACATGTCATAGACCGTGAGCGCCGCGACAGACGCGGCCGTGAGCGCCTCCATCTCAACGCCAGTGCGCCCGTCGCAGGAGACAGACGCGCGGATCTCGACCGCGAGGTCTTCTTCGTTCAGCGAAAGAGACAGGTCGATCCCGTCGACGAGGATCGGGTGGCACATCGGGATCAGATCCGGCGTGCGCTTGGCGCCCATGACGCCCGCGACCTGCGCGACCGTGAGCACGTCGCCTTTTTTCATGCCGCCGCTGCGTATCAGGTCAAAGGTCTCGCGGCTGACGAGTACCCGCGCCCCGGCAACGGCCGTGCGCCGTGTGGGCGGCTTTTCGCCCACGTCGACCATTTTGGCGCGTCCCTCGTCGTTGAAATGTGTAAAATCAGAGCCGTTCTGCATCTATCCTCACCCGCCTATCGTGTTCATGTTGCGGCCGGCGTGGCTCCGGCTGCTGTAGGAGAGCTCGCCGTGCCACTCGGGCTTGGCCAGCATCGCCGTACGGAAGGCCTCACGCATCCCGTCACGGTCGAGCCCCTTGATGGGGAATTCCGCCTTGCCGTGCAGGCAGGGCTTGAGCTTGCCGTCCGCCGTGAGACGGATGCGGTTGCACTCGCGGCAGAAATGGCTGGACAGCGGGCTGATGAGACCGATGCGTCCCTGCGCGCCGGGAAGGCGGTAGAGCCGCGCCACGCCGCCGTCCGGCTCCTCCGCCGTAAGCTCCGGCAGCGCCTGCAGCACCCGCTCGCACGGGATAAAGGACGCTGGGCCGAAGTCGCCGCTGTCGTACATCGGCATGAGCTCAATAAAGCGCAGATCCACCGGCCAGCGTTTGGTCAGGTCGGCAAGCGGCGCGATCTCGTCGTCGTTGAAGCCGCCGATCAGGACGGCGTTGAGCTTGATTTTATCAAAGCCGGTGTCCAGCGCCGTCTCGATCCCGCGCAGGGCGTCGTCGAGTGAGCCGATGCGCGTGATATAGCGATATTTGTCTGCATCGAGCGTATCAAGGCTGATATTCAGCCGCCCGACGCCCGCGTCGCGGAGGGGCCTCGCAAGCTCCGGCAGACGCGTACCGTTTGTTGTGATGCACACCTCGCGGATCCCGGGGACGGCCGCCGTGCGCGAGCAGATCGAGACGATGTTCTTTTTCACCAGCGGCTCGCCGCCCGTGATGCGCAGCTTGTTTACGCCGAGCTCCGCCGCCGTTTCGACCGCCATGACGATCTCTTCCTCGGTGAGCATGTCGTCGTGCTCCTTTTTGCACACGCCGTCTGCGGGCATACAGTAGCGGCAGCGCAGGTTGCACAGTTCCGTCACGCTGAGGCGGAGATAGGTGATCTCTCTTCCGTATGTGTCTTTCATGGTCAGCCTCCCCCTCTCCGGATGGCTTTCGTTTCCGACAGATATGCGCCGATATGAGGCAGCATTTTCTATCAATATATGGTATTGTAACGCCAAAGGTCTCTCCGCGTCAAGCTTGCGCACAGAGGCCTTTCGCCGTCTTCCACCTCCTGTGAATACGGCCCCGTCCCACCGTGGTGAGACGGGGCCGGTTTGTTACAGCAGAGGGGCGATCAGCTTCATGACCGCGCCGATCACGCGCACGTACAGCTTTTCCTCCCCGAGGCTCACCGGCGTGACCTCGCGCGACGCGGCAAGCGTCTGCAGGAAATCCGCCTTGATCTCCCCGATGCAGGGGACGTTTGCCAGATAAGTGCCGCATTCGAAATGGTGATACAGGCTGCGATAGTCGAGATTGACGCTGCCGACGGTCGCCTTGCCGTCGTCGCTGACAAAGCTCTTGGCATGCAGGAAGCCCGGCGTATATTCCCATATCCGCACGCCCGCTTCCATCAGCGCCTTATAGTGCCGCTTGCCGAGATACCAGACCATTTTCTTGTCCGGGATGCCCGGCATCAAAATCCGCACGTCAACGCCGCGCCCGGCGGCGAATTTCAGCGCCGTCTCCAGCTCGCCGTCCAGGATGAGATACGGCGTCATGATATAGACATAGTCCTCCGCCGTGTTGAGGATGTCCTCGTAGATCATTTTGCCGGTGTGGTAACGGTCGAGCGGCGAGTCGGCATACGGGATCACGAAGCCTTCCGTAGCCGTCGGCGCTTCTTCTCCGGAGAGTGCGTCGAGGTAGGGCGTGAAATCCTCCGGCTCCTTTTCATCGAAATCCCACATTTCGAGGAACATCGACGTGAAGCTGCGCACGGCACTGCCGGAGAGCATGACGGCGCTGTCCTTCCAGTGACCGAAGCGGGAGGCGCGGTTGATGTACTCGTCGGCCAGATTGACGCCGCCGTTGAAGGCCACCCTGCCGTCGATGACCATGATCTTGCGGTGGTCGCGATAGTTGTAGGCCGAAGTGATGAAGGGCTTGAGCCGCAGCCAGACCTTGCAGCGGATGCCGAGTTCCTCCAGCCGTTTGGGATAAAAGCGCGGGACTGAGCCCATCTCGCAGGTCCCGTCGTACATCACGCGCACCTCCACGCCCTCGGCCGCCTTGCGGGCCAGGATCTCCAGGATCCTGCCCCACATGGCGCCCTCGCGGACGATGAAGTATTCGAGAAAGATGAACTTTTCGGCGCGCTCGAGCTGACGCAGCATTTCCGCGAACGCCGCTTCACCGAGCGGGAAATAGCGCACGTCCGTACCGTCGTGGACGGGATAGTGCACGGTCTTATAGATGTAGCGCGCGAGCGAGGCAGACTCGCGCTGACATTTTTCGAGTGCAGAGAGCGCCTCTTCGTTTTGCGGCATGTGGACAAGATTCTGCTCGTCGATCACGTGCAGGCGCGTGCGGACGACGCGGTTGCCGGGGTCGGCCTGCATCCACAGATACAGCAGCACGCCGAAAAACGGCGCGGCCACGATGAACAGCATCCAGGATAGCTTATAGCCCGGATCCTTGCCGTCATTGAGCATGAAGATCAGCACGATAAAGACAAAGAGCGTCTGGCCGCCGATAAAATACTTGGTCACAAGCTCGCCGAAATAGACCCAGACCGAGAGCGTGATGAGCGCCTGGATGACCAGGAACAGGATCACAAGGCTGGTGCGGCTGAAGATGACCGAAAGCGCGCCGTGTTTCCAGCGGCCGGCAAGACTGAGACCGTTTTCATCGAGTTTTATTCCTTCCTGCTTCATCCGCTCCCGCTCCTTTCCCGTTCGTCAGTCGGCGTTCGATCCATTCATACTATACCCGAAAAGACCGAATAATGCAAGAAAGCGGCGCGGCGCGGCCGCAGGTGGGAGCAGCGCGTTATTTTTTTCTTGTGAAAGTCAGTGTAAAGTGGTATCGTATACTGGTATGAAAAAGGAAGTGATACAACTATGAAAATCGTTGTTTTGGGCGGCGGTATCTCAACCGAACGCCATGTCTCTCTCGTGACCGGAACCTCGGTGTGCAAAGCGCTGCGCTCGCTCGGCCACAAGGCGATCTTTGTGGATATGTTCCTCGGGCTCGAGGGATATGAAGGCGCGCTTGCGGACGCCTTTGACGCGCCGGACGGCTTCTGCGGCAGCGTCGCGATCGAAAAGACCGCGCCGGATCTCGCCGCGGTGCGCGCCTCCCGCGCGGACAGGAGCGCCAGCCGTCTCGGCAAAAACGTGCTGGAGATCTGCGCTCTTGCCGATTGTGTGTTCCTCGGTCTGCACGGCGCGGACGGCGAGGACGGCAAGATCCAGGCCGCGCTCGATCTGCTCGGCGTGCCGTACACGGGCTCGGACTATCTCGGCAGCGCGATGGCCATGGACAAGGCTGTGGCCAAGCGCATCATGACGAGCAGCGGCGTGCGCACGCCCGCCTGGCGTGAGATCTGCTATACCGAGGAGGATATCCCCCGTCTGTGCGAGGAGCTGCCCGTTCCCTGCGCCGTCAAGGTCGTCAACGGCGGCTCGTCGATCGGCGTACAGCTGCCCGATACGCGCGAGGAGCTGAAAGAGGCGCTGCACGAGGTGCTTGCCTACGGCAGCCGCGTCGTCGTGGAGGAAAAGATCATCGGCCGCGAGCTCACCGTGCCCGTGCTGGGAGACAAGGCTCTCTGCCCGATCGAGATCGTCCCGCCCGAGGGCTCGACCTTTGATTATGTCGCCAAATATCAGAGCGGCAGTGAGGGCGCGCGCGAGATCTGCCCCGCCCCGATCACGGAGGAGGAGGCGCAGCTGCTCGGCGAGAGCGCGCTGAAGATCCACCGTGCGCTCGGTCTCGCCGTCTATTCGCGCACCGACTTTATCCTTGACCGCGAAGGCAACGCCTGGTGTCTCGAGGTCAACACGCTGCCCGGCATGACGCCGAACAGCCTGATCCCGAAGGCCGCGGCGGTCGAGGGGCTGAGCTACGCCGCGCTTTGCGAGCGCATCGTGGAGCTTTCTCTCGCGGCCAGGGGATAAGGAAAAGGGACAATTCTTTTCTCCTTGTTCACAAATTTGTGATGTATTCCCCCCGCATTGTGGTAAACTTTTCTTAAGTTTTTAAGAAATCGTGATCAGGTGGATGGAAGCATGAAAGACAGGCTGTCACAATTCTTTACTCAATCCCGGCAGCGCATGGCGCGCTTCATGGCCGGGCGGAACGGAAACGACAATTTCAATCTCTTTCTGCTCGTCTGCGAGGTCGTCCTGCTGCTCCTCGGCTCCTTCACTGGGGGCGGGATGTTCCTGCCCGCGCTGATCCTGCTCGGTTACATCTATTTCCGCATGCTCTCGCGCAACGTGTATAAGCGGCAGGAGGAGAACAGCCGCTATCTCCGCGCCAAATACAAGGTCCAGTCGAAGCTGCGTCTTGTCAAGGAACGCTGGAAGCAGCGCCGCGACTATAAATTCTTCGTCTGCCCCGCCTGCCATGCCACGCTCCGCGTGCCCAAGGGGCGCGGCAAGATCCGCATCGTCTGCCGCAAGTGCGGCAACTCCTTTACCGGGAAGAGCTGATGTTCGGCTATCTCACCGCCCGGACGGATCTTCTGGACGAGGATCGCATAGCCCGTTACAAAGCCTGCTATTGCGGGCTTTGCCGCTCTTTACGCAGCCGTCACGGGCTTTCCGCTTCGCTGACGCTGAACTTTGACATGACCTTTCTCGTCCTGCTTCTTTCCTCGCTCTATGAGCCGGAGGAGCGACGCGGCTGCGAGACCTGCACGGCGCATCCGATCCGGCCGCGTGAATGGTTTTCCGACGAGTTTACCGACTATGCCGCCGATATGAACGTTGCGCTCGGGTATCTCAAATGTCTCGACAACTGGAGCGACGACGGCAGCGTCGTCTCCGCCGCCGAGGCCGCGCTGTTAAAGCGCGCCTACGACGACGTGAGATCGCGCTATCCGCGCCAGTGCGGCGCGATGGAGCAGTCGATCCGCGCTCTCGGCGAGATCGAGCGGCAAAACCGCGAGGCGCCGGACGAGGCCGCTGCGACCTTCGGGCTGATGCTCGGCGAGATCTTTGATCTGCGCGGCGACCGCTGGAGCCGCGATCTGCGCGCCGTGGGCGAGGGACTGGGGCGCTTTTTGTACATCATGGACGCCTGTATGGATCTTGACGCCGACGCGCTGCACGGCAGCTACAATCCCTTCCGGCGGTATTACGGGCTCGACAATGCCGGGCGCTTCCGCTCGATCCTGCAGATGCTCCTCGGCGAGTGCGTGCGCGCCTATGACCGGCTGCCGCTCGTGCAGGACAAGGATCTGCTCGACAACATTCTCTGCGCCGGGACATGGGCGCAGTTCGACAAAAAATTCTTAAAGGAACGGGAAGGATTCTCCGATGTACCAGGACCCGTATAAGGTCCTCGGCGTATCGCCCGACGCGAGCGACGAGGAGATCAAAAAAGCATATCGGGATCTTGCCAAGAAGTATCACCCGGACATGAATCCGGGCGACGCCTCCGCTGCGGAGAAGATGAACGAGATCAACGACGCCTATGACCGCATCAAAAACGGCGACGTCAATCCTCCCGCCTACGGCGCCGGCGGCACGGCATATCAGTCGTACAGCGCATCCGATCCCTTCGGCTGGGGCGCGTGGACGGGCTATTCCGACCCCTTCGGCGCCTATGGCCAGTCCCAGCAGCAGTACCGCCCGAACGAGCGCAGCGAGTACACCGCCGCGAAGAGCTATATCCGCAACGGCATGTACCGCGAGGCGATCAACGCGCTCTCCGGCGTTCCGCTGCAGGAGCGCGACGGCAAATGGTATTATCTGCATGCGGGGGCAAACATGTATCTCGGCAACAAGATCGCCGCGCTCGAAAGCGCGAAAAAAGCCGTCGAGATCGAGCCGGGCAACGAGGATTATCGTGCGCTGCTCCAACAGCTGCAGAGCGGCGGCGACTTTTACCAGACCTATACGAACAATTACCGCAGCGGGCTTTCGCCCGACCGATTTATCCTTGCTCTCTGCGCGGCAAACATGTGTCTCGGCCCTCTGTGCGGCTACCGGGTATGCTGCTGCTGAAAAAAGCCGTGCCTTGAAACATCAATTTCAAGGCACGGTTTTTAGTTTCCAGTTTCCAGTTTTTAGTTTTTAGCTTCTAGCTTCTGGTTTTTAGCTTCCGCCTTCTGACAGAAAAAAGGCTGTGAGGAAATTCCTCACAGCCTTTTTGTTTAATGAAGCAGGTTTCTGCCGGTCATGTCGGCGGGCTGGTCAAGCCCCATGACGGAAAGGATCGTCGGCGCGATGTCGGCCAAGCGGCCGTTATCGAGCTTGGCGCCCTTCTTCGTAACACAGAACGGAACGGGGTTCGTCGTGTGGGCGGTGTTGACCTTGCCGCTCTCGTCGAACATGCAGTCGGCGTTGCCGTGGTCGGCAGTGACAAGCAGTGTCAGATCGTCGTGACGGTCGACCTCGGCCATGATGCGGCCGATGCAGCCGTCCACGGTCTCGACCGCCTGGATGGCGGCGTCCATGACGCCGGTATGGCCGACCATGTCGCAGTTGGCAAAGTTGCAGACGATCAGATCGTACCTCTCGCTCGCCATGGCCTCGACGACCTTGTCGCAGACCTTCTCCGCGCTCATCTGGGGGATGAGATCATAGGTCGGGAACTCCTTGGGAGACGGGACGAGGCAGCGATCCTCGCCCTCGGCCTGCTTTTCCACGCCGCCGTTGAAGAAGAAGGTAACGTGGGCGTACTTTTCGGTCTCTGCCACGCGGAACTGCTTCAGGCCCTTCGCGCTGATGATGTCGCCGAGCGTGTTTTCGATCACCTCGGGCGGGTATGCGATCGGCAGCGTGAGCGTCTCGTCATACTGCGCCGTGCAGACGTAGGACAGCGGATAGACCGTCTTCTTGCGGGCAAAGCCGTCGAAATCGGGCAGGTTCAGCGCCCAGGTCATTTCGCGGGCACGGTCGGGACGGAAGTTCATGAAGATCACGCTGTCGCCGGCGTTGATCGCGCCCTCGGCGCAGACGACGACCGGCTCGACGAATTCGTCCGTCTTGTCGGCGGCATAGCTTGCCTCGACCGCGTGAACCGGATTGGGATCGGCAACGCCCTCGCCGCAGACGATGGCGTTATAGCCCTTTTCGACGCGATCCCAGCGCTTGTCGCGGTCCATGCCCCAGAAGCGGCCCTGGATCGTGGCGATGCGCGCGTTTCCGAGCGCCTGGCACTTTTCCTGCAGTTGGGCGACAAAGCCGGCGCCGCTCTTAGGCGGGACGTCGCGGCCGTCGAGGAAACAGTGGACAAAGACCTTTTCCACGCCGCGCTGTTTGGCCATGTCGAGCATCGCGAAGATGTGCTCAAGATGACTGTGCACGCCGCCGGTAGAGAGAAGGCCCATCACATGCAGTGCCTTGCCGTTTGCCTTGGCGTCCTCGATCGCCTTGATGTAGACCGGGTTTTCAAAGAACTTGCCGGTGCGGATCTCCTGGGAGATCTTCGGCAGGATCTGGAAGACGACGCGGCCGGCGCCGATGTTGGTGTGGCCGACCTCGGAATTGCCCATCTGTCCCTCTGGCAGACCGACGTCCAGACCGGAGGCGAAGAGCTGGGAGCAGGGATAGTCCGAAAAGAGCTTGTCGAGATTGGGCGTATTGGCCTGGGCGATCGCGTTGCCCGCGGTGGGCGCGGCGATGCCGAAGCCGTCCATGATGATAAGAGCTGCTTTTTTGCTCATAGTCGCTTTGTACTCCTATTCTCCCGTCCTATGCCGGGCGGGACACTTTGGGAAAGAAAGGATCGATCAGTCCTGATCGGTGGCCTTGACGATGACGGAGAAGTCGACCGGCTTGAGAGAAGCGCCGCCGATGAGGCCGCCGTCGATGTCCGGGCAGGCCAGCAGTTCCTGGGCGTTCTTGGCGTTCATGCTGCCGCCGTAGAGGATGGAGACGGCACGCGCGGGACGGGCGCCGTAGATCTTGCGGATGACGGCACGGATGCCCTCGCAGACTTCCTGAGCCTGCTCGGCCGTGGCGGTCTTGCCGGTGCCGATGGCCCAGATGGGCTCATAGGCGATGACGCAGTGGCGCAGCGCCGAAGCGTCAATGCCGCTGAGAGCAGCCTTGACCTGGTAGGCGACGTATTCCATCGTCAGATCCATCTCGCGCTGCTCAAGGCTCTCGCCGACGCAGATGATGGGCGTGATGCCCTTGGCAAGCAGGGCCTTGGCCTTGGCGTTGACGAGCATGTCGTCCTCGCCGTGGTACTGGCGGCGCTCGCTGTGGCCGACGATGCAGTACTTTGCACCGACGTCGGCCAGCTGGGCGGCGGAGATCTCACCGGTGTAGGCGCCCTTGTCGAACTTGGAGACGTCCTCGCCGCCGGCGGCGACCTTGCACTCCTTGCCGAACTTGACCATCGCGGGGATCATCACCGCGGGGGTGCAGAGAACGACGTCGCAGGTCTTGGTCTTGGGCATGTTTTCCTTGAGCTGCTCGATAAAGGGCTTGATCTCGGAAGCGAGCATGTTCATCTTCCAGTTGCCTGCAATAATGGTTTTACGATATTTTCTGTTCATAGTAATCTATCTCCATTTCTTTCCCTCTCTCCGCCCGCGGCGGAGAGAGGGATTAGTTTGTTTATTTGATTTACTTGTCCAGCAGGCAGGCCACGCCCGGCAGTTCCTTGCCCTCGAGGAACTCGAGGCTGGCGCCGCCGCCGGTGGAGATGTGGGTGATCTTGTCGGCGAAGCCGAGCTTCTCGACCGCAGCCGCGCTGTCGCCGCCGCCGACGATCGTGATCGCGCCGGACTCGCTCAGCGCCTTGGCCATGGCCTTGGTGCCGTTGGCAAACTTATCGAATTCGAACACGCCCATCGGTCCGTTCCAGACGATGGTGCCGGCGTTCGCGACCGCCTTGGAGAAGATCTCCACGGTCTTCGGGCCGATGTCCATGCCCATCAGATCCGCGGGAATGTCACCCTCGACCAGGATCGGCTCGGCCTCGGCGGAGAACTCCGCCGCGCAGTAGTTATCCACGGGCAGCAGGAACTTCACGCCCTTGGCCTCGGCCTTGGCGATCATTTCCTTGGCGTAATCGAGACGGTCTGCCTCGAGGAGGGACTTGCCGACCTCGAAGCCCTGGGCCTTCTTGAAGGTGTAGGCCATGCCGCCGCCGATGATGATAGTGTCGGCCTTCTCGAGGAGGTTGTTGATGACGTTGATCTTGTCGGAGACCTTGGCGCCGCCGAGGACAGCAACGAAGGGACGCTTGGGATCGTCAAGAGCCTTGCCCATGACAGAGAGCTCCTTGTCGACGAGCAGGCCGGAGTAGGCAGGCAGATATGCCGCGACGCCGGCGGTGGAGGCATGGGCGCGGTGCACGGTGCCGAAAGCGTCGGAGACGAAGATCTCGGCCATGTCGGCAAGAGCCTTGGCAAAGGCGGGGTCGTTCTTGGTCTCGCCCTTGGCAAAACGGAGGTTCTCCAGAAGGAGGATCTGGCCGGGCTGCAGCGCGGCGGCCTTGGCCTGGGCGTCGGGGCCGATGGTGTCGGCGGCGAAGATGACGTCCTGACCCAGCAGCTCGCCGAGACGCTTGGCAACGGGAGCGAGCGTCAGCTTGGCGAGGGACTTCTCCCACTCTTCACGGGTGATGTCGGCCTCGTTCTTGCCCTTTTCCACCTGCTTCTTCACATAGCCCTCGAAGGTGGCGACGGGTTTGCCGAGGTGGGAGCACGCGATAACGGCAGCGCCGTTGTCAAGCAGATAACGGATCGTCGGGAGAGCCGCGACGATACGCTTGTCCGAGGTGATCTCGCCGGTCTTCTTGTCCTGGGGGACGTTGAAGTCGCAGCGGAGAAGAACTTTCTTGCCCTTGACGTCTACGTCGTAAACGGTCTTTTTGCTGTAGTTCATGGTTATCCTCCTAAATTAAAAATTTTTTCATCTCAGGGCCATCTCGCCCACGCCCTGCAGCCCCGGGAAGCCCTGCTGGCGCAGCGTTTCATAGGCGAGGATGGCAACGGAGTTCGATAAGTTCAGGCTTCTCGCCTCGTCAACCATGGGGATACGGATGCACCGCTCGCGGTATTTCTCCCGCAGCCACAGCGGCAGCCCGGCCGTCTCCTTGCCGAACATCAGCGTGACGCTCGGCAGAGCGAGATCGACCTCGCAGTATGCGTGCGGCGCTTTCGTCGTGGCGAGATACAGCCCTTCATCGCCCCATTTGGCGAAGTATTCCTCCAGGTTGTCGTACACGGTAAGGTCGACGAGATGCCAATAGTCCAGCCCGCAGCGCTTGACGGCCTTATCCGAGATGTCGAAGCCCAGCGGACGGATCAGATGCAGCCTTGCGCCGGTTGCGGCGCAGGTACGCGCGATCGCGCCGGTGTTGTGCGGGATCTCCGGCTCGACGAGCACGATGTTGAGCATTTTTCAAGCGCCCTTTCCCATTCACGGTCTTTCCCGGAGGAAATTTAACTCATTTCCCTCGTTAGTTAAGATTTTATCACAAAAATCCGAAAAATCATGTACTATTTTCCTCCTTTTGTATTTTCTTGCAAAATTAACAAACGGAGGCTATAATTCTTGTTGTATTCGAGCAATTTGTCGGCAATTTGCCGATTTTGAAAAGAGGAAGAAAATGGAGTTTATTTGCAGCGATTGCCCGCG
>ONSW01000003.1 GCA_900320595.1 uncultured Eubacteriales bacterium | reverse complement strand
GGTCAGCACATCGATCATGATCTTAGCCGCAAGACGGAAAGAATAGATGAACGTCTCGCAATCGGTGAGCACATTGACCTCACGCTGGGCGGTCATGTACTCCTCGAACATTTCTTTCTGCTTTTCGGCAAGGGTGTCGGTCAGCGCATCCCCGGCTTTCACAAGGTCATCCAGCGCCCTGGCATACTGGCTGCTGCGCTTGAAGCTGCGCTCGCTGGGGCGAACATCGCCGAGGTAAAGATCTTCCAGAATCAGCATCCTCGCACCTCCTCAGCAGTAGATGAGCTCGTGCAGGACGATCTCTTCCGCCCGGTTTTGGATGCTGTTCATGCGGCGCACCCACTCCATCTGATCAGTGGCTTTGAGCGCCTCGGTTACATCTTCCTGTTTTGCTATCTGCCGGGTGAGAAGCTCCATTCGCTCCTCGCAGGCCTCATCAACCTCCAGCAAATGCGGATACAGTTTTCCGGACAGCAAGAGTTCCGAATAGAGTATGGGATGCTGTTCTTTTAGATAGCGTTTCCGCATCCGGCCGTATTTGCCTATGGATTTCTTCTCCACCTCACCAATGACAAGTTTGGGAAGAAGAACATCGCCAACACAAGTATAAGTGCCGCCGTTCTGCTCGAAAAAGTTTTTTTGCGTTTTCATGGGATATACCTCCAAAATCATATTTGGAAGTATCGTAAGCGTGGGTCCTGGTTATTTGTATCCTTAACGAAATGAATCCCTCGAGTGCAATAACCCGTCGTCCGAAAAAGCCTGATATATCAGGCTTTTTCGGGTAATCGCATTTTGACTTTCAGTCCCGATCACACGAACGCGTACTGCTTCAGCCTCTCCATGGCCTCCCGCAGCCGCGAGAGCGGCAGCGCGAGATTCATCCGGATCGTCTCCGGCCAGACGAAATCCTCGCCGTTCTGCCAGATCACGCCCTTGCGAACGGCGCGGCGCTGCAGCTCGCCGATCGGAACGCCGTGGGCGGCGCACCAGTCGTGGCAGTCGAGAAACAGCATATACGTCCCCTGCGGGCGCATGACCTTCACGCCCGGGAAGTGCTCGGCGATAAAGCCGCAGGCATAGGCAAAGTTGCCGTCGACGGCACGGATCATCTCCTCCGCCCAGCGCTCGCCCTCCGGCGAATAGGCGCCGACGAGGGCGTGCATCGACAGCACGTTGCAGGAATTATAATGGCTCTGCTCGCTTTGGCGCACGAGACGCTCCCGCAGATACCGGCTATAGACGATGTGATACGAGCCGACGAGCCCGGCCAGCGAAAAGGTCTTGCTCGGCGCGTAAAAGGCGATCGTGCGCCGCCGCGCGTCCTCGCTCACCGATTGGGTGGGGATGTGGCGGAAGCCCGGCATCACGATGTCGGACCAGATCTCGTCCGAGATCACGAGACAGTCGTGCTTTTCGAAGACCGCCATCGCCTTTTCCAGCTCCGCGCGCTCCCACACGCGCCCGGCGGGGTTGTGCGGCGAGCAGAAGATCACAAGATGGATATGCTCTGCGGCGATTTTCTCCTCCATGTCGGCATAGTCCATGCGCCAGATCCCGTCCTCGTCCCGCCGAAGAGGGGAGTGGACGAGCACGCGCCCGAGATTTCCCACCGTGTGCGTAAAGCCGACGTAAGTCGGGCTGTGGACCAGGATCTTCTCCCCCGGCGCGGTAAAGGCCTGGACGGCCGCGGCCACGCCGCCGAGCACGCCGTTTTCATAGCCGATGTGCTCGCGCTCCAGCCCCAGGGCGCCGTGGCGCCGCCGCTGCCAGGAGAGAATGCTGTCAAAGTATTCGTCGCTCATCGCATAGTAGCCCAGCGACGGGAACTCCAGTCTCTTTCGCATCGCGTCAAGAACGGGCGGCGCGACGGGGTAGGCCATGTCCGCGACCCACATCGGGATCGCGTCAAAGCCCTCGTCTACCGAAACGTCCCAGGGGATCATGTCCGCGGCGATCGAGTCCATACCGCGGCGGTCGAGAACGGTCGTAAAATCGTATGGCACGGCAAAAACCTCCCATGCTGCATTTTCCTTTACTATACCACAGATTTTTCGTTGAAAACAGCCCCTGCGGATGATAAACTGGTTTTAATCTGACAACACATTAAAGGAGGAAAGGGCATGGACAACCCCAGACGCATCGCCAGCGGAATCGACGGCCTTGACCGCGCGATCGACGGTCTGCGCAGCGGCGACACGGTGCTGTGGCAGGTCGAGCACATCCGCGACTATATGTATGCCGCGACCCGCTTTGTGACCTCCACCGCGCGCGGCGGCCAGCGGATCGTCTATCTGCGCTTCGGCGAGCATGACGAGGTCATCGACGCCCAGGCGCTGGCCGAACGCGGCGCGAACGTGAAGAAATACACGCTCGACCCCACCGTCGGCTTCGAGACCTTTGCCGTCCAGGTTCACCGCATCATCGCCTCCGAGGGCGCGGGCGTGTTCTACATCTTCGACTGTCTCACCGAGCTGCAGAAATACTGGTTCTCGGACATGATGGTGTGCAACTTCTTCTGTCTGACCTGCCCCTTCCTGCAGGAGCAGCAGTCGATCGCCTATGTGCCGATCCTGTACGAAAAGCACATTTACGAAACGGTCTCGCGCATCCGCCACGCCGCGCCCGTGCTTTTGAACATCCGCACGATGAACGCCGCGACCTATATCCACGCCGTCAAGGTCGACGGGCGCCAGACGGAATACATGTACTTCCCTGTGAAGATCGAGGGCGCGAACAGCACCCTCGTCACCTCCAGCGCCGAGAGCTACGGCATCTTCGACATCTTCACCCAGACCGGCGAGCGGCGCGACTGCTGGGACAGCATGTTCGACTTTGCCGGTCGGAACGAGAGCGAGCCGACCGATCCCGAGGCGCTTGCCCACCGGGACAACATCATCCGCTGCCTGCTCGGCAACGAGCCGCAGCGCTTTGCCCTCTGCCGCAAATACTTCACGACCGCCGACCTCATCGCCATCAAAAAACGCGAGATCGGCACGGGCTGCATCGGCGGCAAGGCCGTCGGCATGCTGCTGGCGCGCCGCGTGCTCCGGGCCACCGACCCCGAGCTCTTTGCCCGCCGCATCGAGCCGCACGATTCCTATTTCATCGGCGCGGACGTGTTCTATACCTATTTCGTCCAGAACGACGCGTGGAGTCTGCGCACGAAGATGGTCGACGTCGAGGACTATCTCGCCGTCGCGCCGCAGATCCGCGAAAAGCTGCTGCACGGCGAGTTCATGCCCTCGATCAAGGAGCAGTTCCGCTCGATGCTCGAATACTTCGGCCAGTCGCCGATCATCGTCCGCTCCTCCTCCATCCTCGAGGACGGCTTCGGCAACGCCTTTGCCGGCAAGTATGACAGCGTCTTCTGCCCCAACCAGGGCACACCGGAGGAGCGCTATGCCGAATTCGAGGCCGCGGTGCGCACGGTCTATGCCTCGACGGTCAACGAGGACGCGATCCGCTACCGCGCCGACCGCGATCTCTTAAGCCGCGACGAGCAGATGGCGCTGCTGGTCATGCGCGTGAGCGGCGACATCCACGGCGATTACTACTTCCCGCACATCGCGGGCGTGGGCCATTCGCAGAATCTCTATGTCACCTCCGCGGCCGCCGCAGACGAAAACCGCGGCGCGCTGCGCCTTGTCATGGGCATGGGCACCCGCGCGGTCGACCGCGAGGCCGACGACTATGCCAAGCTGCTCGACATGGCGCGGCCGCTGGCCCCGCCGAGGGTGGCCTACGGCGACGAGTATAAATACTCCCAGCACAAGCTCGACGCGATCAATCTGAAAACCAATCGCTTCGAGACCGTCGAGATCGACAGGCTCGACAAGGCGGATCTCAAGACCGACTCCTATCTCTTCATGGAGCCCGACGCCCCCACGCGCGCCCGCTTCCGCGAGATGGGCGTGGACTATCCCGTGCCGGACATCGTGAACTTTGACAAGCTGCTGCGCCGCACGGACTTCTGCGCTGTCATGACCAAGCTGATGGGGGACCTTGCCGAAAAGTACAGCTACCCCGTGGACGTGGAGTTCGCCTGCAACTTCCGTCCCGACCGCGAGTATAAGATCAACCTCCTCCAATGCCGCCCGCTGCAGACGCGCGGCATCGGCGCGCAGGGGGTCAAGCCCAAGGTGCAGGACTATTTCTTCCGCATCAACGGCAATTTCATGGGCGGCAACGTGGCGTTGCCGGTGCGCTATATCATCAAGGTGGACGTCGAGAGCTATCTCGATCTGCCGGAGCAGAAGAAATACCACGTCGCCCGCTGCATCGGCAAGCTCAACGCCCTCCTGCGCGACGAGCACACCGTACTGATGGGACCCGGCCGCTGGGGCACGACGACGCCGTCGCTGGGCGTGCCGGTGAATTATACCGAGGTCTCGCGCTTCGACTGCATGTGCGAGCTGGCCTACAGCTCCCACGGCCTGCGCCCGGAGCTGAGCTACGGCAGCCACTTCTTCCAGGATCTCGTCGAGGCGGGCACCTTCTACACCGCGCTCTACCGCGGTGAGAGAGGCTGCGAGTTCAACGACGCGCTCTTCGAGACCTATGACAACTGCTACCGCGCGCTGCTCGGCGACGAGGCCGAGGCGGATATGGAGCAGGTCATCCGTGTCTACGACACCGCCGGCCGCGCGATCCTCTATTCCGAGATCGCCAGCCAGGAGTGCTTCCTCGCGAAGATCTGAAAAAGAGCGGAATAAAACAGCGCTCCCCCGCCCAACGGGCGGGGGAGCGGTTTGTGAGCGGGGGTTACGGATGCAATTTTTTTGTTGGCTTTACACATAATGAATTGTCATTGTGATATGTTTCAAGGAAAAAAGGACTGAAAATTAGAGTAATAGCAAACCGAGGCGCGGGGAGATTAGCTCCTCGCGCCTTGGTGCTTATTTGGGTGTTTTGTAACGCCCATGCCGCAAAGCCGCGCACGAAATGGACGAGTGAGGGTAAAAACTTACTTGTAGCCATTTTGTAACCCTCACACGCATTAACCGTCCCCTGTCCCACGCACATTGGTGCTTATTAGGGTGTTTTGTCAGAACACATAGTACCGTCCCCTGTGTTCATGATTTATCCCATATCCCCAATAAACTTGCTGTAATATTTAATCCAACCGCGAGGACAAGCAAAAGCAGTCCGTGCGCTCTGGCTAATCTATACACTTCAAAAGGATATCCTGTTTTTCGTACCGGAGCGGCCGACGCATGAAACAAAATAAAAAAGGTTGCATTCAACAGCATTATCATCAAGTTGGTTCTATTTTTTTTATTAAATGGAAGACCTTTCAAAGGCTTTTTTTTCCACAATTTGTAGTAAAGAGATAATAACAGCAACCCTGCGACCGGCGGAACAAGCATAATTTGCACCGTTTTCAAAACCTGCCAAGAGAGCGTGTAATCCAAATCTCTCCAGATGCAGACCTGATAAACCCCCTCATTTAGTAAACATGATACATAGACAAAGAGTAATACGACAACAAAGGCCCAATACAAAATACGTTCTCTTTCTTTCATCCGAAAACGCCCTCCAATTCATCAAAATAGCCATCACTTGGTATTCCAAAGTGGGACAGGGGACGGTTCCGTGTCCCGTTTATAGCATATAAGCTAAGAACGGCGGGACAAGGAACCGTCCCCTGTCCCATGTCCCATGTGTTCCCCGGTTTTTCGGCTCTGCTCGACAGGGCTTAGTTTTTGCAGCCTTTTTCAGGGGCTTACCCCTTCTTTTTTCGCATTAACCGTCCCCTGCCTCACGCCGTGGCGGCGTGATTCATTTGCTGTTTTCTTCGCGGGACGGGGAACCGACCCCTGTGTTCAGCAATCTTATTGCTTCCATTTGCACATATTCCGGGCGAAGGCCATTTTCTTCAATCTGTTCTTTAAGCGAGAAATCCATTTCCACAAAGCTCCCTAAGTATGGGGTTATATATTCTTTGTCCCATTTTATTAGGTATTGTGCATTATAGGGAAACACATAGAACAGGTTTTTTTCGACGGTTTCCCGGCACAGTGCCAAAAGACTTTCATTTTCTGGTAGTTTCCCAATCAAATCTATTGGGATTGTTTGAGCGCTTTCTTCATTAGCTATTACCACTATGTGATTGCAGAATAGACCTACCTCGCGATTGCTTTCTGATACTATCAAGGAATTATCAAAAAAGGATGTAAGGTCATTACTATGTGTTGATTGAATTGCCGGATAATAACCATCCACAGAAAAAGACGTTATCTTTTGCGTGTCATATCTTACTTTACAGTTCGTTTTACTGTATACCAACTCTTTAGCTGAATGTTTAGTGTTGATTCGATATATCTCAATTATTTGAGTTGAAAAGTTTAGACCACTACGTTTGAAAGAGTTTTGATTTATGTTGGATGCACTTACAAAACAACCGCTTGGAGCTACAAAAAGGCATATCAGGTAAGCCGTAAAAGATAATAAGCAGGACAAAAGTAGTTGAGCTATCCTTTTCGATACACGCCTCTCTTTTCTTTCCTGATACTCGGATTTGAATTTGCAGAAGAGGAAAAAAACAGTTCCGTAAGTGCTTTCGCCTATTGCATATTTGAGACTATAAAGAAAGGTCGTATTATTTTTTTGTGTCGTTACTGCATTAGATGTCTCATAATATGATACTTGAAGATTACTAATCTTTGCTAACGCAGAATAGTCATAATGCAACGATAAGGGAAGCCAGAGTGCGGTCAAAATCAGTAATCCAATAATAGCAGTTCGGAGAGAATATCGACTTTTTTCAGATATGTGAAATAGATATAATACAACAAACCACTGAACGGGAACCATTATTTCACACAGCCCGAAAAAAACATCATTGTCTAACAGGGAGGCGCTTCCTCTAATGCAAAGAACCACGCCCTGAATAGCGATTGCTCCAATCAGTTTTGGCTTTCCACTCTTTGCTTTTGGGTTCTCCTCGTGCAACACGACTATATAAAGCACCCAAAAAACAAGATAGTACAGTATATCTTTGGCAATAAAAACTACAGCAAATGAATCTTTACAATAAGGTGGAACGCCTGCTGAAAATGGTTGGATTGCGATGTGAAGCATTTGAAGAGCAAATATGGAGAGAAAAACTAATATGCCCTCTATAAAAGTGTCTATCAATCGTCTCATCAGCCGTGTCCTCCAACAAACAGATAATTATGGGACAGGGGAGCGCTTTATATGCAGTGCTTACCTTGCACAGAGCCGGCTTTCATACGCTGCCGCGAGCGCGTCGAGGAAGGTCGAGAGCAGATGGTTCATTTCCGTATAGTCATAGGCCAGCAGCGCCTCCTCACTTTGGACGAAGCGGCCGCTGACGGGGATTTTCCCGCCGACGTCGGCGAGCCCCGCGGCGACGATCTCATGAGTAAACTCCATATGGGTCTGGAAAGCGTACGCCCATTTTCCGTAGCGCACGATCTGGCGCGGGCAGCCGTCGCTCTCGGCCAAAATCACGGCATCCTGCGTCAGCCCCGGCATGTCGTTGTGCCACTCGCCGGCGTCGAACACGGCGGGAAAGGCCTTGAAAAACGGATCGGCGCGCCCGGCCTCGGTCAGCCGTGCCTTCACGGGGCCGATCTCGCGCTCCGGGCTGTGCTCATACGGCGCACCGAGCGCCTCGCCCAGCAGCTGCGCGCCGAGACACACGCCGATCACGGCGCGCCCGGCTTCGAGATACGCGCGGATCAGCCGCCGCTCGGCGGCGGCGTCAAAATAGGCGCACTCCTCTCTCGTCGTGGCCGGGCACTGGCAGCCGCCGAGCACGATCAGCCAGTCCGCTTCCGCCTCCTGCGGCACCGTCTCACCGAGCCAGCAGCGCGTGATCGAAACGCCGTGTCCGTTCCGCCCGGCCCAGTTCAGATACTCGCCGCCCTCGACCCAGGGATCCTGTTGAATGAAATGAATGTTCATGGCCTCGCCTCCCGGTGTTTTTTCTATCATATCACAGTGAGGCAGAGAAGAACAAGGAGGAAGGATCATTGTTATAAAAAGAGTGGGATTCCCCGAGCTGCGGGCGGGCCCGGGCTCGGCTCTGACAGCCCACCGGGCTGTCATTCACTCCCTCGCCCCTCGAATCCCACCCTCTTTCATGATAAAACGATCCCGGCCCAAAAGGGCCGGGATCGTTTTATGGCGGACAGGGTGGGATTCGACCTCCGCTGCGGCGGAGGCCGGGTCGCGGCTCTGGAGCGCCCCCGGCGCTCCATTCACTACCGCTCCCGTTCGAATCCCCTCCAAGTATTCCAAAAGAGAAGCCCCCGCCACAAGGCGGGGGCTTCTCTTTTGGCGGACAGGGTGGGATTCCCCGCCTGCGGGCGGCCCGGGCTCGGCTCTGACAGCCCACCGGGCTGTCATTCACTCCCTCGCCCCTCGAATCCCACCCTCTTTTATGCAAATAGTCCCACCCGAGAGGGTGGGACTATTTGTATGGCGGACAGGGTGGGATTCGAACCCACGAGCCTCTTGCGAGACTACCTGATTTCGAGTCAGGGCCGTTATGACCACTTCGATACCTGTCCAGGTGCTTTGCCATTATACCCAATACCCGGAAAAAAATCAAGCCCCGCTTTTCCTGTTTGTTCATATATATTTTGCAATTAGAATTATATAAAATAATTGACAAATGATTTTGCGGTGGTATAATAGACACAGAAATAAAGGAAGGTGGTCTTCCATGAAAAAAACACTCTACAGTCTGATGCTCAACGACGAGGTCGTGCGCGAGGTGGACGCGCTTGCCCACTCGCTGGGCACGAACCGCTCAAACCTCATCAACCAGATCCTGGCCGAATACGTCAACTACACGACGCCGGAGCGGCGCATCAACGACGTGCTCTCCGCGATCTCCGAGCTGATGGCGCCCTCGCGCGAGCTGGTGCCGTTTTTCGCGCCGAACAGCTTTTCGATGTCGCTGAAAAGCTCACTGGAGTACAAATACCGCCCGACCGTGAAGTACGAGGTCGAGCTCTACCGCAGCGGCGAGGACTCGATCGGCGAGCTTTCGGTCGTCTTCCGCACCCAGTCGGCGGCGCTGATCGCCTCGATGACCGACTTCTTCCGTCTCTGGAAGCGGATCGAGGATCTGCATCTCGCCGCGCCGACGGGTATGAAGATCCACTATGCGCTCTATGACGGCAAATTCGTCCGCAGCCTCTGCGTGCCGGATCGCGACTGCACGTCCGACGAGCTGGCCGGGGCGATCTCGGAGTATATCAAGCTCTTCGACAAGCTGATGAAGCACTATCTCACCGGCCGTCTCGACGCCCAGGAGGTCGAGGCCGCGTATTACTCCTACATGCGCGGCGCCGCCGTCCGGATCTGAGAGAGAAAAGTCTCCCTTTACACAAGGGAGCCGTTGAAGAGGCGAAAGCGCATGGCTTCCCCGCGCACGGGGAAGCTGCCGCGCAGCACCGATAGGGGGCTGGTCGATCTTACAGAGCCCTTTCCGGTTTCGCTGCGCTCAACCACCTCCCCCGGCGGGGGAGGCAAGACTAGAAACTAGACACTAGAAGCTAAAAACTAACAGGGGGTGTTCACATGAATGCTCAGAACTATACACAAAAGAGCCTGGAGGCTCTCAATACCGCCAAATCCATGGCGGAGGAAAACCGCAACAGCGCCATCGCGCCGGAGCATCTGCTCTATGCGCTCGTCGACCAGGACGGCGGGCTGATCCCGTCGCTGCTGGGCAAGATGGGCGTGGACTGCAACGAGCTGCTTGCCGAACTCGACACCGCGATCTCCGCGCTGCCCAAGGTCGGCGCCGGGGCGCAGGTCTATCTCTCGCCGGAGGCCGACCGCGCGCTGAACGCCGCCGAGAAGGCCGCGAAGAGCATGGGAGACGAATACGTCTCGGTCGAGCATCTGATGATCGGTATCTTCGCCTCGTCCACCGCGGCGATCAAGCGCAGCTTTGCCGACCACGGCATCACGAAGTCCGCCTTTACCGCGGAGCTTGCCAAGGTCAAGACCGCGCCCGTCACCGGCGACAACCCGGAGAGCACCTATGACGCGCTCACGAAATACGGCACGGATCTGGTCAAGCGCGCCCGCGAGAACGAGCTCGACCCCGTCATCGGCCGCGACAGCGAGATCCGCAACGTCATCCGCATCCTCTCGCGCAAGACCAAGAACAACCCGGTGCTGATCGGCGAGCCCGGCGTCGGCAAGACGGCCATCGCCGAGGGCCTGGCCCAGCGCATCGTCAGCGGCGACGTGCCGGAGGGCTTGAAGGACAAGACGATCTTTTCCCTCGACATGGGCGCGCTGATCGCCGGCGCAAAGTACCGCGGCGAATTTGAGGAGAGACTCAAGGCCGTGCTCGAGGAGATCCGCCGTTCCGAGGGCGGGATCATCCTCTTCATCGACGAGCTGCACACGATCGTCGGTGCGGGCAAGACCGAGGGCAGCATGGACGCGGGCAACCTCTTAAAGCCCATGCTGGCGCGCGGCGAGCTGCACTGCATCGGCGCGACGACGCTCGACGAGTACCGCAAGTATATCGAAAAGGACGCCGCGCTCGAGCGCCGCTTCCAGCCCGTCCAGGTGGACGAGCCGACGGTCGAGGACACGATCTCGATCCTGCGCGGCCTCAAGGAGCGCTACGAGGTCTTCCACGGCGTGCGCATCCACGACAGCGCGCTCGTCGCCGCCGCGACGCTCTCGAACCGCTATATCACCGACCGCTTCCTGCCCGACAAGGCCATCGACCTCGTTGACGAGGCCTGCGCCATGATCCGCACGGAGATCGACTCGATGCCTGCCGAGCTTGACGACATCCGCCGCAAGATCATGCAGCTGGAGATCGAGGAGATGGCGCTGAAGAAGGAGGACGACCGCCTTTCGCAGGAGCGCCTCGAAAAGCTGCGCGAGGAGCTTGCCAACTTAAAGGACAGCTTCAATGAGATGAAATCCCGCTGGGAGAGCGAGAAAAACAGCGTCGACGACGTCAAACGCCTCAAGGGCGAGATTGAAAAGATGCACGCCGAGATCGAAAGCGCCCAGCGCCGCTATGAATACGAGACGGCCGCGCGGCTGAAATACTCCGACCTGCCCGCGCTGGAGCGGCAGCTTGAAGAGGCCGAAAAGCTCTCCGAGGAGCGCAAGGCGACCTCGATGCTGCGCGACACCGTGACCGAGGAGGAGATCTCCGCGATCGTGGCCAAGTGGACGGGCATCCCGGTGGCAAAGCTCATGGAGGGCGAGCGGGAAAAGCTGCTGCACCTGGACGAGACGCTGCATCAGCGCGTCGTCGGCCAGGACGAGGCCGTGCAGAAGGTCACCGAGGCGATCCTGCGCTCGCGCGCCGGCATCGCCGATCCGAACCGCCCCATCGGCTCGTTCCTCTTCCTGGGACCCACGGGCGTCGGCAAGACGGAGCTTGCAAAAGCGCTGGCCGCCAGCCTTTTTGACGACGAGCACAACATCGTGCGCATCGACATGAGTGAGTATATGGAGAAGTTCTCCGTCTCGCGTCTGATCGGCGCGCCTCCGGGATACGTCGGCTATGACGAGGGCGGCCAGCTGACCGAGGCCGTGCGGAGAAAGCCGTACAGCGTCGTCCTCTTCGACGAGATCGAAAAGGCGCATCCGGACGTGTTCAATATCCTGCTGCAGATCCTCGACGACGGCCGCATCACCGACTCGCAGGGACGCACCGTGGACTTTAAGAACACGATCATCATCCTGACCTCCAACCTCGGCAGTTCGTATCTGCTCGACGGCATCACGCCGGACGGCGAGATCTCCGACGAGGCCAGAGCCGCCGTCACGGCCGAGCTGCGCCGCGCCTTCCGCCCGGAGTTTTTGAACCGTCTTGACGAGACGATCTTCTTCCGCCCGCTGACGCGCGAGAACCTTGACGGCATCATCGACATCATGATCGCCTCGCTGCGCGCCCGCCTTGCCGAGCGCTCGCTGCACCTCGAGCTGACCGAGGCGGCGAAGAGCCTTATCATCGAGCGCGGCTACGACCCGCTCTACGGCGCGCGGCCGCTGCGCCGGACGCTGCAGAGCAGCGTGGAGACGCTCCTCGCCCGCACGATCCTCTCCGGCGACCTCGCCGAGGGATCGACGATCACCGTCGACGAGGAAAACGGCGAGCTCGTCTGCCGCACCTGATCCTGCAGAAACCGCGCCCCCTGGTTTCAGGGGGCGTCTTTTTATGCGCCAAGCTTTCTCTTGCGGCGTCATGCGACATCGTATATAATATCTGTAATAAAAAAGCCCCGGCACGGGGAAAAGGAGCAGGCGTATGGCAGAGCTATCCGTCCGCGCACAACTGCATAACGGCGAGAGCGCCTCGCTTACCGTACCGCTCGGCGCGGGGGAGACGCACGTCACGCTGCCCCTCCGCGGCATGCTGCGAGAGGTCACGGCGCGCCTGCCGCTTTCGCTCGCGGCCGGGGAAAAGATCTTCATGAACGGCTTTCAAAGCTGGACGGCCTGCCCGGAATACGGCGCGAAGGATTCGATCCGCTCGCTGCGGCATCTGCCGCGGGCGGCGATCGAGCGCTTCGGCATCGACCGCTACGGCGACTATTATTTTGTCGACTACCCCGAACGACCGGGCGTGACGCACGGCGTGAGCTACTGCTACTTCCGCCTGGGCGAGCGCTTCCGGCTCCTCGCCTCCCTCGACGAGACGGCGGGCTATACGCTTTTTCAATATGACGCGAACGCGGGCGAACTGAGGGCGCGGCGCGACTGCGAGGGTCTGTGCGTCGACGGAGACTTTCCCGCCTTTGACCTCTTTTACGCCGAGGGCGGCGAGGACGAGGTTTTCGACGCCTGGTTTGCCGCGATGGGCGTCCGCTGCCGCACCGCTGAAAAGCTCGCCGGCTACTCAAGCTGGTACGACCGCTATGAAAACATCTCCGAGCGCACGATCCGCGACGACCTTGCCGGCTGCGCGTCGGTGCTGCGGCCCGGGGACCTCTTCCAGATCGACGACGGCTGGGAGCCGAGCGTAGGCGACTGGCTGGAGACAGACCCCAAAAAGTTCCACAACGGCCTTAAACCCCTTGCCGACGAGATCCACGCCCACGGCCTGCGCGCCGGGCTGTGGCTCGCGCCCTTTGCCGCCAGCCGCCGCTCGCGCCTCTTTTCCGAGCATCCCGACTGGCTCTACCGCCGCGACGGCCGGCCGTGGTACGCCGGCATGACCTGGGGCGGCTTTTTCGCGCTGGACTTTGATCACCCGGAGGTCCGCGCCTATCTGAAAAAGGTCTTTTCCCGCGTGTTTGACGACTGGGGCGTCGACCTTGTCAAGCTCGATTTCCTCTATGCCGCAGCGCCCTTCGGCAGCGCGTGCGAGACGCGCGCGGGGCGTATGAGGCGCGCGATGGCGTTGTTGCGCGAGCTGTGCGGGGACAAGCTGATCCTCGGCTGCGGCGTGCCGCTGATGCCCGCCTTCGGGCTGGTGGACTACTGCCGCGTCGGCTGCGACATGACGCTCGACTGGGACAACAACCTCGTCATGCGCCATACGAACCGCGAGCGGCCCTCGACCCGCCTTTCGCTTGCGAACACCGTCTTCCGGCGCGAGCTCAACGGCCGCGCCTTCCTCTCCGACCCGGACGTTTTCTTCCTGCGGGAGAAAAACCTGCGGCTCACGGAGGAGCAGAAGCTGACTGTCGCCACGGCAAACGCGCTCTTCGGCGGGATCTACCTGTGCTCGGACAACATGGGGCGGTACGGCAAAAAGAAAAGAGAGCTCTATCGCCGCCTGCTCGAAGCGCGCGGCGCCGAGCATATCCGCGTCACGGCCGACACGCCGGGGCTCGTCTCCGTCACGTATGAGGTCGGCGGCATCCACAAGCTTTTGAAGATCAAGAACCTGTAAGGAGTTTTATGATAACCGAAACCGAAATCAAAAAAGAACGCGCGATCCTGGCCGGGCTCTCGGCCGCCAGCATGGACGCGCGCGAGCGCTCCACCGACGTGTCGATGGACGAGCTTGCCGCTCTCGTTGAAACGGCGGGGGGCGAGACGGCCGCCATGCTGATCCAGCAGCGCCCCTCGCCCGACCCCCGCAGCTTTATCGGCGACGGCAAGGTGCGCGAAATGAAAGAGCTGATCGAGGCAAACGACTGCGATCTCGCGGTGTTCGACAACGAGCTGAGCCCCTCGCAGATGCGCGTTCTGGGCGAGGAGCTCGGCGTCAAGGTGCTCGACCGCTCGGGATTGATCCTCGACATCTTTGCCCAGCGCGCCCGCACGCGCGAGGGCCAGCTCCAGGTCGAGCTGGCGCAGTATCAGTATCTGCTGCCGCGGCTGACGGGCATGTGGACGCACCTGGTGCGCCAGACCGCCTCCGGCGGCTCAAGCCCGATCGGCACGCGCGGCCCCGGCGAGACCCAGCTCGAGACCGACCGCCGCCACATCCGCCGCAAGATCCAGAAGCTCGAGGAAGAGCTCAGCGAGGTGCGCCGCGTGCGCGGCACCCAGCGCCGCCGGCGCGAGAAGAACGCGATGCCGATGGTCTGTCTCGTCGGCTATACCAACGCGGGCAAGTCCACCCTGCTCAACTGCCTTACCGGCGCGGACATCCCGGCGAACGACCGCCTGTTCGACACGCTCGACACCACGACGCGCCGTCTCAAGATCGACGAGACGACGGAGATCCTGCTCTCCGACACGGTCGGCTTCATCCGCAAGCTGCCCACGCATCTCATCGAGGCCTTCAAGGCCACGCTCGAGGAGCTGTCCTACGCCGACGTGCTGCTGCACGTCATCGACCTGTCGAATCCCGAGTGGGAGGAGCAGGCCCGCGTCGTCGACGAGCTGATCGTCCAGCTCGGCGCGGAGAGCACACCGCGCCTGCGCGTGTACAACAAGTGCGACCGCTATTTCGGCATCCTGCCCCACGGCGAGGACGTCGTGTGCATCTCGGCCAAAAGCGGCGAGGGCGCGGAGACGCTGATCCGAAAGCTCTCGGAGATGCTCGGCCGCGGCAAGCGGCATGTGAATCTGGTGATCCCCTATCCCAGCGCCGGTCTGCTTGACACGCTCAACCGCGAGGCGGCCGTGCTGCGCACCGAATACACCGAGGAGGGCATCGAGTGCGAGGCCGTTGTCTCCGCCGACCTCTTCGGCCGCGTCAAGGCCTTTATCCCCGGCTATGTCGAGCCGAAGGAGGACTGGGAGTGATCCGGACGCCCCGCGGGCGATCCAGCCGAACCCGGAGAGAAGGATGAACATGAGAAAAAGACTCTTTGAGATCATCGAGGCCGCCAGGGGCGAGGACCGCGCCAGTTCGATCTATGACGCGTTCATGATCGTGCTGATCGTGATCTCGCTCATCCCGCTGGCCGTCAAGGGCGAGCGCCCGGCGCTGAACATGCTCGACAAGGCCTGCGCCTGCGTTTTCGCGCTGGACTATCTGGCGCGGCTGCTGACGGCGGATTATAAATACAAAAGCGCCTCGATCCTGTCCTTTGTGCGCTATCCGCTCTCGTTCATGGCGATCGTCGATCTGCTCTCCATCCTGCCGAGCTTCACGGCCGTCAACGGCAGTCTCAAGGTGCTGCGCGTCATGCGCATGTTCCGCGCGCTGCGCATCCTGCGCGTGCTGAAGATCGCGCGCTATTCCCACAGCATACGGATCATCGGGCAGGTGTTCCGCCGCTCGAAGGACGCCCTTGTCGCCGTGGGCTCGCTGGCGCTGGCCTATGTGCTGATCTCCGCGCTCGTGATCCTCAACCTCGAGCCGGATTCCTTTGACAACTTTTTTGAAGCCATCTACTGGGCGACCGTCAGCCTGACCACGATGGGCTACGGCGACATCTATCCGGTCACGACGGTCGGCCGGGTCTTCACGATGCTCTCGTCGATCTTCGGCATCGCGATCGTCGCGCTGCCCTCCGGCATCCTCACGGCGGGATATATGTCCGAGCTCGCGAAGGAAACGGACCTGCCCGGGGAGGAAGAGCCATGAGGATCGAGACCGAAAGACTTATCCTGCGCCCCTGGCGCGAGGACGACGCGGCGGCTCTGTTCCGCTATGCCTCCGACCCGGAGGTCGGCCCCGCCGCGGGCTGGGCGCCGCACAAGAGCGAAGAGGACAGCCTGCACATCCTGCGCACGGTGCTGATGGACGATCACACCTGGGCGATCACGATCGCTCCCTCGGAGAGAGCGGTGGGCAGCATCGGGATCCCGGTCGGGAAGAACGAGAAGGAGAACGGCGAGCACGAGATCGGCTACTGGATCGGCAAGCCCTTCTGGGGAAACGGCTATGTGCCGGAGGCCGTCCGCGCGCTGCTGAGTCTTTACTTCGCCTTCGGCGCCGGGCGGATCTGGTGCGCGCACGCGGAGGGAAACGACAAATCCCGCCGCGTGATCGAGAAATGCGGCTTTCGCTATCGCTTCTCCGCTCCCTGGCAGTCTTCGCTCGGCGACGTGAGAAACAGCCTGTTCTACGCCATCGAGGCGGAGGAGTTTGACGATGACTGAATACTATGTCCCCGCCTCCCGCGGCGAGAGCGAATACGTCGAAAAACGCTCCCGGTTCCTCGGGCATGTGCGCCCTGTCGAAAGCGAGGACGAGGCCAGGGCCTTCATCGCCGAGATGAAAAAGAAGTATTACGACGCGCGCCACAACTGCTCGTGCTATATCCTGCGCGGCGGGGTCGAGCGCTATTCCGACGACGGCGAGCCCCAGGGCACGGCCGGGCTGCCGATGCTCGAGGTGTTCCGCCGCGAGGGCGTGGAGAACGTCGTGTGCGTCGTCACGCGCTATTTCGGCGGCGTGCTGCTCGGCGCGGGCGGGCTTTTCCGTGCCTATACCCGCAGCGCCAAGGACGCGCTCGACGCCGCGGGCGTCGCGGTCGTGCGCCGCTGGGTCGAGGGGAGCTTTGCCTGCTCCTATGCCGCGGCCGAGCGGCTGAAGCAGGAGCTTGTCCCCTTCGGCGCGCTCGTCACCGACACGCTCTATGCCGCCGACGTCACGGTAAAGCTCCTTGTGCCGGAGGAAAACGCCGAGGCGCTCTCCGCGCGCCTCTTCGACCAGAGCGCCGGGAGCGTGACCTTTGCCGAAGAGGGCGAAAGCTTTCGGCCCGTCCGCGTGAGATGAGAAAAAATTTACAAAATTCTTTCAAAAAGAAAAAGGGAAAACGGAATTTTTGGCGTATAAGATTATCGGAAGAGAGATCTTCCGGTAATTTTTTGTATGGGAGGGCTGCTGAGGTGTCCTGTCCGAGAGAAGAACGCGAAGAGCTGGAAAAGATCCTGGTCGGGCCTTACGGCGTGCGCGCCGCGGATTCGAAGGGGCGGGAGCATCCCGAGGAGGAGTGCGCCGTCCGCACCTGCTTTCAGCGCGACGTCGACCGCATCACCCATTCCAAGTCCTTCCGGCGCCTGAAACACAAGACCCAGGTCTTTCTGCAGCCCGAGGGAGACCACTACCGCACGCGGCTGACCCATACGCTGGAGGTCACGCGTCTTGCGCGCACGGTCGCGCGGGCGCTGCGCCTGAACGAGGATCTCTGCGAGGCGATCGGTCTGGGGCACGACCTGGGGCATACGCCCTTCGGCCACGCCGGCGAGCGGGCGCTGAACCTGATCTACCCCGGCGGATTCAAGCATTACGAGCAGAGCCTGCGCGTCGTCGACGTGCTCGAGCGGGACGGCCAGGGGCTCAACCTCTGCTATGAGACGCGCATGGGCATTTTGAACCACACCCACGGCGCGCCGGACGATACGCGCGAGGCCACGGTCGTGCGCCTGTGCGACCGGATCGCCTACATAAACCACGACCTGGACGACTCGATCCGCGCCGGGATCCTGACGGCCGACGCGGTGCCCGAGCGGATCCGCCGCGAGTGCGGCGAGCGCAACAGCGAGCGCATCAACGCCTTTGTCACGGACCTGATCACAAACAGCCGCGGCGGCGAGATCCGCATGTCCGACGAGATGTGGAGCACCTTTCAGTTTTTCCACAGCTTCATGTATTCCGACATCTATACCAACCCCGTCGCCAAAGGCGAGGAGAGCAAGGTCGAGGGCATTTTGCGCATGCTCTATGACCACTATACCGCGCATCCCGAAAAGCTGCCGGAGGACTTCGGCGGCATCATCGAACGCGAGGGCGTCGAGCGCGCCGCGGTCGATTATATCTCCGGCATGACCGACAGCTACGCCATGGAAAAGTTCGGCGAGATCTATATCCCCTTCGCCTGGACGGTCAAGTAGTTTCTAGTTTCTAGTTTTTAGTTTCTAGAGGAGAGCAAAAGATGGCGTGGTCGCACTATCGGGAAATGATCGTTTGGCAAAAAGCGATGGACTTGACAGATGAAGTCTATCATTTGGCCAGAAGCCTTCCAAAAGAAGAATTATATGCCCTTTCTGATCAGATGCGCAGGGCGGCGGTTTCCATTCCGTCCAATATTGCAGAGGGCTATGGCAGGCAGACCGACAGGGAATTCAGGCAATTCCTGTCAGTCGCCCGGGGTTCCGTGTTTGAAGTGGAAACACAGCTTGAAATCTGCATTCGTCAAAACTATCTTTCCGTGCCAGACGCAAAAACTGCGCTGGCTTTGTGCGATGAAGTCGGAAGAATGTTGACGACATTGTCTAGACACTAGACACTAGACACTAGAAACTAGAAACTAATCGCCGGGAGGTGATCAAAACGGCGTTTCCCGACACTTTCATAAACGAGCTGGTGGCGCGCAACGACATCGTCGACGTCGTCTCCTCCTATGTGCGCCTGGGGAAAAAGAGCGGGTCGAACATGTTCGGCCTCTGCCCGTTCCACAGCGAAAAGACGCCCTCGTTCTCCGTCTCGCCGGACAAGCAGATCTACCACTGCTTCGGCTGCGGCAAGGGCGGCGGCGTGATCAGCTTCATCATGGAGATCGAAAACCTCTCCTTCCCTGAGGCGGTGGCCTTCCTCGCGCGGCGCGCGAACATGCCCCTGCCGGAGCAGGAGAACGACCGCGAAAGCAAAAAACGCGCCCGCATGCTCGCGCTCAACCGCGACGCCGCCCGCTTCTTCTATGACCAGCTTTCCACCCCCGCAGGGGACAAGGCCCGCGCTTATATGGCCGGGCGCGGCATCTCCAAAGCCACGGCAACGAACTTCGGTCTCGGCTGCGCGCCGGACGAGTGGAGCAGCCTGGAAAAGGCCATGCGTGAAAAGGGCTATACGGACTATGAGCTCTATGACGCCGGCCTCATCAAAAAGGGGAAAAACGGCGGGTATTACGACACCTTCCGCAACCGTCTGATGTTCCCGGTCATCGATGTGCGCGGCAACGTCATCGGCTTCTCCGGCCGTCTGCTCGACGGCGAGGGGCCGAAATATCTCAACAGCCCCGAAACGCTTGTTTTCAACAAGGGAAGCAACCTTTTCGCGCTGAATCTGGCAAAAAAATCAAAAAGCGGATATATCCTTCTCTCAGAGGGCAATATAGACGTAGTAAGCCTGCATCAGGCGGGATTCGACTCGGCGGTCGCCTCGCTCGGCACCTCGCTGACGCCGGAGCAGGCGAGACTGATCTCGCGCTATACCAGCCAGGTCATTATCGCCTATGACAACGACGGCGCCGGCCAGAAGGCCGCGCAGCGCGCGATCGGCATCCTCGAAAAGCTCGATCTCAAGGTCAAGGTGCTGCAGATGAGCGGCGCGAAGGACCCGGACGAGTTTATCAAGCTCAAGGGCCCCGAGGCCTTCCAGATGCTGATCGAGGGCTCGGAAAACCAGGTGGAGTACCGTCTGGGACAGATCGCGAAGAAATACGACCTTTCCTCCGACGCCCAGAAGGTAGATTATCTCAAGGAGGCGGAGGATCTGCTCGCCCGCCTGCCGAACGCGGCCGAACGCGAGGTTTACTGCCGCCGCGTCGCCGCCGACGCCGGCATCAGCGCCGACGTGCTCATCGGCGAGGTCAAAGCCCGCCGCAGCCGCCTTCTGAAGCGCACGGCGGCGGCCTCCCGCTCCAGCCCCGAAAAGCAGACCCAGCCCGTCGAGCGGCAGTACCGCTATTCCGACCCGGCCTCGGCCGTGGCGGAGGAGGGCGTGATCCGGCTTTTGTACCTTGACCCGGCGCTGATCCGGCGCGGCGGTCTCCCGACGAAGGAGGCCTTTTCCTCCCCGGTGCTCGGGCACATCTACGAGGTGCTGTGCCGGCGGCTGAGAGAGGGGCTTTCCGTCTCGGCCGACGTGCTCGGCGGCGAGCTGGAGAGCGGGGAGATCGCGCTGCTGGTGGATCTCCTGCAGAAGCCGGAGACCCTGTCGAACAGCGCAAAGGCGCTTGACGACTACATAAACAGAATCGACCGCCGCCGACGCGAGACGACCGAGGGCGACGATCTGCTGCAAATTCTCGAAGAGAGAAGAAAAGAATTAAAATGAGGGATAGAGAAATGAAAGACGAGAAGACCTACACCGAACAGGAACTTGAGGAAATGGCCGACGCCCTGCTGGAGAGCGACGCTCCCGCCGAGCCCGCTGCGGAGAAGGAAAAGCCCCACAAGAAGTCCCGCGCCAAGAAGGAAGCGCCTCCCGCCCCGGAAAAGACGCCCGAGGAGCGGCTCAGCGAGCTGCTGGAAAAGGGCAAAAAGGCCGGCAAGCTGACGTCGAAGGAGCTGGAGTGTCTCGAGGATATGAACCTCGACGGCGAGGCGATCGACAAATTCTATGAAGCGCTCGAGCAGAACGGCATCGACATCGACATGCCCACCTCCGACGTGCTGCCGCCGCTCGACGATCTCGTGCCCGAGGTGGACGATCTCGCGGAGATCGAGGAGGTCACCGAGGAGGAGATCAACGCCGCCGACGATCTGGCCGATACTTACGCCACCGACGACCCGGTGCGCATGTACCTCAAGGAGATCGGCAAGGTGCCGCTGCTCACGCCCGAGGAAGAGGTCGAGCTGGCCAAGCGCATGGCCGAGGGCGACGAGGACGCCAAGCACCGCATGACCGAGGCCAACCTCCGTCTTGTCGTCTCGATCGCCAAGCGCTATGTCGGCCGCGGCATGCTGTTCCTCGACCTGATCCAGGAGGGCAACCTGGGCCTCATCAAGGCCGTGGAAAAGTTTGACCACACCAAGGGCTACAAGTTCTCCACCTATGCCACGTGGTGGATCCGCCAGGCCATCACCCGCGCCATCGCCGACCAGGCGCGCACGATCCGCATCCCCGTCCACATGGTCGAGACCATCAACAAGACCATCCGCGTCTCCCGTCAGCTGCTCCAGGAGCTGGGGCATGATCCCTCCGCCGAGGAGATCGCCGCCGAGATGAGCATGCCCGTGGACAAGGTGCGCGATATTCTGAAGATCGCCCAGGAGCCCGTCTCCCTCGAAACGCCGATCGGCGAGGAGGAGGACTCCCACCTCGGCGACTTCATCCCGGACGAGGAGGCCTCCGAGCCGTCCGAGGCCGCGAGCTTCTCGCTGCTGCGCGAGCAGCTTGAGGAAGTGCTCGACACGCTCGCCCCGCGCGAGAAAAAGGTGCTGGAGCTGCGCTTCGGCATCGTCGACGGCCGCACCCGCACGCTCGAGGAGGTCGGCAAGGAATTCAACGTCACGCGCGAGCGTATCCGTCAGATCGAGGCCAAGGCCCTGCGCAAGCTGCGTCATCCCTCGCGCTCGAAGAAGCTGAGAGACTTCCTGACCTGATCGGCGATACTTCTTATATAAAAAATTTTTTAGGCCGGTTTTTTTCGATTTCTCACGTAAACCACGGTGAAAACCACAATATAAAAAGTGCCGATTTTTTACGAATGTAAGGCAAATAAGTGCCCGTCCGCTAACAGCGGATGGGCACTTATTATGCTTCAGATCAAGTTTTTCTTCTTTTGTTTTTTCCCTCTGCAATACGGACATTTGCTTCCGTTTACCCTATCGCAGATTTCAGCTGGCCATTCGTGACCGTTACTGCAGATCCACCAGGCTTTCTGAACACTTTGAGGCGAAACTTCGGATGGATGTTTTTTGTTTTTTGTCGGATGCCATTCGGCGGCAATCTTAGGATAACGAACATCAAGGGAGGATACCCCAGGAATCGGAAGCCGCCCTGAGCAGAACGGGCATCCTCGCCCGTTTGCTCGGTTACTAACCGTTGCTTTCCAGCTGTGTCCTTTCTGACAGCGCCACCAGTATTTGTCGTTTGAGAAAGCCGGAACATCTTTCGCGGTAAGCGGAAAATTTTTTTCTTCGTCCCACTCTTTTGCCAATTCAGAATACTTGACCAGAAGGCTTGTTTCTTCTGGGATGAGCCTGTTCGAATTACAAAACGGGCACCCCGTCCCTCTTGCGCGATTGTTGGGACTTGCGGGCCAAACATGCCCTTTCTCGCAGCGCCAGAAAACCGGACGATTCCGATGTAATGTCACTTGCGAGGGGAGAATATCTCCGTTTTTTTCATAATCCCATTGTGCAGCGAGCTCCGGAGCAGTCGTCACCAAGTCGTTCACGCCCGGTATCACCTTTTTCCCTGAACAAACCGGACAGCCGAGTGTCCCCAGGTCTGTTCCCGGGCGTGCAGATTCATAGGCTCTAGCCATTCTGTTTATCGGAGCGGCCCATGAATGCCCTTTGGAGCAGAGCCAAAACGCTCTGTGATGTGCTTTTGGCGTATACTGCTCAGGTTTATCTGCGCCATTACGTTTATAGTCCCACAGAGCGGCGGCATCCGGATAAACCGTCTTAAAATCTGTCTTTCCCGGAATGGGACGTCGGCCTGAACAGTATGGGCAGCTCGTCCCTTCTACGAGATGATAAATGGCGGTACGCCACTCCATTCCGCATACGGGGCAAAGCCAGAACACTTTTTCATTACTATAGGGGCGATATTTCTCAGGGGGAAACTCATTCAAAAAAGGATGCCACAATGTAGCGACTTTCGGAAAAAGCGTTTTGAGATCTGTTTCTCCTTCAATGGGTTTTTTCCCTGCACAAAAGGGGCATGCGGTTCCGTTTACTCGATTATTTATCTTTGCTTCCCAAACGTGGCCCTTTTTACACTCCCAATACGCATACTGATTGCTATGCGGGGCAACTTGATCCGGAGTCTTGCTGTTCAGCTTGCTCCATTCTCTTGCTATAAGAGGGAAGGCTGACGCTAAAGTTGGCTTGTCTACATTATCTGTCATCACCGAAGCCCTCTCTTTTTTTTCCCTGAACAATAAGGACAGCCGCTTCCATTGGCACGGTGATGAATCATGGCCGACCACCTATGCCCGCGAGGACAGATCCAGTTTGCATACTGAGTAGTAGTGTAAGCGCAAACATCTCGGGGGGTCCTCCCTTCGTTATTCTCATAATCCCACTGCTCTGCGATGTCTGGAAAGACTGTGGCAAGATCGGTCTCTCCGGGTATAGGCAACCTCCCTGCACAGAAAGGACAGCCGCTTCCTTTAGAGCGGTCGTTGATCCTGGTCGACCACCTATGCCCGCGAGGACAGATCCAGTTTGCGTGCTGATTAGAGTGGGCGCAAACATCTCGGGGGGTCTTCCCTTCGTTATTCTCATAATCCCACTGCTCTGCGATATCTGGAAAGACTGTGGCAAGATCGGTCTCCCCTGGTATAGGTAACCTCCCTGCACAGAAAGGACAGCCGCTTCCTTTAGAGCGGTCGTTGATCATGGCCGACCACCTATGCCCGCGAGGGCATATCCAGTTTGCATACTGAGTAGTGTGAGCACAAACATCTTGGGGAGTCTTTCCTGCGTTATTCTCATAATCCCACTGCTCTGCGATATCTGGAAAGACTGTAGCAAGATCGGTCTCTCCTGGTATAGGTAACCTCCCTGCACAGAAAGGACAACCGCTTCCATTGGCACGGTTAGAGATCTTGGTCGACCACCTATGCCCGCGAGGGCATATCCAGTTTACCTTCTGATTGGATTTGTGCGGGACCTGTTCCGGTATTAGTGGCTGGTTCTGCTCATAATCCCATTCTGCCTTCAGCATCGGATAATCTGAAACAAACAATGTCGTTTTTTTTCTTTTCATTTCTATCAATTTTCATTGTTATCCTCCGTTTTTATTGTTCAAATCTCAAACAGTTTTAAAATCTTCTCGGATTCTGAATCATCCTGCCGAATGTGGTCCCTGATGTTTTGTTGAGCAAATTCCAGCAGTTTTCCTTCTCCTGCCGTTTTTTTCTCGAATTCCTCAAGCAAACAGGGCTCTACCACGGTTTTTATGTATTTTTTTAATTCGGAACATTCGCGTGTCTTTTCCTTCAGTTCAGTCTTCCTGTCGGTGAGCTCTTTTCTGATTCTCTCATCTTCTTCTTGCTCTTCCGCCATTTTTCTTCTTAGTTCTTCGATCATCTTTTCTTTTTTTTGGAAGGTGCTGAGGGCGCTTCGCGCGCGAACGAAGATATCTTCATAATATCGATCACGATCAGCGAGAATGATTTGCAAATCTTTGCGACTAGCGTTCAGAAGGCCGGCTATATCCAGCGGGACAAACGCCCCCTCCGAGGAGAGCGCCTTCTCTTGCTCCACAAGTTTTTGTTCAATATACGAGCGCAGCTCCTCACACTTTGAAAAGTCTGTGTCGACAAGTCGAAGTCCTTTTTGCCCGGCGTACTCTGCCAAGCGTGTATACAGCCCTCTTTTATAAAGCGCGGACCGATCAAGTCCTGCAACCTCAACGAAATACAGGTCTACAATGCTTTTCTTAACATCTATGTTAACTTTTGGCGGGCGACCTCTATTCATATCAATAATAGCCCCTCTCTTCTTTGAGTTTTTTGGCGGTTGCTGACATGTTGCCGTATAAGAGCATCTCTGTCCGAAGCCGGTCCAACAGACTACCGATGTCTTCGTCGCCCCCTCTTCCATCCCTTGCAGCATTTACAGTTTCTTTTAGCAGAATCCATGTTTTCTTCATTCTTTTTTTCGTCAATTCCATCGCTTGCGTCCCGTTTTTCGCGACAAAGAACGGACAAACACCGCAGATCCCCAGACGCCCATTTTCGTCCACGGCCTTAGCGCAGTCTTCGTACGATTTTTTGCTGTAGTTTTGTGAGACACATACTCCGTTTTCCACCGGAGTAAGGTTGTGTGAGTCCAGAATCGCAGCGTTAACTTCTTTGGCATTGTCTGTTAGTGTGTGAGGAAAGAAACCATGCTCCCCCAAGATGTCAACAAGGTTTTCTATGTTGCAATAGTAATGTGCGCTCATATTTACGCTCGAGTGTCTGGCTAGCTCCTGACAGATGATCGGACTTCCCCCCTGCATAATTAGGGAAATCATCGCAATGTGGCGCGCATCTCCAAGCTTGACTGGATTAATTTCATTTTCCGCTAGGTTGACAGGATCGCTGCAAATGACAAACCTTTTTTCAACCACGTCCCTCGAAAATCGATGCAAAAGCTCCCTCAGATTTTCGTATGTGTAATGATTATCGGAGCTGATTGATACATTGCTAAATCGAAATTGTGTTGTTTTGTCGAAGAGAATATCGATGTCACTTTTATAAGTTTGGGAGCTTGCATTGATATACCAAAGAATTATCTCTCCCAAATCCGCTGGAACTTGATACTTGCAAAGTTCATAGTCGAGCTTTAGTTTGTAGGATACAGCTTTTGTCGTGCCTTTTAGTTTTGTCCGACGCAGAGTCAGATAATATTTCCCGTCTTCGACACGAATGCAGTCTCGGGGCGTCAATACTGTTTCAAGGGGTCGAAGCGGAATGATTGATGTTATTGACCACCAAAACCAGATCGGAAAGTAAAGAAGTCTTTCTTCATACTTCGCTGTGGCCCAAAAGCTGGATACCACTTCGTTGAAACGGATATATGACATATAAAAAGCCAAGCTACGTTTTTTCTCTGACCCGGGAGAGCTTTTTTCTCGTAATACAACCAGCTTTTGAATAATATGATCGGCCTCTTCTGTGGCTGGACAAATATTGAGAAAAGAGATAAGCGCAGAAAGCTGACCGAGATCATCGGGGACTGCTCCAGTAACCAAGAATGCTCGGACACCATTTACGTAATTTCTGAGTGTTGAGAGTGAAAAGCCAAACAACAAAGTTGTAAATACCCGCAACAACACAGCTGCCTGACCAAGCGTGAGCGAAAGCGTCGATAGCTGGTTATGCACTTCATTCAGAGCAAAAGAAATGGGGACACTTTTCTCGATTTCATCTGTCAAAAACCACACTTGATCGTCATATTCCCCGGAAAGTATAATGCCCCGTTTTTTATACTCAGCAAAAGTGAGCCTGGATTCTTCCAGAAGCTCTTCATCAATTTTATCGATCGGCATGATTGAAAGAAAACCATCATTTTGACGCCGCAATGCCAATTCCATATTCTTTTACAACCTCTTCACAAATTACTCGGTATTGCTGAATATCTTTTTCTGAGAGATGTTTGGGCATCTCAATCACTATTTCGAGTATCGCTGGGTAAATGATGTTCTGGACAAGCCACTTGTTTTTTTCTGAATTTTTGCTTGCTGTGCAAAGCCGACTTTTTTCCATTACGAGATGAATCAAAAGCTGCTTCGTCAATATTTCATATTTGCAGCCAAGGCACCCGGTCCTAAGGGGAAAGGGGCAGGTTTTCTCAAGCGCTTTCTGGAGGCATAAATGCGGTAAGGTATCCTTACATTGCGCCAATCCGATTAAAATATTAACCAGCGCCTTTGACAGATCTGCACCTTGCCGTTGTATCTCACAAATCGTTCTGGTCGCCATATCCTCAGCGCGATTGACGAGAGCGATGGTCCGTTCTGTCTCGAAAGGGGTGGGGGTTGCTTGGATGAGTTTTGTTTTGCTTGTTTCGTTCAAAGCAAGAAATGCTTCCCCATAACAAGCCTCCAAAACCTTCCAGGCCAGCAAGCTGCATGCTCCCCGCTCGAGCATGATATACGCCGCTTTCTCCGCAGACAAATCTGCAAAGTTAGCGTCTTTGAGATACAGTTTTGTTGTTTCCGGGATGGCACCATAGCCGCCCTTGTGGCTGCGCATGATGGATGCAAAATAGTAGGCAATATTTGCGTTGTAGTTCTCGCCCTCGATGGCTTCATACTCGATCGCTTGAAGCATACTTTTAGTGAAGCGTCTGCCGGAAAACCGCCTGTTTTCACATGCTGCGGCAACCTCATTCCCGAAAAAAGCTCTGATTGTTGGTAAGTCGACAACACGCTTTACAAATGTCGTTTCTATTTTGCTCAAAAAATGATGAGCTGCTGCGATGGAGAGTATTATACCCAATGGAGCCAAACAGCTTTCGGGACAGTTGAACTGAAGATCCGGGACATTTTGATATCTACTCGTTTTGTTGGGCGTTACCCGCGCCAAGTCAATCGTCGCGATCCATCGCTTAGCAATCTTCTTCTCGTCGAACTCAGAGAAATCGCCGCTTTCAATTTTTCGAAGTGTTTTTTCCGGCGAAAAATCAAGAATCGGAGGGGGCAGCCGAATCAGATCTGTAGACCGCCAAGTTGCGAAAATGTGTAATGAGAAATAGAGCCACATGCTGGCATATCGAGGATTGTTGACAGCCTTCTGAATCAGGCCTGTCTGCTCCCATATTTCTTGGTTGCAGCATGCGGCAACAATTGTCGCGGCCTGGACGATGCCGTATGCATCCTTCCGCGGAGAATAACCCGTCTTCTCAAATACATATTTACGATTCGTATAGTTGTTTTTGATGAGAAACTCTGCAAGCAATGTACAGCTGGCGATAGATCGATCCTTGTTGGGGATTATAATCATCGACTCGATTTCGTCGTACGATATTGTTTTGAGTTCAGTATCAATGGCGGAAAAAATAATGTCTACAACGTCCAAAAATGCGTTCTTGTTCAGCGTACCTGCTTGTTCTTTTTTTGCGCGGAACTCCTGCAAGTCTTTAACTGTATCGGGAAACCTCTTCACATAATGTGAGAGCAGTATGTCGGCGGCTTCATTTGCGGAGACCCGAAAACACAAGGCCCAAATTAGAAATTCTTCTTTAGTATCCTCGAACGCTTCAACGGAGATGTGATACCCAGTTTTATCGGCGTGGAGAGGTAGCTCTCGACTGGGCACCAAATCATTTGCAAGCCCACGCCCCTCCATCCAATCCAACAAAGCTGTCCGATCCTCTGCGCGTGAAAGGTTTAATTTGGCCTCTATGACATTGCTGAGAAGCAAATTAATCGCCGCATCCAGGCTGATAAACTCTTCTGCCTGCTGGCGGATGCGGTTTTGCTCGTCTCTCGAAATGTAATACTTGTCTCCCTCCCGATGAGCAGCAATCACTCCAGCATTGATTCGATCCAATAACTCCGCAGCTGAAAGCTGGGTAAATGATCTAACAACTTCTGCCGGGAAAAAAGGGAAAGTGTTGGCTATAAGTTCGCAGAACTCCTCGATTTTGAAAGCGTTTTTTTTGATGTATAATTCCCCTTGTTTCGCTTGCGGAAAATACTCATCGTCTGCCACATTGGGATCCTTCTCTTGCGCTAAAGTCCTCCGTAAGAGTCCTTTTGCCTGGTTTCGTCTATTTGAAGGAAAGCGCTGGACGACCTTTTTAATAATATCATCTGCACGGATTGCAGCGCTCCACTCGCCGCGAAGAGCGTCTATCTCTTCCGCGTTCACCAGAAGGTGGCCAAGTGAATATTTTGTGTACTGAGGATGTTGTTGTGCATATTGGAGCATCCGGTCTGTCGAAATGTTGAGCTCTCTTGCCGCCTCGCCTACAGAGATATAACCTGGGCAGGATGAGGGCTGGTCAGCCGTATATTCGCATGCCCACGCACGAAAAAGTGCGAAAAGTGTTTCCTCATCTCCCAGAAAAAAATCGAAATCATCAAAGAGCGGATGGTTTTGATCACGCACATATTGCCCACTTTTCTTCAGACTGTGAATGAAATTGGCATATGCACTGGGGCAGTCGCTTATCGTGCATTCTTTGAGAAATGTTTCATACAAGGGTCTAATAGGCAGGCTCTGCTCGAGATACTCGATTAGTTTTAGAGCAGACTCCGTATTGATGTATATCCCGCCCAAGGTTTCATGAATCCGGATGGAATGCTTAACGCACCATTTTTCGGCTTTGTATATGCTTTTTTGCTGAATGGGATACCCAGCCAAACAGTCCACCAGCTTTTTTTCTTGGTCGGACGGTAAAAAACCTCGAAGGAAGCTGAGCGCCGATTGTTCAGACTCTTCTTTCATCCGAGTCCACTGGTAATACGCTTTTTTTGCTATGAAAGCGTCATAATCTGGAAATAAGAATCCAGCCAGGACCAGAAACCTGTCTTGTGTTACCATTTCTGTTTTAGCTCCTCAGCCCGGTAATCACCAACTCGTGGATATGTTTCATTTCTTTTTCTAGCAGACTCTTGTTTTGCATGTAGACAATGGCACTCTTCGGATCGCGATCGCCGCGATAGAACTGTATTTGCGCCACATCCAATCCTTCCAGAACCAGTCTGCACGTGTAAAAATGGCGCAACGCATGCGGTGCAGGAGGACTTTGCTGAAACGCCAGCCCGGAAGCTTGGAGGACAGGATCCTCACTGGCAAGTAATAAAGGAACAACGTGTTTAACGATCAACTGTTGGAAGCGATGGCAGTAAGTGGCATATGTCATTGCCTTCCCGTTTTGACTGATGAACATGGGCAAATAATCTGCTTCTATTCTTTTTTCGCGCGATAGATACGCCATATGCTGTTGATATATTTTGTAAAAGTCATTTAGAAAGCCTGGGAAAATTACTACCTTGCGTTCTCTCTTTATGCGGCCTGTTGGGATTTCGTCGCTTCGAAGGCAGAATTCCCTGGTCAGGTCGATTGTTCCAGTGATGATCTTATCGCCAGCCATCTGAAAAGAGACGCCGGGAACAATACTGAGCGGACTGGTTGGCTGACGCATGCACAATAATTCACCCGGTCGGATTCCGGACAGAATCTGGTAGCTGATTCCGTAATATAATAATGGGTCGTAGAATGCCGCCTGCTGAAGAAGAATCTCCATAACAGGGGGGGTTATATCGCGTATTAGCATTCTTTTAGGGCAACAGATGGCCGGCTTTTTATATTTCGGTAAAAACACTTTTTTTCGATAGTTGTAGTACTCATTATCCCCTGTCAATACCCACCCATCTTCGAGGAGGTCATTAACAATGATTTTTGAAAAGGAATCCAGAAGACTTAAGTTGCAGAAAAAATGCGAAACCGCCTTAATACAGGCCTTTATAGTCTCTTCACCTCGGAAAACTTCGTGATAACCGGGCTTTGGAGAAGTTCTGAATGCATCCAGAAAGGAGATGACGTGTTCGCTGCTTATGTCAGACAGCCTGGCCACCTGGCGGTTTTTGGTGATCCAGTTCAGCGAACGCGCCACATATCTGCAATAGTTTTTCTTTTCGTCGTAGTGGATCGTGGCGATATCTCCAGTATAGTCGCAGCAGAGGGCCTCAAGGCCCGTGAAACGCAGCAAGCGTCCCTTATTATTTCGAATCACTATATATGTTTTCGTTCTGAGTTGGCCTGTAACGTCCAAGCGGGAATCACAATATAGCGAAAACATGGTCAATTACCTCAACTTCTGGTCAACGCGGAAGTCCCAAAAAACAGAAACGATAATTCTCTTCAAGAACAACAACATTGATGCTTTCGATTACATTATATGGAATAGAAAGCTGCTTGTCAACAGTTTTCAACACTTGATGCACTTCTGTTGATGGAGCTTTTCAGCGACTTTTTGATGGGGCTTTCTCTTTTTCACGCTTATCTTTGATTATCAAGTGTTGCATTTGCGTGTTGTGCATGCTATCATTAATCATCAATTGATGGAGGAAATGCTTCTATGACGCTTGGAGAAGCTGTAAAGCAAAGACGAAAAGCAGAAGGGCTTTCTCAAAGAGATCTTGCAGCAATGCTCGATGTAAGTGATATGACTATTTCGCGTTTGGAAGCAAATCAGAACATTCGCATTAATCGGAATATCGTTGATAAGCTTTCTTTTTTTTTAGGATACGAGAGTATTCAACGAATTACTGGCGAAGGATACTTTGTTAACCGATTACGTGAATATGTTGAAAATCCGCTTGGAATTCCCGATTACGAACGCATTGGTGCTTCATATGCAGGAAGCACTTTTTTGAACTATGAAGACGAGATTGCCTTTCGTTCTAGACTTATCACTCTTATAGAATCACACAATATTCCTGTTAAGCCCTTTGTTTTACCTTATCCTTACTGTGAGACAAACAAGGTTGATATCTGTTTTCAATACGAAAGTAAACTTTGGGCAATAGATCAAGCAGATAAAGATCGGATGGAACAACAAGGAAAAGTAAACGCCCCTGTTTTATTCGAGAGAATCGGAAGGGCTGCTTTCGTTACTGAAATAAACAAATATTCGATTATTATTGACTCAGATCTGGGAGACAATCTTTGGAGAAGATTTTCAGGATTGCTAACAAAACAATTGAATTTCGACGTATCTATCCTTCTATATAACAGGCAGAAAAACCATATCGAAAACGAAATAGACTTGGCTTTCCATGATGATGGCCGGGGCTTTTTTGATCTGAACGTTCCAGGAAAAGAAGCTGAAAGCGCTAAACTATATGCAGCCTGGAAATCTTCATTTGCCAAACAGTATTGATCAACGAGAATAACAGAGAATCCAGCATACCGACCTTTTGTTTTGGCATGCTGGATTATTCTTGCACTCTTTTCAAATATCTTTCATGATCCTCCGCAGTTCCTTTATCTCCCTTTCCTTGCAGTACCTGGCGTACTCCACCTCTGCATCGAGCGCCAGCCAGATCAGCTCTTCGGCTTTTGGATCCTCTGAGATCGTCGGAAACCCGGAGTGGTCGCGAACAAACTCATCCGGCAATGCGAGAGTCTTTGCCAAATCCTTCTCAAACTCTCTTACCATCCGGTTATATTCTTCTCGGCCGCTTTCAAACTCTCCTGTCGAAAAACCGAAGAACGAGGCTTTATCAAGAATCTGCGCAAGGATATCGCAGAGATTATCCTGTGTCAGCCTTGTGTCCGCTACCAGAAAGCCCATCAGTTTATCTCGATCGGTGGTCCTCCAATCGATATTTCTGGTGACTCCGGTATTCAAGTCCTCAAGCGAGATAAGGATGGGGCAGATATCGGGGCAGCCGTCGATAAACTCCTCCGTAGCCAGAAAGACCATTTTCTCGTTCTGCACAGGTGTGAGGTTCAGCAGCTCCTCGCTAAAACGCATGAATATCTGCCTTCGGCTATCGAGAGAATCCTTTGCCTGCAGAGCCCTGCTCTTCTCCGCACACGGAGAGATTTTCCGCCTCTGCAGATAGTGTTCAAAAATGGCCTCCCAGTCGGCTTCCAGAAGGTGTTGATGTAAGGTTTTCATTATTTCCTCCTATTCTTTTTATCTGTATCAGAAGCAGTTATCGAGTACTTCTCAAAGAAATCTTCCAGTGTGATATGCTCATGCGCTGCCAGCCGTAGCACAAGATGATCCGCTGCTTTCTTTCTTGCACATGCCTGTCGGGCGCCTTCTCTCGTAGTCATTCCGAGGAGGTGTGCCAAAGCTTGATAAGTAAGGTTGTTTTTTTCTTTGTATATGTAAATGGGATTCTGCAAATTAACCGAAACACAAACCCTTTTCGGACGATCAGATGGAGTGAGCTCTCTGCGATCATACGGCCGTATGGCATCCTCCAGTGTGATTCCCAAGGCCGACGCCACTCTGATCAAGTCATAGAGATTCATATTTTCGATTGCTTCCAAGCTCTTTTTTGAAACAGTGGACCAACACAGTCCGGTCCTTTTGCTCAGTTCCGCTATAGAGATATGTTGTTTTCTGCGATGATACTCGAATGCATTGATGGCATATGCCTTTTTGACCCTAGGCTGGTCTGGAATCGGAAGCGGATGATTCATGACAAGTCCGTCCAGTGAGATACCAAGAAAATGAGCAATATCTCTTGCGGTCCGAACGGTTCCGAATTGTCCCAGCTCGATGCAGAACAACGTGGTGGTCCCAACATTACAGCTTTTTGCAACGTCTCTTCGAGAGAGTCTTGCCGCCTTTCTCGCATTGCAGACCACGCTCGCCGTCAGTTTCTTTTTGTTCTCTTCGCTGCTCAATTAGCACCCTCACCTCCCTGCTTGGCTTTACTATACACGCATAAGTGTATAATGTCAAGTATTTAGTGTATATTAGTAAACGAATTTATTGATATTCTAAAGATGATATTGATTATCTTCTTTTTTGCGTGTATGCTGACATTAAGAGGCGGTGATATTCCCATGACAGAGAAGATCCGTATACTGTTGGTGAAGAGAAATAACATGTCTGAGGCGGAACTCGCCCGCAAGCTCGGCATCAGTCCGCAGAATCTGAACAACAAGATGAAGCGGGACAACTTTACGGAAGCAGATCTCGCGAAGATCGCCGAAGTCCTTAACTGCGATTTTGAAGCAGGCTTTCGTATGAAAGACACCGGAGAGTATATATGACCAAACCTATTCCAGACAGCAAAAAGGAAGCGGAGCAGTCCTAACTGGACTGCTCCGCTTTCTTTTCCAAAGCAGATTATCAGAAAATCTCAATATACACGACCCCGTATGTCTTTTCGGAATCCACTAAATCAACGTCAGGAACTGATCCGGGTTTTTCGCGGCTAAGGTTTATCAGCACTTCGCCTTTGCACTTCCAAGCTAGTGAACCCCAATCGACTCGTATGCTGTCGCTGCAGTGCTCTTCGGCCCAATGAATAAAGCCTATCCAGCTGCCATACTTTGTAAACACTATTTCATGTTCCGTCTCGAGAACCTCATGGGGATCACGACTTTTGTCTTCGCTCTCCCAGGTGATCGCCCATTTTTTGCTGATCTCTCCGTATTTGATGCTATATAGCATTGGGCTCCCTCGGTTTCTCAATAATATAGCTCTGGTTCCTTTTTTCCTTATTTACTCTATCAGCAGCGCTTCCATGCAGGCCTTCACGCGCGCATCGTCCCAGGGATAGTGCTTTGCGTTGTAACCCGAATCATGCAGGCGTCCGGAGAAGGAATCACTCTCAGCGTCACGGAAGTTGGAAACAACAGCCTCCGCCTTTTCCTTATACGTTGCCCTGTGGTCTTCGTTCAGGCGCTGCGTGTACTGCTGCACGGCATTTTTGACCTCATCCGCGCTGAGCGTGCTGTCGGCGAAGAAGTCTGCTATTTTCCCCGTCAGCATCGCATACGACAGTCCTACGCCCGCCGTTCCGAACTCTCTGCCGTTTAGGATGGATACAAGGACCTCGTCGAGGCTGCGGATCTCATCTGTGCTGCCCGTGACGTAAATATATGCCGGTTCTGAGAACGTGTCGCCGCCGGGGCCTGTGAACTTTGCAATCACCTTCCAGCCGTCCATGCCTCGGTCTACGCCGACGATGCCGAGCATCTCCCCGTCCGTGCCGGTGCAGGAGCTGTACTCGAATTTGCTCTTGATATCCGCGGCGTTGATCCCTTCCGTGCCGTCAGGGCTCGCAAGGAACCAGGATATGGCCGTTGCGCCGTCAGCTTTGGCGATGAAGTAGATCGTCGTGCCGGGCGCGCCGGTCTCGTTCGTCGGGTTCTTCGTGATCAGCGGCGCGGGGATCGGAGTGGCCTCGGGTGTAGGCTCGGGCGTCGCCTCCGGCGTCGGCTCGGGAGTCGGTTCCGGTGTCGGTTCCGGTGTCGGCGCAGGTGTTTCCTCCGGAGCTTCCGGACTGGGCTCTGCCGAGGGCTGCTCGGCTGCAGTTTGAACTTGTTCTGAGGCGCTGTCATTCTCGCGTGCGCTTACCGCTTTCATAATAACGAAGCAGGCAGCCAAAAGCAGACACACGATAACGAGAAGTGCGATGTATTTCTTTGGTTGAATCATGTTTTCTCCCTAGCCCTGGGCAAGGATTGGGGCTCTACTTTTGAATCGCCCATCCGCAATTGGGACAGTACCTAGCCGATGGAGATAGTCTTGTTCCGCATTCTCGGCAAAACTTTGGGATCGATGGTCCTGGGTCTTGAGTATGTCGATTTGCTGGCGATCCTGATGTCTGCCTACTCAAATCTTCTGGTCCGGTATAGGATATTGTGTCTAGCGGCCACACTTTCTTTTTTCTGCCGCTTCTCGCAGATAATCTTTCTGCTTCTTCCCGCAGTTCTTGTACGCTGCAGCCGAGGTGGTATTCAAACTCATCACAGCAATCGAGAGCTTCTTGATATAAGCCCAAGTTTATCGAAGCAATTATCAGTCCCTGTATAGCTCTTTGGTCGTTCTTTCGTTCAACTGCTTCATAAAACGCATCGTGTGCTTCCTGATACCGCTTCATCGAAACGTATATCATCCCCAAAGAATTGTACGCTTCTGTGTAATCTATTGCGATGGATACCGCCTTTTTGAATTCCTCAATAGCCTTCTCTGTCAGTCCATAGTGAAGGTATTTTTCTCCCTTCATATTGTGCCAGATCGGGCATTCTTCACTGCATCTTTGTTGGCAGTCATCTTTAGCACAAACGATATTTGCATCTTCGTCACGCCAAAACGGCTTTTTTATTCCAAGTATCATCCTTTTGCCTCTCTGTCTCTGCAGACCGTCACTGCTCGTTTTTTCTGCTCAAAAAGGAAACAAAGCTTTCCCGAACGACTTCAGCAGCGGGCTCTCATAAATCCTGTTGAAGTCACAAAAATCATATCTGATCAGCCTTCGGCAGTACAGGGAATCCGCCCTGCCCTGTTCTGTATAAAATGCCTCGACCTCACGCTGAATGGTGGAAAACAGTTCATTGAGCTGCTTGACAAACCGAATGATCTCACCGGACTGGAGGGTTATCATCTCATTTGAGAGCATATAGGTCATGTCGAACAAGATCAGGGTGCCGCTGCCAGCCGACATTAGGCGGGCGCCGTGCATTTTGTGCTCAAACTTATTGCGGATGGTTTTTACATTTTTGAGGAACTTGTAATTCTGCTTGAGGATGCTTTCGTAGCCGGCTTTCAGAAACGGCATCTCCGCGGAGAACTCCAGAAGGCCATCTGATCTCGTGATTTTGTAGGTTTCGTTTTCCCTGTCATACACATACGGAACCAGCCGGGGGATAGCCTGTATGATATCTGCGATATACCTTTCATACTGGCCGGAATTGTCGATCACATCGACGCCGCACAGCGTAATCAGATTGCGATTGAGATCATATAGAGTCTCAAAGTACCCAAACAGAGCGTTGGTTATTTCAGAAGTCATCGCATTTCCTCATTTTTCTCTTCGGCATAATTAAAAACGAACCGGGATTGAAGAAGACAGAACGGGAATCGAGCGTCCCAGGCGTCCTGTGACGAATTCGTTTACGACATCCGCATTCTTTTCCAGAGCGATATTTTTCGAAGAAGTAATGGGTCCGATCGTTACGCACTCAACGCTTCGAGGATTGATGGGCAATTCTATGTAAGGGATCATCAATGCTTGTTGAATCCGGTACTCGATCTGTACATTCTTTTCTTGGTCCTTTGACCCTGACCAAGCGGAATCTCTGGACTTCTCTTCAATCGGTACTTTGATGACCACTCGTATCTCCTTTTCTCCGGAGAAACAGGGTCTCTTGAAAAAGCATGATAGCTTCGCAAGCCTGGAGCGCAGAACACCAAGTTCATATTCGAGCAATTGCTCTTGACTCATCGCTATCTGTTGAGTTTCTTTTAGCCGTACATTCTCTTGGTAATCCTTGAAGGATGTTGAAATAGCGAGCTTAATACTCCTTTTCTGTATTTCCTCATCATATACAACCGCGCCCATTTCTACAAACGATGAGTTGACGTTAAGCAACTTATTCAGCCTGAAGCCGATGTTGTACCCTTCAAAATTACCGCCTTTAGAATAGTACTGCCACATTTGCAGAGAGTCTTTCTCTTTGGAAAAGCAGCAGATAAATGGCTTACATTCAATTTGCGTAGCGATATCTTCTCCGACCAGCCAAACCAGATGCTTGACTTCTGTCATCGCTGCTGCAACAAAGAAATCCTTATCGATTTCGCCTTCTTGGATCAGTTCAGATAAACAATCAAGATATAGCTCGTTAACTACCTCACCGTCTTCGTAATCATTGAAGCAATCGCCTCGAGTGAATCTCAAAGACATTTTTGATAAGGTCTTATAAAACACATCCGGAGAGGAATAGCGGAAGACAACATCGTTGATACCGTCCGAAAACAGTTCGGAAAAACGGATTATTGTTCCTTTCATGTTTTACTCCTTACTGCTTCATAAAGAACAAGGCTTTGTTTCTGCCTGCGGAGCATCTACCCCTGCGCATTTCATTTCAATCTCTCGCACAGGGGCATGAGCTCTTTCAACCGAGTGACGATGCGCTATGCATTGAAAAGCTTGTCTGATCATGAATCGAACAGACTTTCCTGATACGATCCTGGTGAATCTACTTTCCATGATTTTACTTTTCGTTCAATTACCTTATCTTCTTCCCCGACTTCGCCAAACAAGAGCGGGGAATTTGGATTATGCTTTTCGCTGTTTGTCTGCACGGTTTTGCCGCTGTAGTTTGCATAGCAATACAGGCAACCGTTTTTACAGGTGTTATAGGCGCCGATGTCAATGCTCGCCACGCAACCGCATTCCGGCCGCTGGTTTTTATCCTTTTCGACCTTGAGCTTGCAATGCCCGAGCCGCTCCAATCGCTCTTTGTCAATGCAGCAGGCGTGAGGGATCTGAAGCCCGTTGAGCTCTATTGCCTCCGCACAGGTATCAATGAAAATGCCGTAGTGATGAGCAATCTCTGAAAAAGTGCTCAACAGTTCGAGCTGCTGATCGTGCGTTTCGATCTGGATTTGCAGAGGCTGGACATTTCTTGCTGTATTCTTATACAGATCAAGAAAACTGACCGTGCATTTCTCCGTATACTCACTCAATTTGGCCGCGAGCCGTTTGAAATACTTGCAGTGATACTCCATCGTATAATCCGCGTTGAGAAGGATCGGATCATAACGCCATATCACCCGATCTCGGCCAACCGCTTTCGACAACTGAATGAAGGCGGGCAGGATTGTATCGTTCTTGGAGGGGATATTGGGCTCGACGTCTTTGCCATAGGCGTTCAGAGTAAACTGAAAATAGAAATTATACTTTTCAAGCTCATGAAGACGCCCGAGCATCGGGATGGGGTTTTTTGTCCAAAGGACAAGTCCGTCAACCACGTCGGGAGATAAACTGATTCTCCCGACTTGATGCGTGTTCATGGGATTCCGCACCAAAACATATTCCTCCCGGAGACGGTTGAACAGCCACTCGGAGTAATAGGTAGGGATATCGGTTCTTCTACTTGCACTTATGATCACAATAATCACTCCCGTTCAAAAGAAAAAGACTGCCATGCTGCATATTTACATCTCAACATTGGAAATCTTCCCAATCTATCTTGACAACCTTGATGCTCGACGCAATGTGAGAATTTTGGGCAATGCGAGTATAAATCTCTGAGACAATCAATTTGTGCCCCTGGGTGCTGGAAATCCGGATCTACACTTTGTATCGTTTTGTTGTAGACATCTGATCCAAAATGGGCATATTTGTTACATACATCGGACGTTCGAAAGCCGATATCCAGCAGTTTGTTGTATAACACCTGTGTCTTTTGGGCATCTCTTGACATGCTTCCTTGGTCATTTCTCAGTGAGAAAAGAAAGTGAATCTTATCTTTTATAATGCTATCAGCAGAAAAGCAATCTGCTATCTGGCTTATCTCGTTCAAGGAAAACTCGCTGATAGATTTTGGGAAGATGTAAATGTCAGATGATAGTTCTTCTCGTTTAAAATAATCAACTGCGTTTTCACAATAATGCTCCACTGAGTCCCAAGGCCTGGCCGGAAACTGATAAAACCATTCAATCGTATCAATCCCTCTATAATCAATGGTACAGGATTCTCCGACAACGCGGGAGAGGGACCAGTAATCAACCATGCTACCGCACCCAACAGAAGTTACTTCCAGGGACTGAAAAGGTGGTAGTTTCTTAAGTAAGAACTGATACATATATTTGTATTCAAATGCATAGGCATAAGCATATCTGAGGAGATACAGTTGCTGAATGTTAATATCTGAATAATCTGGGATTCTCCCAGCATCAAAATGAGTATCTCTCAGCTTACAAAGGTCTTGGCCAGATTGAATATAGGATTCAAAATCGGCAAGAATTGCATCCAAAAAATCATTGATCATCGTGTTTTGTGTTCCTTCATTTCATTCTCTCGCATAGGCGCAGAAGTTCTTCCAGCCGGGCGACGATGCGCTTCTGCTCAAAGGATTATGATTCTTTAAGCTTATGATACTGTTTTTTCCATGCCTTTGAAGGACTTTTGCAGATGCAATCGGCATTCTCAAAAGCACAAAGACCTGGAATCCCGTTGTTTCTACAAATGTCCGGATTGTTCGCCCGGCATCCATACGTTTCATTTTCTGAATCTTTAGGATTAAGCGGGGCATTAAAAGGAATTTTAATTTTCATTTTAGTCTCCTGCAGAGCGGCATTAACAACTCAAGTTTGGCAATAATTCTTTCTTGTTCAGTTGTGGGTGGCAGTGGGAGTAGTAAATTGCAGACATCAGCAACATTGACATGTTTTGCCCCAATACCCTTCTGCTTTGCAGTTAGAGTATTAACTGTTTGAGGCGCCATCAAAATCATCTTTATGTATTCTGATAATACTCCATCCGGGCAACGTATTAGCATTACTCTTTGCCCTAAGCAAACAGCTTTGTTGGCTGGCAAGATTGCCGCTCTGCAAATAGAACCCTCTCGTGTATACACAATATCGTTAAGAATGGGTTGAAGGCGAGAGATTCTCACTCGATATGTTTCCTCGTCAACATATCTCCAACCTGTAATATTGCTATCAGCATCAATACAGTTTGTATCAATAGCTACATAGTCGGTGCTTTGCTCATGATAATGAGGAGTAGAGTGCGGACAATCTACGATTGCACTTGCCAAATTTGATAATCTTACCCACTTCCAGCTCTCCGGGATTTCAAACGGTATCTCGTCCTCTGTGATCTCCGGCAGGGGCTTTTCTTTTTTGATCTTCCCGGCTTTGATGAGTGCCTGCTTTTCGGTCTGGATCTGGCGGTAGAGTTCTTCGCCGGTACCTTCCTCGGGGCGCTGCTCCACCAGCTTGCCTTGAATGGCCATCTGCAGGATAGACTTCTGCATATCGACCGGGAAGCGCTTGTTGAAGTCCTCCAGACGGCTCCACGCCTTTTCATAGCGCTCGATCAGCGGCAGCAGCTCTTCGATCTTTGCGACGATGCGCTTCTGCTCGGCCAGCGGCGGGAGGGGTAATGCAAGTTTTAACACATTGTCCCGTTCTATTCCGGGAATCATGCTCTTGGCTTTTGATTTCAAATTGTCGACTTGGCATTCGATAAAACGTTGAATAAAAACCGTGTCTACCAGAATGGGGGTAATAGCCATAATCTGGCGAGCAATATGGACTTCTTTTTCTGCAAGGATAGATGTTTTCCCTACAGTTCCTTTACATGTCAACAGCAAGTCGCCACAGTGTGCAATGTTGTTGGGATATTCAGTCCAGCGGTTTATAATAATCGAGTTTCCTTCGATGTTGCTTGCACCAGTAATATATGGAATCCCTTTGCATTGAGCATTATACTTGTCGGGTGTCAGATCTGATCCTGAGAGCAAAGAAATAACAGTGTTAAGCCGCACCCACATCCAGCTCTCCGGAATCTCAAAGGGAATCTCATCCTCGGTGATCTCCGGCAGGGGTTTTTCTTTTTTGATTTTTCCAGCTTTGATGAGGGCCAGCTTCTCGGCCTGGATCTGCTTGTACAGTTCCTCCGCTGTGCCCTCTTCCGGGCGCTGCTCGACGAGCTTCCCCTGGATGGCAAGCTGAAGGATACTGTTTTTCAGTTCCTGGGGCGTCATAGCTCTGCCCCTCCCAGCTTGGCGGTGATTTCGGCCAGCACCCGGTCGATCTCTGCGTTCAGAGAAGCGCGCTCCTCCTGATAGCGCTGGATCAGATCCATGGGTGCCAGGATCTCCTCTTCCTCATGGGGAAAGCCGCACTGATCGAGGTTGTAGCCCAGCTCCTCCGAGAGCTGCTGCACGGTGTACTTCTTCGCTTTGTCAAAACCGTCCTCGCTGATCTCCCTGCGGTCATTCCACCATTCGACGACCGGCGCGAAATGCTCCGGCTTCATGGGCTTGGTCTTGGAGAAATGCTTATAGCCCTCCGGCATGTCCAGGCGGTAGAACCATGTCTCCGTTGTAGGGCCGGTGCGCTCAAAGAACAGAATGTTCGTGGTGATGGAGGTGTAGGGCGAGAAGACGCTGCCCGGCATACGGATGACGGTGTGAAGATCGAACTCCGAAAGCAGCTTTTTCTTGATATTGATCTTGGCGTTGTCGGTGCCGAACAGGAAGCCGTCGGGCAGGATAACGGCGGCGCGGCCGTTCTCTTTCAGCCGATACATGATGACGGACATGAAGAGATCGGCGGTCTCGGAGCTGGCGAGGTCCGAGGGAAAATGGTTCTTTACATCGGCCTTTTCGCTGCCGCCGTATGGGGGATTCATGAGGATCACGTCAAACTGATCGTCCTTGGTATAGTCCAGCACGTCCTTCAGAAGCGAGTTGTCATGATAGACGCGCGGCACGTCCAGACCGTGCAGCAGCATGTTGGTGATGCAGAGCATATAGGGGAACTGCTTCTTCTCGATGCCGTAAATGCTGTTGCTGTATTCCTCGCGGTCGTCGGTCGTCTTGATCTGCCTTTCCAGCACCTTGAGCCAGCTGGTAAGAAAGCCGCCCGTACCGCAGGCAAAGTCCGCCATCTTTTCGCCGATCTTGGGCTCGATCATTTCCGCCATGAACTGCGTCACAGCGCGTGGCGTGTAGAATTCGCCGGCTGATCCGGCGCTCTGCAGCTCTTTGAGGATAGACTCATAGATCTCGCCGAAGGCATGGCTCTCTTCATAGTCGCCGAGATCCAGCTCGTCGATGATGTTCACGACCTGGCGCAGCAGCACGCCGTCCTTCATATAGTTGTTGGCGTCGGCAAAAGTGGTCTGCACGATGGCCTTCTTGATGGGCGTCTCCGCCGTGACGGGCAGATTTTTGAGTCTGGGGAACAGCGTGTTGTTGACAAAGTCAAGCAAGGCGTCGCCGGTCAAGCCTTTGCCTGTCTCGTCGTGCGCCCAATTGCACCAGCGGCAGGGCTCGGGAATGATGGAAGTATAGTTTTCCTCGTCGAATTCCCAATCCTGCTCTTTGGCGTCATATACCTTCAAAAACAACAGCCATGCGATCTGCTCGATGCGCTGCGCGTCGCCGTTGATGCCCGCGTCGTTGCGCATGATGTCCCGCAGGCGCTTTACAAAGCTGGATAGATTGCTCATCTTGATCCGTCTCTTTCTGTCGTTTTGCCGTTACCCGACGGTGTAGATCTCGTTTTCAAGCTCTTTGACCGCTTTCAGATAGCCGCTTTTGCCGCCGAAGAGCTGAACGATGCGGGAGGGCTTGCCGTAGCCCTTGAAGTCGTCGAGATAGAGGATGTCGGTCTTCTCGACCTCATATACGCCGACGTTCATATAGCGCTCCAGGAGCGTCTCCAAAACCTTGCGGGCGTCGCCGCTGTACCGGGACAGGAAGTCCCTCTTCTTTACGTTGTTGGCCCTCTCGGCGCGCGTCAGGGGCTTCTTGTCGTAGGCGACGTGGCAGATGAAATCGAAATCGTCCACGTCGGACATATTCTGATCTTCTTTCATCTGCTCCAGATCGATACCCTGCTGCAGAAGCAGATCGCGGATCGCAGATTTTTTGTCTTCCGCGGACCACTGCCGGATGAAATTCTCCAGTGAAGCATAACGGCCAAGAATGTTGGACTTGGTGTAGTCTGTGATGCTCTCCTGCCGCAGCAGCTTACCGTTGGTGTCATAGACCGATACCAGCTTGTGCGTGATCTCCACGCGGCAGCCGTTTTTGTCCACGATGGGTTTCGGGCTGGGCGGCCCGGGAGGCGGGAAGGGGCCGGGCCCGGGAGGCGGATTCGGCCCGGGGTTAGGTCCCGGTTTATAAGGATAATCCGGATCGATCTCGATGGGGCCGTCCCAATCCGGGTCGGCAAAGAGTCGAGTCACATTTCGGAAGTCCATGACCACAAAGCTCATCTTGCCTTCTTTTTCACGCAGACGTGTGCCGCGGCCGATGATCTGCTTGAACTCCGTCATGGAGCCGATCATCTCGTCGAGGACGATGAGCTTGGTCATCTTGCAGTCCGCGCCGGTGGACAGCAGCTTGGAAGTCGTGGCTATGACAGGATATTTGGCGGAAACGGAGATAAAGTAGTCCAGCTTGGCTTTGCCGTACTCGTCGCTGCCGGTGATGCGCACGACATAGTCCGGGTTCTTTTTGACCATGTCGGAGTTAAGGTTCACCAACGCCGATCTCATGCGCTCCGCCGCATCTTCCGTGGCGCAGAATACAATCGTCTTGGCCATGCGGTCGGTTGCTTTCAGATAATTGGTGATCTCCTGGGCGACCTGCTCAATGCGGTCAGTGATAATGATGTTATAGTCGTAGTCGCTGTTATTGTAGATGCGATCCGGGATGGGATTGCCGAAGATATCGAGCTGGCCGGCATACGGGCGCCAGCCGTCGCTGATGCTGGTCTGGATATTGATGACCTTGAAAGGTGCAAGGAAGCCGTCATCAATTCCTTCCTTCAGGCTGTATGTATAGATCGGGTCTCCGAAATAGGTGATGTTTGAGATATATTTGGTCTCTTTCGGCGTCGCGGTCATTCCGATCTGCGTGGCGGAGTCAAAGTACTCCAGAATCCTGCGCCAACGGCTGTCGTCCTTGGCCGAGCCGCGGTGACACTCGTCCACGATGATCAGGTCAAAGAAATCCGGCGCAAACAGCTCGGAGAAGTGCTCCTGATCATCGTCGCCCACCAACTGCTGATACAGAGAGAAATACACCTGATGTGAGGTGATGGTGCTGCGATCGTCTTTTGCCACGTTGATTTTGTGGATGACTTTTTCCAGCGGCGCGAAGTCCTGCTGGATCGACTGATCAACAAGGATGTTCCGGTCTGCCAGGTAGAGGATCTTCTGTTTCATGCCGCTCTGCAGCAGACGGTAGACGATCTGAAAAGCGGTATAGGTTTTGCCTGTACCGGTGGCCATCACCAGCAGCAGGCGCTGCTGGCCGCGGGCGATCGCGTCCACAGTGCGGTTGATAGCGATGCGCTGATAATAGCGCGGGGGATAGGTCTTCTGACTGCTGTAATACGGCTGACGCCGGATCGCTTCCTGCGCGGGCGTGATGTTGGCTTCCTGATTGAGGCGCGCGAGCAGCTCCTCTTCTGTCGGGAACTCGTCCATACCGAACTCTCGCTCGGTTCCGGTGATGAAATCATGCTCGGCAAACCCATCGCCGTTGGAGCTGTAAGCAAAGGGAAGATCCAGCATCTGAGCGTAGGTCATCGCCTGCTGCAGGCCGTAGGATATACTGTGATTATTATCCTTTGCCTCTACGACCGCGATGGGGTTGTTTGCACTGATGTAAAGGAGATAATCAGCTTTCTTGGCGGGCTCACGGAAGGTGAGATTCCCCTTCAGGTTGACTTTCCCGTCTGTCAGCTTGACAGCGGTCTCCATTGTGATCTTGTTCTGCCAGCCCTTGCCCTGGATGGCAGGCGTGATATAGTTCAGCTTGATGTCTTCTTCAGTCATCTGGCTTTTGCTTAAGATCACAAGTATCCCTCCTCGCGCAAAAAATGGATAGACACAGTAATTATAGCACGCGCAGATGTAAAACACAATTTTACATCTGCGCTTTTGGACCTATGTTCATACAAATTGATACACGCGCGCTGGTTCAGGGAAATAATTCGTTGGAGATAGAGTCCAGTTGAGCTGCGATTTGAGAAAACTCGAGATTAAGATCCAGTGTTCGAACCGCAATCTTATTCCCATGCATCTGATATGTATAGTTTGGCTGGACTGCCTCATCCGTTCCCGCGTATAAGAGCATGCCTGACACTTCGATCTCACCATCAAGATGCTCTTCGCGGGATTGGTTTTCCTCATAGTTTTTTACATAGGTGTATATCTGATAGATGTTTCCGGAGTGAATGGTCGCGTTGCCATAGTTTATCTGCGCAATCCTTTGATAGTATTTTGCGTCAATGATGAGCGTCCGATTATCTTTCGAGAGCATAACATCGGTTTTCATTGTCGGCAGCATTTCACTAAATCCATCGTCAACGTTCCATGCAATCCATGAGGAACTTACTGCCAGCTCGGGATGCTCTTTTTTATAGTATTCCAGGATGAATTTCTCATACAGCCTACACTCGCGCTGTTCATCAAAGAAATCCATGATGTGAACCGTCCCGCTTTTGTCGGACTGGATGAGGCCATTCAACGCCAGGTAACAGACGGCAATCAGCATGCGATAGCTTTGATTGTTGTTGTCAAAACGAAAATCCCATCTGATTTGAAGTGGATCAATCTCTTGTATATCTGTGAAATACACCAGCAGCTTTCGAAGCTCTTTTTTCCGGGAAGGACTGATATTGGCTCTTATCAGAACCGTCATCGTTGTTTTGATGATTTGGTTGAAAAATGTATCGGCACTGTACTCTTCGTAAGCACATACCAACTGAAATTTACGGGTTGTCATTCTCTTTACAGATTCCGTAATGTCGATCTTTCCCCGAGGAGTGGAAAGAGGTTCTTCCCGCTTTGTGTAGCTGTGGAACAGCCCTCGTTTCAGTTGATAGTTGATCCCGCGTATCAGCAGCGCAGACAACATCTCTGCAGCATTCTCAAAATCTTCGCCTGCAACATCCCGATACTCTTGCTCATTTAGGGCTCGAAAAGCATACGCCAGCATATAATAGATGTTTCGCAGCGGAATCATATAACCTCATCCCTGTCTTTTCAAATAGCTCGAAGCAGCTTGTCTCCCCATTCGTTTGCCTTCTGAATGTCATCGAACCAGTATTCTCGCAGCATGGGAATGATATCGTGCTTTACCACGACTTTTAGCTTTGGGGCAATCTCAGATTCATCTTCTCCCAGATTGCAGAAATAACTGTGCCCGATACAGAACCCTGCCCCTAAAGATTGGTCGCTTTCAATTACATGATTCAACTCTTCTACACATGAAATCACACGATCGAGTGAATCGCTGCCTATGTCGGCCTGGTAAGCTTTGAATTGCGGCGTCTCAAAGCCCGGCTTCATTTCAAAGAAAGCAAATCTTCTGCGCAAAGCATAGTCCAACATGGCGAGGCTGCGATCCGCCGTGTTCATCATGCCGATGATATAGAGATTTTTCGGCACGGAGAAACGTTCTTCAGGCCTGTAAAGCAGCGGCAGATCGATATTCCCGCGTTTGCTGTTCTCGATCAGCATGAACAACTCACCGAAGATCCGACTCAGGTTGCCTCTGTTTATCTCATCAATGATAAAGAAATAATCATTTTCCGGATCTTCTTTTGCCTTCTGGCAAAAGTCATAAAATGCGCCGGTTCTTATTTCAAACCCGCCGCTTTCCACTGGTCGATAGCCCATGATGAAGTCTTCATAGGAATAACTCTGGTGGAATTGGACTTGCATGACCCTCTCGTCTGCTTGTTCACCCATAACCGAAAACGCCAGTTTCGTGGCGGCATAGGTTTTCCCAACACCGGGCGCGCCACAGAGGATCACGTTTTTCTGATGCTTGAGCGTTTCCACCAATTCTTTGTAGTCTTCTTCGGACATAAAAACGTCTGAAAGGAAGTCAGATGCCGAATACGAATTTCCGGAAGATTCCTCAATATCGGCTTCTTCCTCGAAATATTCCTCCTCGGCATACTCAGCGACGCTCACGTTTTCGCTGAAAAGCAGTTTTGAATACTCGTTTGCTATGAAATGCTCGATTTCTCCTACGGTTTTCGTGCCGCTGATCGTCGCCACCTCAAAGCTTTTGTGCAGTCTTGGCGGCTGCGATTGTGCAGCCTCATCGTGACGGGCCACACGGCACTTTTTCCCGACAGCGATGAGATAGGCGTACCCCTGATCGTTTCTGCCTTTGACACAGTTTCTTCCGGCCATAGACCTGCATGTGTTGAGCGTGTTGTCCTCATTATAGGTGTGTGCAAGATGTGCGATGTCACTTTGTGAAAAAGCATAGCTCTCAATGTTCTTCGCACTTGAACGGCAGAACTCGCTGTACGCAAGTGTTGCTGCGGCGATCCATACTGCTTCCGGGGTGCCGATAGAAGAGTTCTGCCCTTGCGGCTGTTTCTCTGACCGAATTACAGGATCGTGAAAGTAATCTTTTAAGATTCTCTCGATGTCATCGAGAGAATACGGTCTGGGTTTGCTGCTCCAAGCGCCCTCATTGAGCAGCGCTCGGACCAACTCCGATATTTTCGGATCCAGTTCCTTGCCTTGAAAGATGCTGCTCTCACTCAGGCGGCAATACAAGTACAAATCATCGTAGTTTTCACTAACAAAAAACTTGTCTGCTTCGCTGTTTCCAATACCTTCAATATAGTTCTTTACTTCTTTGACCAGTACCTTTTTCGAACTGCGCGGGAAAAGGGTATTTGCCCTGTCCGCTAATTCTTCTCTTGTAAACAACACGTCTTTCAGTTTAAAGGCTCTTTCGCTGCTGTGCTTTTCAAGCATCAAGGAAATCCATGCACATACAAGGCGGTCAACTTTTTTCAGCATTCTGATCTGCCTCCAATCTTTCTGATGATGTGTCTTCTGTTTCATCTGGATGACGCGCTTCCCACCGTTCGTGAAATGAATTCAGCAGGGCGTAATAGTTATCGAGAAACGCGTGATCGGCGCCCGGCCCTCCGCCGCGCCAGCTGCGAAAGCACGCGAGCGTATGGAAAAACTGTTCCGTATCCGCTTCCCAGGGGATAATTCCTTCGTCTTCAAGCGCGTCAAGAAGCGATTGCCAAAAAGAGCCGAAGCATTCTTCCGAAAGCGCGCCCTCGTCTGCGAACAATTCCTCGCCCTGCTCGATGCGCGCCGCGACCGCTTTGCCGACGCCCAGATCCTTTTCAGACTCGAGAAAAACATAGAGATCACGGATGTGCTGCGGTTCAACGCGTCCGTCCTCCGGCGGGGAGGAGATCGAGAGTTGATGCACGACCACGCGTCCGAGAGAGCTCAAAAGCACGTCCGCATGCTTCGGCACGAGCTTGCAAAGCTCTGCTTTCAGCTCTGCCCAGGTCTCGGGAAGATCAACGCTGCAGATAATACGCGCATGCAGTACCTTGCTTTTCGTGGTGTGGGGGAGCGTATCGAGCCCTCCGCTGTCAAGACACCAGCCGCACTCCCAGCCGCCTCCCCGCAACATGACTGGGCTGCCGCAGCGGGGGCAGGTCAATACAGGCTCTGTGGAATGGCCCACTGTTATCCTGATGCCGGGCTCCTCTTCTTCCTCCGGCTGTGAAGAGTTCTTCTTTGAAGAGTGTGCAATGATGAGCAGGATCGGTGCTGCGATCACGCCGATCATCAACAGAATCAGAGCTTCCATGATTTACCCTCTCCTGTTTCAAGATGAGACGAAGTGCGGTAAGGGGAAAAGCGCTCATCCCCGAGCGCTGTATTCGTACGCCTCGTCGAGAAACGCCGTAATAAAGCCGAAATCCCGGTAGCCCTCGCGGCAGCGCGCCACATAACTTTCGTCCGGGCGGCCTAATTTGCGCTCTTCATGCATGATGTAGACAAAGGCCTGTACTGGACGGGCCTTTCCACTCTCCGCTTCGCGCAGCGTCACGGGGAGCTCTTTTTTGTAATAGAAGGTTGGATACCCCTCATAGCGGTCAAGGCTTTGTTCGTCTCGCTCGGAGATCGCCCAAACGGCGACGGGGACCGTGCAGCCCTCGTCACGCTCGATGGTTAGATAGTTACCGCTTTTGCTGCCCTTGAACATCAGCCGCCAGCCCGGCAATTCCGCCGTTCCCACGATTCGTGCGTCGGGGCAGCGATCCTTCATCTGCCGGATATTCAGATTGCTTCCGTACGCAAGGTACAGACGCTCTTTTACCATGGGCTCTTCCTCTTCGGGCACAATCATTTTTGCCCTTACCAAAATATCATAGGCGCGCTCCGTGTAGTCGTCGCCCCAATCTCCGGCCACCGAGCCTCTCGACACGCCGGCGAGCAGGAACAGCAGCGCCTGCGTGAAGCACTCGGTGAACTCCGGGCAGGGAATCTCGCACTGCTCGATAAACTCCCGCGCGCCGTGGTCAACGAAAAACTCCGTGACCTCGACTAGGCCCTTGACATCGTCAAACCCGTGCCCGCGAAAGCCGCGGCCTGTGCAGGCCAGGAGAATTGCGCGAAGAATTTCCTCTGCGTTTTGTCCGTCCTGAGTCCTGACCTTTCCCAGGATGCCGGGATAGAGCAGGCAGGCCTTCATGCCGAGCGCGGCAGCAATGTAAGTCGGCCAGTAAAAGTATTCCACACGAGCGTCGGAGGGCATGTGCTCCGGCTTGTCAAAGCCGAAGAAGCGCATAGCGGGATTTTTTTCCAGAGTATCAGCCTGAGAAAGCAGCGTCTCCAGATAGAGAGCGACTTCGCGCTCCGGCGCCTTGCCCGTCTCCAGTTCCTCCAGGTCAGACTTCAGTTTTCCGCGAATGGCATCCCACTCTTTGGTGTTGATGGTTTTGGGGTAATAGAATGTGCATTTCATGATTCAATCCTCCTTTGTTTTTGTGGCCTGATTGTACCATGAAGCACAGCTTTGATCCTACGAAGCTCAGCTTCGTATTTTAATCTGCAAGTAATTCTTCGCAGCTGTAGGTGCTTCGGATGACGCGATCGGAACGGATCGTTTTTCGCCCCTTGTCGCAGTCTACATCTATCACGGTGACTCCGTCTTCCTGCCGAAAACTGCGATTCACAAAGCGGCAGTTTTTATAGAATACCGTGCCTGTATCCGTCCGATACTCAACAAAAAAGCTTTTCTCGTTTTTTATGCAGTCCAGCAAAACATTCCCGTTGACGCTGCATTGATACTCCGAACAGAAGCTCTCGTTCTGGCTTTCAAGGTTCTCATACCACGTAAGGGCTTCCGGCATCAGGTCGCTTAACACAAAACGGATCCGCCCCTTGGCATAGTCTGAGAGCTGCTGCCAAATGTCTGCGGCCGAGGCTGCAGCATAGCGGGTGTGAAGAGGGTTTTCCGCCATGACGCGAAGACCTTCGAGCATAATGATCACCTGTGTGAGGTTTTCTGTTAAAAACAAGGGATGCGCCGTAGAAGCTGAGCGTATTTGTCCCTTAACGCGTGTGCTCTCGGGAATGAAAAAGGGCCTGCCGCAAACCTGGATCGGGTCGTCGCTTGTCCGGTAGAGCCGCTGAAGATCCTGATCAATCGTCCGATCGCTGATCCAAAGCAGGTTTACTAAATCGGAAATGTGGGCCCTTTCACCTTGCAAGTATTTTGCGATAAACATTTGACGTTCGAAACTGCTGTCGATGGGGATGGGCGGAAAGGCCACAGTGGTTTCAACGCCTTTCTCCTGCAGAAAAGCAACCAATCTTCTATACACCCTAATCGCATTGTCTTTCCCGCGAGGAACCCTTTTGACCGATTCCCGGATGTTCTCACCAAGATATTCGGACTCTTCATAGCCCGCCATCTTAGGTAGGCAGTATTCTTTTTCTCCAAACAAAAGCATTTTTGCAGTTTTTCTCAGATCTTTCTCGTACTTCGGAGAAATACTCCTGATAAATTCATCAAAAAAGCAGTCAATTCTCATAAAAACCCTCATTCATAATTTCAACAATATGCTTTTGGGGGAAAGGTTTACGTGCTGATATTATCATATTACATGAATTCACTTTAGGAATCAATTCCGCTTTTGTATTGTGAAGCGAAAGCTGGACAATGTGCTCTATTATTACAAATTAAGAGAAGAGCGCAGCGTTCTTGATAATCAGGAAATCTGCACTTCTTCTCTTCTTTCATAGGCTATGCTTCTGGGAAACAAGCGAATGACACTATTCAGTCGACATACAGCTGTTTTATTGTTTTGAAATTGCCGCAGCTTTGTCCACATGTGCTCCAATCGGCACCACAAGGACCCCATTCTCGCCACCTCGGCGCGTGATGAGCAGACAGAGTAGCGGGATATCCTTTGAGCATAGATCGGAATTCTCTTCGAGGAATGCCCGGTCTGCCAGCATGTCCGTGATGAAGTTCTCATAGTCTATCGCCGGGAGCGTGATCGTCTTTACGACCTCGTATTCCTGCTCCTGCTCAAGCAAATGCGGCCGCATCAGGTCATCCGCAGTCCGTGGCCGCTTGACAAAATACGCGAATCCGTGAAGTGACATTTTTCTCGCCTCCATGCGTATTATAGTATATGCGCGTTAACGCAGCTACGCAAGCCCGCAGTCGCATTTTATACTGATACTGCTGCTGCAGGAGGCATGATTATGATCAGTTACGAACCGTTCTTCCGAACGTTAGAGAAAAGGGGAATAACGTCCTACAGGCTTGGGAAAATGGGCTTCCCGATGACCACCTATCACTCGATCAGACGAGGAAAGCACATCTCAACCCAGACGATCGACGCCCTCTGCGAGCTGCTGGACTGCAACGTAGAGGACATCCTGGAGCACAAAAAGAATAGCTGAACACAACCGGACGAAAAGGCAATGTCTTTTCGTCCGGTTATCATTATCATGCAAGCAGAAAGCGTTGAAAACCATTCTCTTTTTCTATACTGTCCCAATATACGCCCAGACCGGCCTAATTTTTCCTGTTGCACATTTTGTCAAGGTGTGTTATGCTTCTATCGGTTACGAGGCGTAACATATAGAAAGCGAGGCGCGCTTATGAGAAGCAAGAATCCGGAACTCATGCAAAAGATCCGCGAGTTCGTCGATCAATACTACCGGGAAAATCGGACTGCCCCTTCCACGCAGACCGTCGGCGACGCAGTCGGCGTCACCAAGCAGACAGCTTATCGTTATTTGCTGGAAATGTCCGAGCAGGGCATGCTGGAGTATAACGGCGGGATCAAATCTTCTCCTCAAATGGCCAAGTGCCGTACCGGTTATATCTCCGTTCCGGTCGTCGGTTCCATCCGCTGCGGCGATCCGGAGACCGAGGAAGAACAGGTCGAAGAGTACGTCAGTCTGCCGGAGTCTATCTTCGGCAAAGGCAAATTCTATCTCGTCCGTGCCAAAGGCGATTCCATGATCGACGCCGGCATTGATGAGGGTGATCTCGTCCTTGTCGAGCTGTGCAATGAAGCGAACGAAGGAGACATTGTCGTCGCTCTGGACCCGGAAGGTGAGAACACCCTGAAACGCTATGCGGGAAAGGACAGGGACGGCTATCTCCTTGCCTATATGAACGAAGCGTGCTATCCGGGCAAGGTCATCAAGGTCAAGAGCTTTGTCGTGCAGGGCGTCGCTCGGCACGTGATCAAAACGCTGTGAGGAATGAGAGAGGCATGAGCAGGATCGATGTGAGATGCCCCGCGTGCGGCAAGATCAACTATAGTCTGGATCTGGTGGAAACTGACGGCTGGATGGAATGCGAACATTGCGGCTGCACGGCGAGGCTCCTCTCTCTGCACCGCGGCGACGCCACCGTCGTGGGCAACTGCTGCTGGCAGGTCGTCAAGCCGCTGCCGAGCAGCCGTACGCTGCGCGCCGTGAGGAATCATGGATGAGCGAACCTATATCTGTATCGACCTCAAATCCTATTACGCCTCGGTAGAGTGCGTCCACCGCGGTCTGGATCCGCTGAAGGCCAATCTGCTGGTAGCTGATGAATCCCGGTCTGACCAGACGATCTGTCTGGCGGTGTCCCCATCTCTCAAAGCAAAAGGCGTGCCCTCCAGACCGAGGCTGTTTGAGGCAAAGCAGGCGATCCGCAAGTACGAGATAAGCAGCCACACGCAGGTGGAATACATCATCGCCGTCCCGCGCATGGCGGAATATGAGCGCATTTCCGCGCTGATCTATTCGATCTATCTCCGCTATGTCGCGCCGGAAGACATCCACGTTTATTCCATTGACGAGTGCTTTATCGACTGTACCGGTTATCTTCATGCCTATCGGAAGGAAGCGGAAGCTGCCGGCGTCAACCCGGCGCATATCATGGCGACGACGATGATCCGCGATGTGCTGAAGACGACGGGCATCACGGCGACGGTCGGGATTGGAACCAATCTGTATCTGGCCAAGGTCGCGATGGATATCGTCGCGAAAAAAGCGCCGCCCGATGAGGACGGCGTGCGGATCGCGGAGCTGAATGAGGATACCTATAAGTTCCTTTTATGGGATCATCGGCCGCTGACCGACTTTTGGCAGATCGGGCCGGGCAAGGCGAGGCGGCTTCAGGCGGCTGCTCTCTTTACGATGGGAGATATCGCCGAGAGGACGCAGTGGGACGAGGAGTTCTTTTACAAGACCTTCGGGATCGACGGCGAGATCCTTGTCGATCACGCCTGGGGCATCGAGCCGGTCACGATGAAAGACATCAAATCGTATAAGAGCGAGAGCCACAGCCTCTCAAACGGGCAGGTGCTGCCGCGGCCGTATCAGTATCCCGAGGCTCGCCTGGCCTTTCAGGAGATGATCGAGGTCCTTTGCTCGGACATGTTTTCCAAGAGCATTGCGGCCAAGGGCTGCAGCTGGTGGGTATCCTATGACTACAAGAGCCTGGAGGCCGTCCCCGGCTATGACGGTCCACTGAGTATTGACTATTACGGACGCGTCCATCCGCGCCACAACAACGGCACGGTAAAGCTGCCGATACGAACAAACAGTCTGCAGACGATCGAGCCGCTGCTTTTGGAGCAGTTCGACAAGAAGACGGATCATCGGCTCCTGTACCGTCGGCTCGGCGTCAATGCGGAGGATGTAAAGGAAGACACCGGCGCTTTTCAGATGAACATCTTTGTAGATTACGAGGCGTTGGAACGGGAAAAGCGGATTCAGGGCGCCATGCTCGAGGTCCGCAGAAAATATGGGGCCAACGCCCTTTTCAAGGGCATGAATCTTCTCGACGGCGCTATGACGCTGGAGAGAAACACGCAGATCGGCGGACACAAGGCGTAGGTGTTTTTGCGTTGCCCGTCTTTTCTCTCAGAAGGTGATAAAATGGACGCATATCAAGAGCTAATTCCTAACGGTTTTAGATACAGGGAGGTCTTCCTGCGAGGGAAACCGCAGCACGAGAGGTTTGACGATTTCGATGCAAAGCACCCGAGGATGCCTTGCGGGAAGCGCGCGAAGATCTTTGCGCCGTTCGATGCGCTGAAGGGATTCAATGAGGCCGTCGCAGCGAAGGACGTCGTTTATGTAGAACCAATAGAACTCGAACAGCAGGACAGGGAAGAACTGGACTGCCGCCTGAACATCCTTCATGAGCTGACCATCAACGGACGTGCGGCAAAGGCAAACCGCGTGGTGGTTACGGTGACATACTATGTTCCCTGCGAGGATTCGGAGAGTTTTTCATACGGGTCGAAAGGTCAATACAAAACTCTCACGGGTATCTGCTGGGGTGTGGATCCCGATACTTCAAAAACGATAAAAGTAGACAATCGACGAATTTCGATATACAATATCTCTCGTGTTGAGATTTCGAATGTCAATGACGACAACGCGAATGAAGTTCAAACCTAACGAGAAATCGAAAAAAATACCCTAAACAAAACGGGAGACTGTCAATCTCGTTCTCGTAAAATATTACATTTTTCTTTTTTCGATTTCCTATACTTTTTTCGAAATGCCATACAAATCGAATAAAATCGGTTTTGTAAGAGATACCAATGGTTAAAGCGTCAAAGGATTTTTTTCGAGAGAATTTAAGATAAAACCAAAAGAAGGAACTGCGAAAGCAGTTCCTTCTTTTTTGAGGAATTGACAAGCCGCGCGGCGGTTTTATATAATCAAATATTATAATATTTGTTTCATTCGGAAGGGAGGAAGAGCCCATGGAGGCGAGACTCGACCGCATCCCCCGCGGCGACGTGCTGCAATACCTGCGCTATCGCGGCAGCGAGCTGGGCGGGGACAGCCTTGCGGAGCTTGAACGCTGCGAGACGCTGCTGCTGCAAACGGCGCGCCCGCGCCTTGTCTGGCGGCTCTTTTCTCTTGAAGAGGACGGGACGCTCGCGGGAACGGATTACCTCCCCGCGGGGGATGACATCCGCGCGTTCCTCTCCGACTGCGACGGCGTGGTGCTGCTTGCCGCGACGCTCGGCGCGGAGGCGGAGGCGCTGATCCGCCGCGCGGCGGGACGGGACATGGCCGAGGCCGTGATCCTCGACGCCGCGGGCAGCGCGGCCATTGAGCGCGTCTGCGACAACTTCTGCGCCGACCTCGCCGACGCGCTTGCTCCCCGCTATCTGACCGACCGCTTCTCTCCCGGCTACGGGGACATGCCCCTTTCCGACCAGCGCGCGCTCTTCCGCGTGCTGGATATCAGCCGCCGCATCGGTGTGACGCTGTCGGAGAGCGCGCTGATGATCCCGCAAAAGAGCGTCACCGCGCTCATCGGCGTCTCCGACCGGCCGCAGCCGAAGCGCGCGAGAGGCTGCGAGGCATGCGGCATGCGGGAGGATTGCGCCTATCGAAAGGAGGGCAAAAGCTGTGGAGGAAACTAAAATCATTTTGCTTGACGGCGGCATGGGAACCATGCTCCAGGCGGCCGGGCTGCCGCTCGGCCAGCTGCCGGAGCTGTGGAACATCACACGGCCCGAGGCTGTCTCCGCCGTGCAGCGGCGCTATGCCGAGGCCGGATCAAAGGTGCTGTATACCAACACCTTCGGCGCCAACCGCTATAAGGCCGCGGGCTGCGAATACGATGTGGGAGAGCTCGTCGCGGCGGGCGTGCGCTGCGCGCGCAGCGCGGCCGAGGGCTTTGACGGCGTCCGGGTGGCGCTGGACATCGGCCCGACGGGCCGCCTGCTCGAGCCGCTGGGCGACCTTTCGTTTGAGGAGGCCTATGACGTCTTCCGCGAGATCGTCACCGCCGGAGCCGCGGCCGGAGCGGATCTCGTCGTCATCGAGACGATGAGCGACCTCGGCGAAATGCGCGCCGCCGTCCTCGCCGCCAAGGAAAACTGCGATCTGCCCGTCTGGGCGACGATGACCTTTGAAGCGACGGGGCGCACCTTCCTCGGCGTGAGCGTCGGCGCGATGGCGCTGACGCTCAGCGGCCTCGGCGTGGACGCGCTGGGCTTCAACTGCAGCCTCGGGCCGAAGGAGCTGCTCCCGCTGGTGGAGGAGCTGCGCAGCTGGACGGATCTTCCGCTGATCGTAAAGCCGAACGCCGGCCTGCCCGACCCGGCCACCGGGGAATATCACATCACGCCCGCGGAATTTGCCGCGGAGCTGTCCGTGGCGCCGGAAAAGGGCGTCACGATCCTCGGCGGCTGCTGCGGCACGACGCCGGACTTCATCCGCGCCGCGGCCGAAGCGCTCTCCGGCGTCCGCCCCGCGCCGCGGAGCGATAAGATCCGCAGCGGCGTGTGCAGCGCGACGGCGGCCGTTGAAACGGACGGCGTGCGCGTGATCGGCGAGCGCATCAACCCCACCGGCAAAAAGCGCTTTCAGCAGGCGCTGCGGGAGGGAGACATCGACTATATCGTCGCGCGCGGCGTCGAACAGCAGGACGCCGGCGCGGACATCCTGGACGTCAACGTGGGTCTGCCGGGGCTCGACGAGCCGGCAATGATGCGCCGCACCGTCAAGGCGCTGCAGGCCGCCGTCGATCTGCCTCTGCAGATCGACTCGTCCGACCCCCGCGCCATCGAGGCCGGGCTGCGCGCGTATTGCGGCAAGGCCATCGTCAACTCGGTCAACGGGAAAAAAGAGGTGCTCGACGCGATCCTGCCGCTGTGCAAAAAATACGGCGCCGCCGTCGTCGGGCTTTGCATGGACGAAAACGGCATCCCGCAGGACCGGCAGGGCCGCGTCGCGATCGCGCGAAGGATCCTGGAAGCGGCGCTTTCCTATGGGATCCCGAAAGAGGACGTTCTGATCGACTGCCTGACGCTGACGGTCTCCGCCCAGCAGGAGCAGGCCGTCGAGACCCTCGCCGCCGTGCGCGCCGTAAAGGAGGAACTGGGGCTGCATACGGTGCTCGGCGTGAGCAACATCTCCTTCGGTCTGCCCGCGCGCGAGAACATCACCGCGAGCTTTCTGACACAGGCGATGCATGCCGGGCTCGACCTGCCGATCGTCAACCCCAACCAGAGCGCCGTGATGGACGCGATCGCGTCCTTCCGCGTGCTCTCCGGCGAGGACCGGGACAGCGAGGCCTATATCCGCCGCTTTGCGAACGCATCGGCTGAGCCCGTCCCCGCCGCGAAGAGCGGCGCGGAGATGACCCTCGGCGAGGCGATCATGCGCGGCCTTTCCGCCGAGACCGCCGCGCTGACGGAAAAGGCGCTTGCGGAGATGGACGAGCTCGCGGCCGTCGACCGGCTGCTCATCCCCGCGCTCGACCGCGTGGGCGAGCGCTATGAAAAGGGCGAGATCTTCCTGCCGCAGCTGATGAAGGCCGCCTCCGCGGCCTGCGCGGGCTTTGAGGTGATCAAGACGCGTATCGCCAAACGCGGCGGCGCGAGCGTCTCCAAGGGCAAGATCATCCTGGCCACCGTCCGGGGCGACATCCACGACATCGGCAAAAACATCGTGCGCGTCGTGTTGGAAAACTACGGCTATACGGTCATCGACCTCGGCCGCGACGTGCCGAGCGAAACGATCGTCGAAACCGCCGTGCGGGAAAACGTCAAGCTTGTCGGCCTCTCGGCGCTGATGACGACCACGGTGACGAGCATGGCCGAGACGATCGCCGCGCTGCGCGAAAGCGGCCACGACTGCAAGATCATGGTCGGCGGCGCGGTGCTGACGGAGGACTATGCCGCCCAGATCGGCGCGGACTATTACGCCAAGGACGCCAAGCAGGGCGCGGACATCGCAAAGAAGGTGCTGGGATGAAGGAGATCCGATCGTTTATTCGTGAAAACGGCGTGCTGCTGTTCGACGGCGGCATGGGGACCTATTACGCCTCGCGCAACCGCACGAGCCACCGCGACTGCGAGTGGGCCAATCTCAGCGCCCCCGGTGAGATCGAGGCGATCCACCGCGCCTATCTCGAGGTGGGCTGCCGCGCAATCAAGACGAATACTTACGGCGCCAACCGCCAGAATTTCCCGGCGCAGGACTGCGCCGCCATCCTCCGCGAGGGCTGGCTGATCGCCCGCCGCGCCGCCGGCGAGGACGCCTATGTCTTTGCCGACATCGGCCCGATCGACGCGCGCGACGACACCGACCTTCTGGAGGAATACCACTTCATCGTCGATCAGTTCCTCGCGCTCGGCGCGCGGCATTTCCTGTTTGAAACCATCGGGACGGACCTTTACCTCCACGAGATCGCCGCGCACATCAAGGCCGCGGACCCCGAGGCCTTCGTGCTCGTCTCCTTTGCCGCGCAGCCCGACGGCTTCACGCGCGACGGCCGCCTGATCGGCGAGCTGTGCCGCACCGCGGCGGAGGACGCCTATATCGACGCCGTGGGGCTCAACTGTGTCTCCGGCGGGCGCCAGATGGTCGAGCTCATGGGCAAAATCGGCCCGATCGACGGCCTTTTTTCCGTGATGCCGAACGCCGGCTATCCCACCGTGCGCGGCAACCGCACCTATTACGACGGCGAGCCGGGCTATTTCGCGTCTCAGACCGCGATCCTGCACGCCCGCGGGGCGCAGATCGTCGGCGGCTGCTGCGGCACGACGCCGGAGCACATGGCCGCCGCGGCAAAGGCGCTGCGCGCCCCGGCCCCCGCGCTTGTCGACTATCCGGCGCAAAAGCACGAGCGGGAGCGCTCCGCGCTGCGGCACGACCCGTTCTGGGACGCGCTCTGCGACAGCGCGCGAAAACCCTTTGCCGTCGAGCTTGACCCGCCCGAGGGCGCAAATGTGGACGGCTTTATGAAGGGCGCGCGCACGCTGCGCGACGGCGGCGCGGACGTGATCACGGTGGCCGACTGCCCGATCGCGCGGGCGCGCATGGACTCGAGCCTCATGGTCTGCAAGATCAAGCGCGAGCTCGGCGCGGGCGTCATGCCCCACCTCACCTGCCGCGACCGCAACCTCAACGCCACCCAGGCGCTGCTGCTCGGCCTGTGCGCCGAGGACGTGAACAACGTCCTCCTCGTCACCGGCGACCCGGTCCCGGCGGCCAGCCGCGACGAGGTCAAGAGCGTGTACAACTTCAACTCGCGCAAGCTCATCAAGTTTGTCGACAGCATGAACAGGGCCGTGCTGCCCGCCCCGTTCCATATCTTCGCCGCGCTGAACGTCAACGCGCGCAATTTCGCCATCCAGCTGGATCTGGCGCGGCAGAAGGAGGAAAACGGCGCCGACGGCTTTCTGACCCAGCCGGTCTTCACCGACGAGGCGCTCGAAAATCTCCGCCTGGCGCGCAGGACGCTGAAGGGCAAGATCCTCGGAGGCATCCTGCCGATCGTCAGCCAGCGCAACGCGCTGTTCATCAACAGCGAGATCGCGGGCATCCGCGTGGACGAGGAGACGATCGCGCGCTATGAAAACGCCGACCGTGCACGGGGCGAGGAGCTTGCCGTCGAGATCTCGTCGAAGCTGGCCCGCCGCATGGCGCCGTACGTGGACGGCTATTTCCTCATTACGCCCTTCTCCCGCACCGAGCTGGTGGCGCGCATTATGGAGCGCATCCGCGCGGACGCGGCGGAATAAGCCTGTAAGAGCAAAAAAAGGAAGCACATCCGAAAATCGGATGTGCTTCCTTTTCGCTTTTCAGCGGAAGAGGAAGATCGCGGCGACAAGACCGATCAGCATGCCGATCCCCGTCTTGATCACCAGCCCCTTCAGGGCCGCGGATTCCTTTTCCACGCGCTCCTTTACCTGGCGGTATTCCATTTTCATCTTATTTATCCCCCTCCATTTCCAGGATCTTGCGGAACTGGGTCTCATACAGCTCGCGGTAGACGCCGCCCGCGTCCAACAGCTCCTCATGCGTGCCGCTCTCGGCGATCACGCCGCCCTTGACGACCAGGATGCGGTCGGCCTTCAGAATCGTCGACAGACGGTGGGCGATGACGATGCTCGTCCGCCCCTCCATCAGCGCCTCGAGCGCCTCCTGGATCGCGTTTTCGGTGATCGAGTCGAGCGCGCTCGTCGCCTCGTCGAGGATCAGGATCTTCGGATCCTTCAGGATCACGCGCGCGATCGAAAGCCGCTGCTTCTCTCCGCCGGAGAGCTTGAGACCGCGGTTGCCGACCATCGTGTCATAGCCGTCCGGCTGGGCGGCGATAAAGTCCGAGAGGTTCGCGATATAGCAGGCCGCGTCGATCTCCTCCTGGGTCGCGTCCTCCTTGGCATAGAGCAGGTTGTCCCGGATCGTGCCGTTGAAGAGATAGCTGTCCTGGGTCACGACGCCGATCTGCGAGCGCAGATATGTAAGGTCAAAATCGCGCACGTCCACGCCCGCCACGGTCACGCGCCCGCCGAGCACGTCGTACAGACGCGGGATCAGGTTCACGACCGTCGACTTGCCGGAGCCGGAGGGACCGACGATCGCGTACATCTTCCCGCCGGGGACGGTGAAGTCGATGTCCCGCAGCAGCTCCTTATCCGGGTCGTAGGAAAAGCGCACGTGCTCATAGACGATGTCGGCGTCCGTCACGTCGGGCTTCGCGCCGTTTTCGGGCGACCGGATCGGATTGGGCATGTCGAAGTATTCAAAGATGCGCGTGAAGAGCGCGAGCGAGCGCGTAAAGTCCACATGGATGTTGAGTAAGCTCTCCACCGGGCGGTAGAGCCGGTTGATCAGCGAGACCGTGGCCGTGATCGTACCGACGGTCAGCCCCACATCTGTCCGGGAGATGATGAGATAGCCGCCCGCAAAGTAGATCAGCAGCGGGCCAAGCTGGGTGAACATGCCCATCACGACGCGGAACCACCGGCCGCTGTTCTGCTCCCGGAGCGCCAGCTGCGTGACCTCCTCGTTCACGCCGACAAAGCGCTCGTATTCCTTCTGCTCGCGGGTAAAAAGCTTGACGAGCAGCGAGCCGGAGACGGAGAGCGTCTCGTTGATGAGCTGGTTCATCTCGTCGTTCTTGGCCTGCGAATCGGTCAAAAGCTGATAGCGCCGCTTGCCCACGCTCTTCGTCGGCAGGATCAGCAGCGGGATCACGACGATGCCGACGATCGCGAGCTTCCAGCTCATCGTAAAGAGCGCGACGAGCGTCGTCACGACCGTGGCGATGTTTGACACGATGCTCGACAGCGTCCCGGAGATTACGCTGCTCACGCCGGAGATGTCGGTGTTCATGCGCGTGATGATGTCGCCCTGCTTTTCCGAGGTGAAAAACGCGTGCGGCATATGCTGGAGATGGTCGTACATCTGGTTCTTCATGTCGAAGATGATGCGCTGGGAGATCCAGGCGTTGATATAGCTCTCGAGCACCGAGATTACCTGGGAGGCCGTCAGTGTGACAAAGGCCATAACGAGCAGCTGCACGAGCAGACGCATGTTCTTGCCCACGAGCGCCTCGTCGACGATGCGCCCGGTGATGATACTCGGCAGCAGGCCGACCACGGCCGAGAGCAGGATCGTCACGAACACCAGCAGGAACTGCAGAGAGTAGGGCTTGAGATAGCCGAGGATCCGCCCCAGCAGCGCGCCGTTTACCTTCGGCATGTTCTTTTTCTCTTCCTCGGTCAGAAAACCGCGGGGGCCGAGCCCCCTCCCGGGTCCGGGCATAAGCAGCCGCTCCTTTCTTTTTTCTTGGGCAACACCGCACAATACGTCTGCGGCGCCTGCCGGGAAATTTGTGCCCTGATTTCGTCACTTTTTCTTGCAATACACAAAGTATTCCTACGAAAAAGTGCCATCATCAGAACGCAAATTTTCTCGACATCCGCTCTTGCCGCATCATGTGGTGTTACCCCTGATTTTATTCCCCGAAAACCGCGCCGTCAATGGTTTTTCCTGTCAGCGCGGCACAGTCCCGCCTATCGGACTGTGCCCGGCCCGGACGCGCTTGAAGCGGCAAAAGCGCCTTTGTATAATGAAAAGCGGCAAAGGCGCCCTTGCGCGCGCTCTCCCGCTGCGGTAAAATGATTCCATCGAATACAGACAGGGAGCACGCCATGGCTACGATCATCGAAATCAACGACTTTTCCGCCCCGGAGCTGGACGTCTACGCAAGGCTCACGGAGAACCAGCTTGTCTGCCGCCGCGACCCGTCCCAGGGGCTTTTTATCGCCGAGAGCCCCGTCGTCATCGAGCGGGCGCTCGACGGCGGCTGCGAGCCGGTCTCCTTTCTCATGGAGACGAAGCACGTCGCCGGCAAGGGCGCGCCGCTCATCGAGCGCTGCCCCGGCATTCCGGTCTATGCCGCGCCGGAGGAGGTGCTCTGCGCGCTCACGGGCTTTCATCTCACGCGCGGGATGCTCTGCGCGATGCGGCGGCCCGCGCTGCCCTCTGTGGAGGAGGTCTGCCGCGGCGCGCGGCGCGTCGCCGTGCTTGAAAACGTGATGAATCCGACGAACATCGGCGCGATCTTCCGCTCGGCGGCCGCGCTGGGGATGGACGCGGTGCTGCTGACCGACGAGGGCAGCGATCCGCTTTACCGCCGCGCGATCCGCGTGAGCATGGGCACGGTCTTTCAGGTGCCCTGGGCCTATTTCCCGGCGGAAGAGGACTGGACGCAGACGCTGCACGCCCTGGGCTTCCGAACGGCGGCGATGGCGCTGCGGGAGGATTCGCTGCGCCTGGACGCGCCCGAGCTGCGCGCGTGCGAAAAGCTCGCCGTCGTGCTGGGGACCGAGGGCGACGGCCTTGCCTCCGGCACGATCGCGGACTGTGACTATACGGTCATGATCCCGATGGCGCACGGGGTCGACTCGCTCAATGTCGCCGCGGCGAGCGCGGTTGCCTTCTGGGAGCTGGGAAAGAGATGAACTATCACGGCATCTACGACACAAAAGCGCCGGCGTTCCTCCTTCGCCTTGCCGAAACGCCGCCGATGCGGCGGCTGAGGCAGGTGGGGATGAACTGCGGCTGCGAATACACGGCCTTTCCGCGCTTTCGCGCGCTTGCGCGCTATACGCGCTTCGAGCACAGCCTCGGCGCGGCGCTGATCGTCTGGCGCTTTACCGCCGACGCGGCCCAGAGCGTGAGCGCGCTTTTGCACGATATCGCGACGCCACCCTTTGCCCACGTCGTGGACTTCCTGCGCGGCGACTATCTCGACCAGACGGCGACCGAATCCGGCACGGCCGACATCATCCGCGCAAGCGAGGAGATCGGCGCGATCCTCTCCTCGCTCGGCCTCACGGCGGCGGACGTCGAGGACTATCACCGCTATCCCATCGCGGACAACGACGCGCCGCGCCTCTCGGCCGACCGGCTTGAATACACGGTGGGCAACGCCTTCAACTTCTCCCTCGCCCCGGCGGAGGAGCTGGCGGCGCTTTTTGCGGACATCACGCCGGGGAGGAACGAATACGGCGAGGAGGAGCTCTGCTTCCGCACGCCGGAAAAGGCGGCGCGCTTTGCCGACCTCGCCCTTGCCTGCTCGAAGATTTATGTCTCCGACGCCGACCGCTATGCGATGCAGATCCTCGCCGAGCTGCTGCGGGACGCGCTCGCCGCCGGGGTGCTGACGGCGGGAGCGCTTGCGGGAACGGAGGAGGAACTGCTCGAAACGCTCTGCGCCGACGAGCGCTTTGCCGCGCGCTGGCGGGATTTCCGCAGCCTCAGCCGGATCGAGCGCGCGGAGCAGCCGGACGAGAGGGACGGCTGGCGGCGCATCCGCGCGAAGAAGCGCCGGATCGACCCCTTCGTGGCCGGACGCGGCCGTGTCAGCGCGCTCGACCCGGAGCGGGGCGCGGCGATCGCCGCCTTTTTGGCGGAAGAATTTGATTATTACGTGCGAGGGGAGTGAAGAGAAACATGGAAGATCTGCTCCGCGGACTCAACGACGCCCAGCGCGAGGCCGTCACGACGACCGAGGGCTTCGTGCGCGTGATCGCGGGCGCGGGCTCCGGCAAGACGCGCGCGCTGACGCGGCGCTTTGCCTATCTCGTAAACGAGATGGGCATCCTGCCGGGCAATATCCTGTGCGTGACCTTTACCAACAAGGCCGCGAGCGAGATGCGCCGCCGCATCCACAACCTCACCGGCGACAACGACACCGGATATATCAACACCTTCCACGGCTTCTGCGTCTCGGTCCTGCAGGAGGACAGCCACGCTGTGAGCTACCCCAAGCGCTTTCTCGTGCTGGACAACTCCGATATCGATTCGATGCTGCGCATCATCTATGAGGAGCGGGACTTAAGTCTGCGGGACATGAGCTTTTCCGCCGCACGCGACATGATCGAGATCGAAAAGCTCAAAAACCGCCCGGACTATTATCTCGACCTGATCCGCCTTTCGCTCGACGAGCTGAAGGAGAAATACGACAAGGCCGACACCGCGCGCGACATCATCTTCTACGGCTATCTCTGGCAGGAGAAAAAGTGCTTCGCGCTCGACTATAACGATCTGATCGTCTTCACGCTCTACATTTTCTCGCAGAACGAGGAAATCCGTCTCAAATGGCAGAAGCGGCTCGAATACATCATGATCGACGAATTCCAGGACATCGACGAGCCGCAGTACAAACTGATGCAGGCGCTGTGCGGCTATCACAAAAACCTCTTCATCGTCGGCGACCCGGACCAGACCATCTATACCTGGCGCGGGGCGAACGTGCGGTATCTCCTCGACTTTGACAAGGAATACCCCGGCACGAAGACGATCCTCATGATGCAGAACTACCGCTCCACGCCCCAGATCCTCACGGCGGCGAACGCGCTGATCGACAAGAACGCCGCGCGCATGAAAAAGGATCTCGTCCCGACGCTGCCCGGCGGCGGCACGGTGCTGTGCCACTATGCCGAAAACAGCGAGAGTGAGGCCAAATGGATCCTCTCGGAGATCCGCGCGCTCGAGGAGGGGGGCGTCGCGCTGCGCGATGTCGCGGTGCTCTACCGCGCGCACTATGTCACGCGCAGCTTAGAGGAGGTTTTCCTCAAGGAAAAGCTGCCCTATACGATCTACAGCGGCGTCCAGTTTTTCGACCGCATGGAGATCAAGGACGCGCTTTCCTATCTGCGCATGCTCTGCTACCGCGACGATCTGAGTTTTCTGCGCACGGCCAACGCGCCCAAGCGCAACCTCGGCCAGCGCCGCATGGCCTTTCTGCGCGAATACGCGGATCAGAACGGCTGCACGCTCTATGAGGCGCTGCGGCGCACGCGCGAGGACGAGATCTTCCGCGGCACGAAGGCGGGGCAGTATATCTCGCTGATCGAATACTACACCACGCTTGCCGATACCCGCCCGGTATCGGAGCTGCTCGCCGCGATCTTAAACGAGAGCGGCTATGAGGCCATGCTGCGCACCGAGGGCTCGCAGGAGCGGCTCGACAACCTTGCCGAGCTCAAGCAGTCGATCTATGAATATGAAACGAGCTGCGGCGAGGAGTGCACGCTCGAGCACTATCTCAAGCACGTCGCCCTCTTCACCAACGCCGACACCGCCGAGGCGCCCGACAAGGTCAAGCTGATGACCGTCCACAGCGCCAAGGGGCTGGAGTTCCCGTATGTGTTCCTCTGTGCGATGAACGAGGGCACCTTCCCCGGCCGCAAGACCGTGACGCTGCCCGGCATGGAGGAGGAGCGCCGGCTTGCCTTCGTGGCCGTGACGCGCGCGGAGAAGCGGCTGTACCTCTCCGAGAGCGCGGGGCGCAGCTTTGACGGGGCGCCGAAATACCCCTCGCGCTTCCTGCTGGACATCGGAGAGGAGAATCTCGAATATACGAAACCGCCGCGCGCCGACCTGATCGCGGACGCGCGGGAGTATATCGCCCACAGCGAGCGCTTCCTGCCCGAGCGGGCGGCGGAGAGCGCCTTCGCGATCGGCACGCGCGTGAAGCACGCGATCCTGGGCGAGGGCACGGTCGAGGAATTAGATCTCGAGCGCGGCGCCTATGTCGTCCGCTTCGACTGCATGGAGACCTCGCGCGCGATCTCCTTCAAGGCGAAGCTCGAGCGGGCGGAGGCCTGAAAACCCTTGAAATTTTAGCAAAAATCGCCGGCCGGGACGCGCTTTCGCCCCGGCCGGCAGTCTCTTAGGATTTCTTAAATGCGCCCCCAAAGCCTTGAAATCCGCTCTTGATGCGTGGTATATATGACACGCAGCCTTCCGTAACGTGTTGCCCCCAACACCCCGCCCGGCCTCAAAAGACCCCGCGGGCCTCGGAAGGTGAGCATGAAAACGGAACAGGAGGTTCCTTATGATTCGTACGAAGAAGTTTTTCAGCGTTCTGCTGGCACTTGTGATGGTGCTTGCGCTGCTGCCCGTCGGCGCGGCGCACGCCACCGACGACACGACTCCGACGACCTGCACCGTCAGCTTTGACAGTGACGGCGGCAGCGGCAGCATGGATCCCGTTACGGTGACGGCCGGCACGAAGTATACGCTCCCCGAAAACGGCTTTACTGCTCCGGAGGGCAAGGAATTCGACAAATGGGATCTCGGCGACCCCGGCGATCAGGTGGACATCATCGCCGACACCACCGTCACGGCGACCTGGAAAGACGCGGCCGTGACCAATACCGAGACCTACACCGTGACCTTTAACAGCAACGGCGGCAGCGCCGTCAACGCCCAGATCGTGAGCGCCGACGGCAAGGTGACGAAGCCCGCCGACCCCACCAGAGAGGGCTATTCCTTCTCCGGCTGGTACAGTGACACGGATCTCAAGACGGCCTATGACTTCAGCTCCGCCGTGAGCGCGGATCTGACGCTCTATGCCAAGTGGACCGCGCAGGAAGCGCCGGCGGAGGAGGACAGCTTCACCGTCACGTTTGCGGCCGGCGAGGGCACCGGAAGCATGGCGGACGTCAAGGTGAAAAAAGGCGAGAAGCTCAAGCTTCCCGAAAACGGCTTCAAGGCGCCGACCGGCAAGGAATTTGACAGCTGGGATCTTCTCGGCAAGCCTGCCAAGCCCGGCGATGAGGTTGACATCACCGCCAATACCACCGTCACGGCGAGCTGGAAATGGCAGAGCTACACCGTGACCTTTGACAGCGACGGCGGCAGCTCCGTTGCACCCCAGACTGTGACCATCGGCGGCAAGGCGACGAAGCCCACCGACCCTACGAAGGAAGGCTACACCTTTGACTCCTGGCAGACGCCGCAGGGCGCCGCGTTTGACTTCGGCTCTCCCGTCGAGGCCGACATCACGCTCAAGGCCAAGTGGACCGAGAAAAAGCCCGACACCTTTACCGTCAGCTTTGAGACGAACGGCGGCTCCGCCGTGGAAAAGCAGACCGTGGAGAAGGGCAAGACAGCCGCCAACCCCACCGCTCCCACCAAGAAGGGCTATTCCTTCTCCGGCTGGTACAGCGACAAGGATCTCAAGACGGCCTATGACTTCACCTCCGCCGTCACCGCGGATCTGACGCTCTATGCCAAGTGGACGGAGATCAAGTACACCGTCTCCGCCGGAGCGAACGGCTACTACACGCTCAAGAGCAACAAGACCGTTTCGATCACCGTCAAGCGCAGCGAGGCGGACGACACCTGCCTCAACCACTTCTCTTCCGTCGAGATCGACGGCAAGACGCTGACCAAGGACACCGATTACACGGTCAAGAGCGGCAGCACGGTCGTCTCCTTCAAGCCCGAGACACTTGAGAAGCTGGCCAAGGGCGGCCACACCGTCACCGTCAACTTTGACGACGGCAAAGCCGAGACCAAGCTCACGATCTATGCCGAGGGCCACAGCCCCAAGACCGGCGACGAGAACAACATCGCCCTGTGGGGCGCGATCGCCGCGGTCTGCGTGCTCGGCGCGGCAGGCGGGCTGATCCTGCTGACAAAGAAAAAGCGCACCGACAAATAAGAACATAAAAAACGACCCGGACGATGTCCGGGTCGTTTTGCATATCGGATCAATGCTTGCCCTTATAGGTCAGCCACGCGGGGACGGGGACGTTGTAGTGCATCACAAAATCGGCCAGCTTGTCGCCCTTTTTGCGCGTGGAGAAAAAGGCGAAGATCTGCATCGTGATGAGATACGCGACCCAGGCGGAGAACACCCCGATCAGCGCCGCGGCGATCACGTCGCTGGGGAAGTGGGCCAGGAGGTAGTTGCGTGAAAACATCATCACCAGCACGACGCCCACCGCCGGCCAGATCCAGCGCCTGCCGCGCATGAAGCACAGCGCGCCCATGCCGGCCGCCGCGGCGGTCACATGGCCGGAGGGGAAGGAAAAGCCGTCCTCGGCCGGGGCGCCGATCGAAAGCCACCAGTCGCGGTACACCGCAAGCGTCTCAAACGGGCGCGGCCGGGCGACCCAGTCCTTGAGCAGAATGTTGGTGATCAGCGCGCCGCAGCACACGGCGCCGAACATGCACACGCCGAGCGGCCGCGTCCGGGCAAAGCACATCAGAGCGAGCGAGAGCAGGAAGAACAGGATGCCCTTTTCCCCCAGCAGCGTGATGAGCTTGCAAAGCGGCGTGAGCAGACCGCCCGCGTGCTCGGCAAAGGTGTGCATCAGGCTCAATATTCCCAGATCGATGCCCGAAAAGGCGTCCGTCAGCCACGAGGCCGCCGCTGTCATTTCCATAGCCGTCTTTCCTCCGAAGCGAATGATTTGCTTTTTTGTTACTATACCACACCCGGCGGCACAATACAATCGAACGGCGCAAACTTTTCGCCTGCCGCCGCGGCACCACCTTGCCACGCAGAGGTCGCTATGATATAATGACGTCAAACGTCAGAAAAGGGAGAATCTGCCATGATTTACGATGAGATCGGCGCGCTTGTCGCCTACGGTCTGGAAAAAGGACTGATCGAGGAGGCAGACGCCGTCTGGGCGCGCAACCGCATGCTGGATATCCTCTCGCTCGACGCCTATGAGCCCGCGGGCGAGAAGCCGGGCGAGACGCTCGAGGAGATCTTAAAGGCCATCCTCGACGACGCCGCGGCGCGCGGCGTGATCGACGGCGGCATCACGAGCCGCGACCTGATGGACACGCGCCTCATGGGCGTGCTGACGCCGCGGCCCTCAACGGTGATCGGCCGCTTCCGCGATCTCTATGCCGAGGACCCCAAGGCCGCGACCGACTGGTATTACGCCCTGAGCTGCGACATGGACTATATCCGCCGCTACCGCATCGCGAAGGACCGCAAGTGGAAGGCCGAGACCGAATACGGCGAGCTTGACGTCACGATCAACCTCTCCAAGCCCGAAAAGGACCCGCGCGCGATCGCCGCGGCACGCAGCGCCAAGCCCTCCGGCTACCCCAAGTGTCAGCTCTGCCGCGAGGCCGAGGGCTATGCCGGCCGCGCCGACTATCCCGCGCGCGAAAACCACCGCCTGATCCCGATCAAGCTCGCGGGCGAGGACTGGTTTTTGCAGTATTCCCCCTATGTCTACTATAACGAGCACTGCATCGCGCTCTGCGCCGAGCACCGCCCGATGAAGATCGACCGCGCGGCCTTCCGCCGCCTGCTCGATTTCGTCACGCTCTTCCCGCACTACTTCATCGGCTCGAACGCCGATCTGCCGATCGTCGGCGGCTCGATCCTCAGCCACGACCACTTCCAGGGCGGCAACTACGAGTTTGCCATGGCGCGCGCCGCGGTCGAAACGCCGCTGCACTTCCCCGGCTTTGACGACGTCGAGGCGGGCATCGTCCGCTGGCCGATGAGCGTGATCCGCCTCAGATGCGCCGACCGGGAGAGGCTCGAAGAACTGGCGGACCGCATCCTCACCGCCTGGCGCGGCTACACGGACGAGAGCGTCTCGATCTATGCCGAGACCGACGGCGAGGCGCACAACACCATCACGCCGATCGCCCGCCGCCGCGGCGAGGATTACGAGCTCGATCTCGTGCTGCGCAACAACCTTACGACCGAGGAGCATCCCCTCGGCCTGTTCCACCCGCACGCCGAACTGCACCACATCAAAAAGGAAAACATCGGCCTGATCGAGGTGATGGGCCTGGCCGTGCTGCCCGCGCGCTTAAAGAACGAGCTGGGCGAGCTTAGTCGCCGTCTGGCAAACGGCGAGGATCTTATGGCCTCGCCGCTGACCGAGAAGCACGCCCCCTGGGCGGAGGAGCTGAAGAAGCGCCACCTCTTCACTCCCGACAACGCCGACGAGATCATCAGGAAAGAGGTCGGCGAGGTGTTCAAGACCGTGCTCGAGCACGCGGGCGTGTTCAAGCGCGATGCGGCCGGACGGGAAGCCTTCCTCCGCTTCGCCGAAAGCGTGAAATAAAAGAAAGGGAGCTCCTGTCGGTGCTCCCTTTTCTCTTATTTAGTTTCCAGTTTTTGATTTCTAACAAAAAAGGACCGCGGACGCGGTCCTTTTTTGCTGCTACTGGTAAAAACGTTCTCCCGTCCTCTAGAAACTAGAAACTAATAACTAGAAACTAATACCCCAGGAGCGGCACCGAGCCGTCGTCGCTATCCTTGGTGATGGAGCGGATCACAGCCTCATAGCTGTAAGTCTCGTTCACCTGGACGGTGAAGCGGTCGCCCACGCGCTTGCCCAGCACCTGCTGACCAAAGGGCGATTCCTTGCTGATCAGCCCCTTGCGCGGGTCGCAGCGCACGGTCGTCACGACGCGGATCACGTCGGTCTCGTCATCCTCGGGCATATAGATCTCCACTTGGTCGAACAGCCCGACCTCGTCTGCGCCGGAGCGGTCGGAAATGACGTGGGCGGACTTGATCATGCCCTCAAGATAGCGCATGCGGCTCATGTTCTCCCGCTGGGCCTGCTTGGCGGCCTTGTATTCGTAATTTTCGCTCAGGTCGCCGAAGGCGCGGGTGCGCTTGACCTCCTCCAATATCTCCGGATGCAGCTTGAGCCGGCGATAGTCCAGCTCCTCCTGCATTTTTTTGATGTCCTCACGTGTCAGATCGTCGTGCATGTCTGCTCCTTTTTACAGATCGACGCTCACGGCGCCGAGCCCGTTTTTATCAAATTCGTCGAGATATTCGTCCATGCGGCTTTGCAGCTCGGTATAATCCTCCGGCTCGCTCTCCTCCAGCCCCAGATCGCGCCGCGCCAGCTCCTCGGCCAGAATGTCGAAGAACACCGCGTCCTCATAATCGGCGATCGCCTCGTGGATGCCGCCCTCGGTATAGGCCTTCGAGGGGAAGACGTGCCCCTGCCAGTTCTGGGAGAGGCTGCGCATGCCGTTTCGCGCGCAGAGCGCAAACAGCTTTTCCTGCAGCAGGTCATAATCCTCGAACCGGTCGTTGCCGCGGCCGGAGTTCAAAATCCAGTTGCCGATATACACCATATCCAAAAGCCGACGGAATTCCTTGTCGGTCAGTTCAATGTTCACGGTCATCCCTCCTTCGGGTGCTTTGCTTATTATAATGATCATCGGATAGCGAAATCAATCGAGACTTCGCTTGATTTCGCTGCCAAACGACAGGTTTGGCAGCGAATGATTCTTTGAATCATTCGCCCGATGCTCCTTGCAATGAGTATATGGCAAAACAGCCGTGCCGTTTTGCTGCGCCGCAAAGCGGCGCGGCGAAAAGCTTTCAGCTTTTCGCCCTCATATAATCATTATATACCTATTATAGCAAAGTACAAGCAGATTTTCCACTCGGCGCGGGCGACAAAAAAACTGCTTGTCATAAAGGCCGTAATGCGCTATATTATTAAAACAGCTTTGATTGGGAGAACCACATGGATACAAGACCGATCGGCATCTTCGATTCCGGCCTCGGCGGGCTGACGGCCCTCCGCGCGCTGCAAAAGGAGCTGCCGCATGAAAATATTGTATATTTTGCCGACACGGCACGCATGCCCTACGGCCCACGCCCCGCGGAGGAACTGCGGCGCATGGCGCGGCAGGATCTCGACTTTGTCGCCTCTTACGGCGTCAAGGCCATCCTCGCCGCCTGCGGCACCGTGTCGTCCACCGCGCCCGACATCCTGGGCGGCTATGAGATCCGCAGCTTCAACGTGATCTCCGCCACCGTGCGCGAGGCAGCGAAGCACGCCCAAAAGCCTGTCGGCGTGATCGCGACCGCCGCCTCGATCCGCAGCGGCGGCTTCCAAAAGGCGCTCGAGGCGGCCTGCCCCGGCGTCGAGGTCGTCCCCGTCGCCTGCCCGGCCTTCGTCCCGCTGATCGAAAGCGGAAAGTACGACCCGGCCGACGCCGAGCTGCGTGCGGCCGTGGCGGAGTATCTCGCGCCGATCCGCGCGAGGGGCGCGGGCTCGCTGATCCTTGGCTGCACGCACTACGGCCTCATCGAGCAGGCCATCCGCGATTATCTCGGCGACGGCGTGCTGCTCATCGGCGCGGCCGACTGCGCGGCGCACGAGCTCGCGGACTATCTGCGCGAAAACGATCTCTGCGGCGCGGCGGGCGAGGAGCGCTTCTTCACCTCCGGCAGCGCGGAGGATTTTACCGCGCACGCCTCGATCTTCCTCGGCCGCCCGCCGCGGAGCGCGGTGTGCCACGTCCCGGCCATGGAGGTGTAAGGAATGAAGGACGTCGTGATCAGCATCAACAGCATCCACCGTCTCGAGGACAGCGAGCCCGACCGCATCGACTTTACGACCGACGGCAAGTACAGCTATGAGGACGGCACGGGGTATCTGAGCTATATGGAAAGCGAGGTCACCGGCCTGCCCGGCACGCGCACGAGCGTGGAGATCCGCCCCGACGAGGTCATCGTCGACCGCACGGGCAGCATCACCAGCCGCATGGTCTTCCGCCGCGGCGAGAAGAACAGCTTTCAGTATGAAACGCCCTACGGCATGGCGACGCTCGGCATGTCCACCCAGCGCATCCGCCACGACATCGGCGCAAAGGGCGGCAGCGTGGAGATCGACTATGTGCTCGACGTCGAGCACGCGGTCGTCGAGCGCAACCGCTTCACGCTGAGCGTGCGCGAGCAATGAAAATTTAGAATGTTGTTTTGAGACGATGAACCCCGGGTCATTCGACCCGGGGTTCGTTTGCTGAAAGAAGAAAAGTGTCATCCTGAGGAACGGAGTGACGAAGGATCTTTTTCACCGCGGCGAAACCACGGCCTGAAAGATCCTTCGCTGCGCTCAGGATGACAACGTATGTTTTTTGAAATCCGCCCCGGGCCTTTTACTTGCGGTTTCCGGGGAGACAAAGAGCAAATAGCTCAGAGGTATGGATCAAGAAATCCGTACTTCTCTTCCACCTCTTTTTCAATCACAGAATCCCGATACTCCCGGTTTTTCTTCAAAAACAGCTCGTTCAGATGAACGGAACATCGGAGCCAGGCAGCTTCACACCGATTATGATAGATTCCATATAAGCCGAGCTGCAGACAAACGACAGCGAATACAAGAAGCACCGTCCAGACGGGATTGACTCGAACCAGGAGAACGATGGCGTAGATCAGGGCAAATGCAGACAAAGGCAATAAGCCGACAAGCCGATAAGGATTTGTAACTCGATAGTACGAGCAGGTGTTGACACTTGTCTTTACGTCGCGAAGCTGATCCAGACTCATCTGGTCAGGCTTCAGCCGAAGCCCCGTTTTCGCGCGGCGACATTTCTGCTTTTCCAAAAGGCGGTGCAGGCCATATTCTCCCGCCGAAATCAAGACGATCGCCGTAAAAGTGATCAGTCCGCTGATCCCCCGGGAAAAAGCAAAGACGGCAAGAAAAATCTCCAGAAAGCCGACAGCAAAAAGAAGCAAAATCTCCCACAGCGGAGATGAGCGGACATAGAAGCTGCGGGGAAGAAGATACAGGACATCTTGCTTCTCATCCCATGCAAACGCGGTATTCAGTTGCTTGCTGACGCCGACAATCGATAGCTTCATAGAGAGCCTCTGTCACGCCCGGGTCATTCGACCCGGGGTTCGTTCGTTTTATTCGGCTTTCGGGTATTCGCCGCACAAAAGGCGATAGGGCGGCTCGTCCTCCTCAATGGCCGGGAAGCGGCCGACGGGCGGGTTGAAGCGGTTGTCGTGCTCATCGTCGTTGCATTCGCTGACCTCGCCGAGCAGCACGGCGCCCGTGCCCTCCTCCACGGTGAAGTCGTGGTAGAGCCGCTGGGGGATGGAGATGCTCTCCCCGGGCCGAAGACGGATCTGCGTCCCGGCGGGAACGGTGAAGCGCCGCCCGTCGCAGCGGACGGTCACGTCGCTCTCCCGGTCGATTTCCTCGTCCGGCAGCGCGTTGTACACGCGGATCAGCACGTTTCCGCCGCCGCGGTTGATGATGTCCTCGGTCTTGACCCAGTGGAAGTGGTTGGGCGAATACTGCCCCTCCCGCAGATACAACAGCTTTTCGGCATAGACCTTGGGGTATTCCGCGCTCCGCTCGCGGCAGCCGTTGCGGATCGTGATGAGAGAAAAGCCGACGCGCTCGAAATCGCCGAGACCGTAGTCCGTGATGTCCCAGCCCAGCGCGCAGTCGCGCACCTCGTCGTACTCGTGCCCCTTTTCCCGCCATTCCTCCGGCGTGAAGGAACAAAACGGCGGGAGATAGCAGCGCTCGCGGCGGCAGAAATCCTCCATCTCGCGCAGCGCGCGGTTGATCTCCGAGCGTTTCATGCCTCGCTCCTCCGTTTTTTCTTCGCGCAGATGCTCTTATACATCTGCACCGGCAGCCAGGCCATGAAGAAGCAGCCCACGGCCATCACGGTATAACAGCCGAGATACCAGTCGCCGTGGCGCTGGACGAAATACTCACTGACGCCCGAGACGGCGAGCGCGAGAAACCAGCCGATCCAGACCGCCCAGTGGAAGGTCGTCCGGCCGTTGGCGCGCACCGAGCGCACCGACCACGTGACAAGCGCGGAGAGCACGCACACCGCCGCGCCGATCTGACCGACGCTGATAAAGCCGTTGAAGGGGAAAAAGCTGGAGTCATAACGCGCGGCGACGAGCAGCATCGCATAGAGCGCGGTGTTGCCGTCGCGCTTCTGCCCGGCCTTCATCGGCTTGCGGCGGCGCTTGAAGAAAAAGCGCAGCGCCAGGAAGAACATGACGGCAAGCAGCAGAAATTCCACAAAGAAGGTGGCAAAGCGGTATTCGGCCGCGCCCGAGGACGCCGTCACCGGTGAGGCGAGCGGCAGGTGCTGGAAAAAGGGCGTGCGCACGGTGATCTTGCCGCGGCAGGTGCTGTTGAACAGGGCGCTGAGCCGGATAAAGGCCACGGCCAGCACCGCGCCGGGCGCAAAGCAGTCGAGCAGGCGGGCGGGATTCTGCGTCAGCCCGGCGAGCTTGACCAGGTACGCCGCCGCCAGCGCGGCCGGCACGACGCCGGCGAGCACATAGCCGCCGGAGGAATATCGGCCGCCGTGAACAGCCAGGCCGCCGCGCCGAAGCCGCCGTGCGCGCTGTACAGCGCGTAAAAGAGCGCAAAGCAGGCCGCCGCGCCGAGCGCGATGACGAGCGCACTTTTATACAGGCTCATCGAGCCGATGGCAAGCATGGCGCTGTTCATGGCGTCGCCCCCTCTCCGCTGTCTTTTGCCGTGGCAAAGTAGACGATGTCGCTCATGGTCCGCTCGCTGTCCCAGTCGACCCGGTTGAAGGTCGTGCCATTGAAGATCATCGTGGCGGTCTGGCCGCCGTCGAGCGCATAGGCGCTCTCACAGCCTTTCGCGGCCATGTAGGAGGCAAAGGTGTAAAGCTGGGCGCGCGTGTTGTAGGGCCCCTGCTCGCCGAGCGTGGCGATGAGGTAATGCAGCTTGCCCAGCTGTCCGATGCCGGAGCGGGAATAAATGTTGTTGATCTCACCGATGGGATAGCTGCCGTAGCTCTCGGCGCTCTTCAGCTCGCCGTTTTCCACCAGGATCGGCCCGAAGGAGAGCGAAAAGATCACGTCGTTTTCCTCGATGAAGCGGCGGACGGACTCGTCGGAGTCCAGCTCGCCCCGGTGCGAAAAGATAAGGTCGCCGCCCGCCGTGACAAAGCAGGTGTCGAGCGTCTTGCCCGCGTTGCGGTAAAGCTGGCGGGCGTGGACCGTGATGCCGATCTTGCGGAAGGCGTAAAAGTCGCCGTTGAGAGCGATGACGGCATTGACGTCGCGCGCCATGTCCGAGGCGTAGAGCTGCACGTCCGAGCCGTAGCTGTTGTTGGCGATATAGCGCCGGATCTGCGAGCCGTCGGCCACCTTGATCTCGCCGAAGGAGACCGCGGAGTTGCCGAGCGCCTCCTTCCACGCGATCGCAAGGATCGTGTCGTCGCAGTAGTACTTGATCGTGCTGCCCGGCATAAAGGCGATGTCCGGATTCCAGGCGAGCGTCTGGTCGCCGAGCAGCGCGGCGGCCGACTCGACGACGGCCTGTACGACCGCGGGATCGGAAGTCTCGCCGAAGCGGGCGGGGTCGGGCTTCGGCGCGATCAGCGCGCTCTCGGGGATCGAGTAGTGCCGCTCGATATAGGTGAGATCCTCCAGCGCGTGGGCGTGGACGTCGTTGTTGACGAACTGCTCAAAGCGGCCGGCGAGATCCGCCTCGGTCGTGCGGACCGTGCCGGACGTGCTCGCGGCGGCCGTACCGGACGCGCCGGGCGCGCTCTGCGCGGGGGAAGCGGCCGTGGCAAAGTCGGGATGGACGTGCCCGGCGACCCACAGGAGCAGCAGCAGACACAGCGCAAAGAGCGCGAGAGCGATCACGCGGTAGGAATCCTCCCCTCCTTTCAGCGGACCGCGCCGCCCGTCAGCGCGCCGTACAGGGCGCTGTCGGGGACGATCAGCCATTCGCCGCCGTCCTTTACAAGACGGATGTTCAGACCCGTGGCGGCGTAGTATTCGTCGGCGCGCGCGAGAGCGGCGTCAAGCGCCGCGGCATAGGCGCGCTCGGTAAAGGACGGGAGATAGCCGCCGTCCTCGGCATAGATCTCGTCCGCCGGAAGCTCGGCGGCCAGACGCTCGACCTCCGCCTCGGTGGCGGCGCGGATGTCGTCGCGCATGCGCGAAAGATCAAGCGAATTGAAGACGACCTGCTGCGTCGCGCCGCTGCGCGTCAGCATGCAGTCGCCGTACAGCCGCCAGCTCCAGCTTGCGCGTACCGCTTCCATCAGCCGCGCGGCGTCCTCGCTCGCGGGGTTGTCCTCCAGCCCCAGCGCGGCGACGCCGGACAGGCGCGCACAGGCGCGCTCATAGTCGCGCGCGACAAGCGAATCGAAGAAATCCGTCACAGCAGCCTGCGCCTCGGCGCTTGAGGCGCTGTCCTCCGCCGCGGCGGAGGGGGAAGCGGACTTTGCCGCCCTCTCGCCCGGCAGCAGGCAGACCAGGATCGCCGCCGTGCCGAAGAGCACGGCCGCGAGCGCCCAGGGCAGCGAGAGCTTGCCGCGCCGCGCGCGGCGGATCGCCCGCAGACTGAGCCATACGGCGAGCGCCAGCGTGCAGA
>ONSW01000083.1 GCA_900320595.1 uncultured Eubacteriales bacterium | reverse complement strand
GTTCTGGGATTCCAGCTGGTCGCCGAGGATCAGGGCGAACATGGAAGCGCAGGCTGTGCCGGTGTCAACGTCGGAGCCCTCGAAGCCGATCGCGGTGCGTGCCGGATAGGTATCGTTCATCAGATGCTCAAGCTGCTGCTTGGTGACGTCGGCGGTGAAGACGCCCATCTCTTCGGGAATCTTGCCGCCGGTAGAAATCTGGAATGCCTCGTCGGAGCCGATCATAGCGCCGGAGCCGATGCCGGTGACGATCTTGCAGTCCGGATAACGCTGAAGGATGGTCTCCATGGCGGTCTGTGCCTGATTGGCGTCGAGGCCGGCCTGGCTGGAAACGATCTCGTAGAGACCTGCAGCGGTGTCCTCAAGACCCTGCTTGATGCCCTCTTCGCGCTCCAGAAGGATGGTGGTCTGCGGGTAGTTGATCATGGCGATCTGTGCCTTGTTGTCGGCGGTGTAGTGCTCGGAGATGAACTCGCCGGCAGCCTTGCCGATCTCAATGCCGAGGTCGGTGTTGTTCAGAACCCAGTTGCCGTCGGTGTTGGTCATCGGGTCGTCCCAGCACATGACTTTGCAGCCGGCTGTTCTGGCCTGAGCCGCCGCATCTTCGACCGCCGCCGCATCGGACGGATGGATCATGATGAGGTCGCACTTGGAGGAAACAAAGTTCTCGATCTGGCCAATCTGAGTTGCGGAGCTGTCATCGCAGGCGACGATGGTAATCTGGCCGCCGTTTGCTTCAACGACATTCTGGAGAGCGGTCATAACGCCGGCCCAGTAAGCATTCTGCAGGGACTGAATGGTGACGCCGATCTTTTTGCCGCTTAAGGTGGAGAGATCAGCTTTTGCGTAGAACTCCGGGCTTGCCTGGACGCCTTCGGTCTCGCTTGTTGAGGTCTGCGTCTCGGCGGGCTTCGCGGTTTCACCGCCGGATGCCGATGTCGATGTCGAGGATGCGGAGCCGCCGCAGCCGGCAAGCAGGCCGACCGTCACAGCGCAGGCACAGAGAAGAGCAAACAGTTTCTTTTTCATTTGATAACCTCCTTGTTTGGTTAAGTATTATTTCCTCCCCGTTATAGAGAAGGCCGGGTTCATATTATTTCGATCAGAAGCAGGTGAAGGCGCCGTCGAGGATGAAGTCGGAACCGGTTGTGAAGGTGGATGTGTCGCCTGCGAGGTAAACGCAGATGGAGCCGAGCTCTTCCGGCTTGCCGAGGCGTCCCATCGGAGCCATCGCGTTCCACTTCTCGATGAGCGGCTGCAGCGTCGGGGAGGAGAGGGTGAGGTCCGTGCCGATGTATCCCGGGGAGATGCTGTTCACGCGGACGCCGCGCTTTGCCCACTCGATGGCAAGGGACTTGGTCAGCTGGATTACGCCGGCCTTGGATGCGTTGTAAGCGCACTGCGGCTGCGGGACATTGACGATATGAGCGGACATGGAAGCCGTGTTGATGATGGAGCCGCCGCCGTGCGCAAGCATGTACTTGCCTGCGATCGTGTCGGTCAGGAACACGCTGTCAAGGTTGACGGCGAGGTTCTTCTTCCACTGGGCGTAGGTCATTTCATCCGCTGCCGCATTGATGCAGATGCCGGCGTTGGCGTGGCAGAAATTCAGTCCGCCGAGCTTTTCGACGACTTCGTCGACCATGGCCTGAACCTGAGCTTCGTCCGTCACGTCGCACTTGATCGCGATGATCTTGCGTCCGGTCGCGGCTGCGATCTCATCTGCCGTTGCCTGGGCGGTCTCAAGATCCATGTCGACGATTGCGAGATCGGCACCGGCTTCCGCGAATGCGAAGGCGGTGCATTTTCCGATGCCGCGGGCAGCACCAGTTACAAAACCTTTTTTGCCGTCAAGACGCATTTTTTCGATGATTCCCATAGTGTTTTCCTTTCTTTAAATGTGATAGGTTAATTTGGTAATTTGATTTGTAAAATCATTTTACATTTCGTGTTTACAGAATAACATGCCGGCAGGAAAATGTCAACTCGGCAATTTTGACAAATCATTTTACAAAATATTGTGCACTTTGGTGATAGAAATACAAGTATAAATCTGTTAGAGTAAAATAACCGGGAGTAAATGGAAATCTGGTAACGCAGAGACTTGAAGAGAGGTAAGCAGAATGGAAAAAAGCATTACTCCGAAACAAATCAAGGCAACAAACAAGCAGCTGATCTATAATTATATTTATGAAGCCGGGAAAGTTTCGCAGCAGGACATCGCTTACGCCCTGCGCCTTTCACGGCCAACCGTAGCGTCCAATCTCACGGAGCTGGAGGCGGGCGGGCTGATTTTCAGAAACGGTCAGCAGGAGTCCGAGTTTATCGGGCGTAAGGCAGTCGGCTATTCCATCGTTGCGGACTATAGGGTGGCGATCGGTGTTGAAGTGAGGAGCCGTGATGTGAAGATACTAGGAGTTGATCTCTATGGGCGGGGCAGAGACTGCGTCACCCTGGAGATTCCGTATAGTAATGAAGAAAGGTATTTTAAAAGCGTAAGTGAGTCAATACAGCGGTACATATTTGCGCACGGGTTCAGGAACGAGCAGCTTCTGGGGATCGGGTTTGCCATGCAGGGCCTGGTTTCTTCGGACGGAACGACCGTCCTCTACGGAGCGATCCTGTCCAACACCGGGCTCAAGGTCGATGCGTTTTCAAAATATCTCCCTTACCCATGCGTTTTCATTCACGATCCGGAGGGAGCCGCTCTGACAGAGCTGTGGCATTCGCCCAATCTGTCAAATGCCATGTATATCTCTCTCAGCGACCATCTGGGCGGGGCGATGATTACAAACGGACTGGTTCGGGCCGGAAAGCACGGACACAACGCAACGTTTGAGCACATTCAGGTGCTGCCGGATGGGAAAATGTGTTACTGCGGCAGACGAGGCTGCCTTGAAACCATATGTTCTCTCAGGGCTCTTATCGGGGATGATTCGGCGGAGGACTTTTTTAAGGCACTGCACAGAGGCGGTGCGGAAGAGAAGAAGCGCTGGGATTCCTATCTCGACAGTCTGGCGCTTATGCTGAACATGCTTCATCTGGTGCGGGATGTCGATCTCGTGCTGGGCGGGCATCTGGCGCAGTACCTGAGGGAGGAAGACATAAACGATCTCTATGACCGGATGCGCGAGCTGTCGCCGTTTTCCGATGCGGACGACTACCTGGTCTTAAGCAAGATGCCGAAACACAATATCACAATCGGGGCAGCGCTGCTCTTTATCCGGGTTTTTCTGGAGGATATCGATTTGAAGGAGATGCCGGAGATCAGGATGTGAGAGATCTGAGCTTCAAATTAGTGGCCGGTTCCGGCATGCAAAAGCGGCTTGCAAAATGCAAGCCGCTTTTGCATGCCGGAACCGGCCACTTTTGCAGTTAATCTGTTTACAGAGCCGACAGCCTCTCGTACTTCGCAAAGAACGGGCGGACCCTGTCAAGGATCACATCCACGCCGCCCTTAGCCTTCGACTCGACGTTGATCGGGATCACCGGGTCGTGGAGGGAGAGGCGGACGAGCATCCAGCCCTTGACCTCCTCGTCGTCGAAGGCGATCCGGACGCCCTCGTAGTTCGGCGCCACGATTGTGAAGTCATCGCGCTCCTTCGCGAAGGCAGTGAAGTCGTCCAGCATCGCCCTGCCGTAATCCCCGAAATTCTCGCCGGAGATCGTAAGGCGGACCTCACGCTCCTCGGCCGGATAGCCGAGCTTCTCGATGAGCTCCTCGATACGGCGG
>ONSW01000038.1 GCA_900320595.1 uncultured Eubacteriales bacterium | reverse complement strand
GCCCTTCGGCGCGGCCGTCTATCTCTTATGCTTCGCCGCGATCACCGCAGTCGGCTGTCTTATCCTCTATCTTCGTCTGCGCCGCCGCGGCGGAAAAGAATTCATGGAACTCTAAGCAAAAAACTCTCGTCTGAGCACAGAACCCGTCAGAAGGAAAGCAGGCACTATTCAAGTGCCTGCTTTCCCTTTTGTTCATATTCGCCTTTCATCCGGCTACGGTTTTCATTTCTTTGAAGCGGTGGCCGCCTCATATTCCAGCTCTGCCGCCGCGATCTCCCGGAGCCTGGTTATGCTGTGGGAGAAAAACCGTCGATAGGCTTCGCAGAAATAATTGACCGTTTCCCCCTCGCGCTGTATCCAGTCCCGTTTGCACCCGCCTCGGCAGATCGGAAACCAGCGGCAATCGCGGCAGCCGTCCGGGCGGCGCTCCCCTTCGGCGAGAAACCTCCGTTCCGTCTGCCCGCCTATGACAGACGCAAGCGGCTCTTCTCCGACCGTTCCCAGTCTCCAAGGGTCCAGTACGTAAAAGTCACAGGGGTACAGCCCTCCGTCCGCCTCCACGACAAGATACCTGCCGCAATGCCCGGACGCCGTGCAGGCGCTTACTTCCCCGCCCGTAAGCAGATGCACATGATCGTCAAACTGGCGCACGCTGCAATACCGGCCGCCTTTCCAATCCTCATACCAGGCGTCGAACAGGCGGCACAGGAAGCCGCCGTATGCTTCCGGCGTAAGAGAATACTTCTCTCCGCCGCGTTCCGCCCCGATCGGATCCAGACAGGGGATAAACTGCAGATACTGCCCGCCGAGCCGTTTGAGCGCGCCGTACACCTGCTGCGGATGGCGCGCGCAGTTGGCGGTCACGACGCAAAGGAGATTGACGTCCACCTCTGCCTTCTGCAGACAGCGCAGCCCCTTGACCGCGTCGCCCCAGCTCCCCTTTCCCCCGGCGTCGACCCGGTTCAGGTCGTGCAGCGCACGGTCTCCGTCGACCGACAGGCCGACAAGGAACTGGTTTTCTTTGAAAAAGGCGGCCCATGCCTCGTCAAGCAGCGTCCCGTTGGTCTGGATCGAATAGCTCACGCGCAGCTTTCCCTGCGCGCAGCTCCCGGCACACTGAATAAAGCGCCGGAAAAAATCCAGCCCGGCCAGCGTCGGCTCGCCGCCCTGAAAGGCGAAATGCACCTCTCCGCCCTTCCCGGCCTCGTCACAGGCCGCGCGGATCAGCTTTTCCGCCGTTTCCTCCGACATTACGCCATAACTCTTTTTTTCTCTTCTGTCGCTGACATCGTCGTAAAAGCAATAGCGGCAGCGCAGGTTGCACTGGGAGGAGGCCGGCTTGATCAAAAAGCTCAGCCGCCTCATTCTTCCCTCTCCTGCGTCTCAGCGTCCTCCGGGGCGGGCGCTGTTTCCTCCAGCACGGCGAAGATCCCTTTGAGAAGGCCGGAATTGAAAAATGCGGTCAGCGCGATGCCGAAGAGGAGCCAGAAAATCATCAGCCTCAGCGCCAGCTCGGCGTTCCAGAGGAACAGCAGCACCGGCAGGCAGACGGCCAGCATCATCAACAGGGTCTTGGGCAGATAGCGCAGCGCAAGCGCAAGGCTGAGCCGGGCATATTGCGGGATCGTGTTGGTAAAGCGCGCGATCAGCGGGAACATATACAAGGCAAGACATCCCGCGAAAAACGCCAGCACGTACAGCCCGTAACGCAGAAACGCGGGCGCCGCCGGATTCAGCTTCAGATAATATCCGTCCAGCGCAAGCAGCGCGGCCAGAACGAACACCAGCCCTCCCGCTTTGAGCGACACGACAAATTCCCGTTTCCAGACCTGCCAAAAGCGCGACAGCTCCAGCTTTTCTCCTCTGGCCATGCACAGCGTGCAGCTGTACAGTGCCGTTCCCGCCGCCGGAGCCGTCACAACGGGCAGACAGCACAGCAGAAACATCAGGTTAAGCAGTACCAGATTGCCCATATTGTCGATCAGACGGATCCACGGCGAATCGCTTTGAAATAACTTCATTCTCTTACCTCAGATAGTCCTGCCGTTCAGTCTGGCATAGTAGATCGCGATCGCTCTGTCTTCGTTATGCACGAGCGGAAGGAGCAGTCTTTCCATGCTCTCCGCGTCCACAAACGAGCCCTCGCAAAGTGCATTGAGCTTATCCTTCGCTTCCTCCGCGAGATAAGGCAGCATCGCAGTCAGCACGCGATAGGTCGCCGCGGCGGCAGGGCTGAGACGCAGCTGCGCAAGCTCGCTTTGTTCGGCGTACGCAGCGCGGCGGCGCAGGATCTCCTCATAGTCTTCCCCGCTGAGCTCCTCTCTGCCGCAGGGCAGACCCATGCGCTCGTACTGCTCCCGCGGGCAGTGGTTTTCCTTCAGCGCGCGCAGCATCAGCTCCAGCATCCGTTTTTCAAGCGCGGGATCCCGGAGCTCGCAAAGCTGCGCGCGGTCGGTTTTGTTGTCGAAAAGCTTTGCGCCGAAGCGGGCCATGTTGGCCTGCGGCGTTCTGCGCGGGATCCTGAGCACCGGCACGCCCTTTGTTTCGGCGCAGCCCGGCTCGATCGCGGCGCCGCGCAGCTCCTCAACAGAAAACATCCTGTCGTGATGGGTCGGCATGATCGTGTACTCGTTCAGCGGCTCATTGTCCGGCGTCGCGGGCGGCAGCATATAGACGTAGCGTCCGTCCGTGATGTTGATATACCCGCCGTGGATGCCGAAGAGCGCATAATCGTGCAGCTTCTTCTTTTCCTCCACCGCCGCGCGCAGCGGCGCCCCGCTCATCGAATCCGGCCGGGGAACGCCGAAAAACTCAAGCACCGTCGGCGCCAGGTCGATGTTTTCCGTCAGCATATCCCTGCTCGTTCCGTCCGCCTCCGGAAAGCGCGGATCGTGGACGAACAGCGGCGTATTGGTCAGATCGTTGTACAGCGGCATGACCGATTTGCCCCACCAGCCGTGCTCGCCGAGCAGGAAGCCGTGGTCGGTGTTCACGATCAGCATCGTATCCTTCCACATGTCATAGGCGTCCATCCGGTCAAGCACCCTTCCGAGCTGTGCGTCGCACAGCTTCAGCAGCCGGGCATAACGCTGCCTCACGCGCGCGACCAGCTCCTCCCCCTCCCGCACGGGATAATAGGGCGGCCAGTCATAGCGCATGCCGTCCTCATCCAGATCGGGCGGCAGATAAAACGGCTCGTGGGGATCAAAGGTCTCGATCTGAAGGAAGAAATTGTCCTGATCGTGGTTGCGCTCTAAAAACTCCAGCCCCAGATCAAACGTCCTGACCATTGGCATCTCCGCCTCGCAGCGGATCTGCCGTCTGTCGTTCTGATTTGCCGTGAGTATCGGCCGCTCCGCGACGTAGGGGTTGTCCGGGCTTCCGAAATCGCTCTCCGCCGAGCCGTGGAAGGCGAGATCCGGCTTCCAGCAGTCTCCCTCCTGGCCGCGCGAGACCTCCCAGCCGGAATACCGGTTGTGATAGGTCGCGCCGCCATCGCGCCAATAATGCCAGTGGTCGCTCATCAGCTGGCTGTGGATCCCGTTCTGCTTCAAAAGCTCGGGCATGGAGTCGTCGAAAGGCTCCACCGGGCCCCAGCTGCGGTGCAGGAAATTGTATCGTCCGGTGTGCAGCTCACGCCGCGCCGGCATACAGGGCAGGCTGTTGGCATAATGATTGTCAAAACGGACGCTGTGCTGCGCAAGGCGCAGGAAGTTCGGCGTCTCCGTCCAGTCGCAGCCATACGGCTGAAGCAGTCTGCGGTTGAGTGAGTCATACATGACCATGATCGCTTTCATGCGTCCGTTCCTCCTTGTTGTTCTGAATCGCGTCTTTTCCCCGGCTCAAAACTGTCCGGCGATCGCGGCGAAGAGCGCGGCGTCCGGGGAGGATGCGCGGTAAAACACGGCCGGATAGCCAAGCGGCGCGTCGACCGTGATCTCGCCTCCGCCGCAGCGTTTGCCGCTCCACAGATGGATCCATTCGTCCGCCGGGAGATAGAGCGTGCGCGTCTGCGCCCCCTCTTCATAGACGGGCGCGACCAGCACATCCCGCCCCAGCAGATATTCCGTCTGCTCGGTCATGCAGCGCGGATCTCCCTCATAGTGCAGCAGCAGCGGACGCTGCACGCCGATGCCCGTTTCGCTGTTTTCCTTTACCGCCTTGCGCAGATACGGCGCAAGCGAGGCATAGATCCTCGTCAGACGGCCGAAGCGCACGATGCAGTCCTCATCGTCATAGTACTGGAAGTTTTCATCCGGCCGGTTCCCCTCGTGCGTACGCATGACCGGGCTGAAGGCGGCCATCTCCGCCCAGCGGAGGAACAGCTCCTTTGTCCGGCAGTTTCCGAACAGCGACGTATAACCGCCGATATCGCTGTGATTCAGCCCGCATCCGCACATCGCCGCGCTGAGCGTACCGGAGACGACGGAGATCAGCCCGTCATGTACGCTGAAGTCCACGCTCTGATCGCCCGCCCAGAGCAGGGGGCAGTATTTTTGCGTGCCCACGCCGCCGGCGCGCATGAAGACCAGCGCCTCGCCGAGCAGGCCGCATTCCTTCAGCGCCTCATAGTTGCAGCGCGCCCACTCCACAGGCCAGGCGTTGTGTGCCAGCATCGGATCCGTGCCGTCATAAAGGCGCACGTCGATCGGCAGATATTCTCCGAAGTCGGCCATCCAACCGCGCAGCCCGAAGTCGATCAGGTTTTTCTTGATGATCTCCTTAAACCACGCGAACGCGGCCGGATTGGTAAAGTCGACAACGCCGCAGTAAAATTCGCCGAAATCGACCAGATAGATCTCGCCTCTGTCATTGAGCGCAAAATAGCCCTTTTCCGCCCCCTCGCGGAAGAGGAGCCCGTCGTTGACAAGATAGGGGTTGATGTAGCCGAGAAACCGGATTCCATCCTTTTCATACGCCTTGATCCGTTCCGGCAGCCCGGGGTACATGCTCTCGTTCCAGCGCCAGTCCCACTGCAGGCGCTTGCCGAAGGAGGTAACTCTCTTGCCCTCCCAGTCCTGGCACCACACGCCGGAGACGGCGACGCCGAGCTTCCGCGAGCGCTCCACGATCTCGCTCACGCGCTCCGTGCCGCCCTGCAGGCCGAGAACGGCTCCCCTGTAAACCCAGTCCGGCAGCGTGCTCTGGCGTCCAAAAAAGGCGCTGAGATCGCTTACCAGCGCAAGCAGGCTCTCGCCCGTGCGGATCCGGATCTTTTTCGGCACCGCCCAGAACTGCAACTCATGAAAGCTCTCATGCCGGAAATCAAAATCGGCGTAAGCCGTGCAGTCCGCCCACAGCCAGTAGCGGCGGGACGAGACATACAGCGGCGCGGGGAAATTGGTGTTGTAATAATCGCCTCCGGCCTTGTTCTCCACGTCCGAGCGCCAGGTCACATAGGTTGTCTTGTCACGCCCCACGCCCGGCTCCGACGTCCACAGCGGGAAATGCCTTCCCCGCAGGTCAAAATACGACATCTGCTCACCGCAGCCGTAGCAGTGCTCGTCCTTCTCCGCCGGGATCCTCAGCCAGAGCCGGTTGATGTCCGGATCAAGCGCGCTGAGCGCAAGCTCAAGCGTGTCGTCGTCGCTGCTGCTGACTGTGACGCGCAGCGCATTTTCAAACGTGAGTTCCACCCCTGCTTCTGTCTTCTCCGCGGAGAAGCTGCGGAGCGGCACGCGGCTCTCGACGTAATCCTCGATCTTGAAATTGCCTCTGTACATGTCGATCGAAGGCTCTCCCCGACCGGCAAAAAGCATGGGAGCCTCCGAGCTGTGGCTCAGTAGCTCCCCTACACGGCTGCCAACAGATACGATCCCGTTTTCGCAGCGAATATCCATCTTTCTTTATCCTCCTATCCTCTCCCAGCGCCCCGTTTCGGCGGAGCGGGCAACTGTATCCATCACACGCTGCACGGCGATCCCGTCATCCAGCGAGGCGGCCAGGCCGCTGTGATCTCCGCGCAGCAGTCTCTCGAAAGCCTCCATCTGCGTACAGTGGAATTCCTCCGGTATCGCAAGCGGAACATAGCGGTTAGCGCGAAAGTCCTCTTCCGTCAGACAGCCCTCCAGGCTGCTGCAAAGCTTTCCTCCGATCAGATCCTGCCTGTACAGCAATCCGCCCTTTGAGCCGTAGATCGCAAGCTGCTGCAGGTTCCGGTGTCCGTATGCAAAGCGCGTCGTCTCCAGCATGGCGCTCACGCCGCCGCGGAGTTTCGCCAAGAACATGGCGTAATCGTCCACCGTCACCTCGCCCTCTCCGCCTTCTGGCAGGATGCGTTTGGGCATCAGCACGCCCATATCGGCCGTGACGGCCTCGATCTCCCCGGCGGTAAAGCGCACCAGATCGATCAGATGCGATCCGAGATCGCCCAGCGCGCCGTAACCGGCAAGCTCTTTGCGAAAGCGCCAGGTGAGCGGGCGGCTCTCATCGTTGCCCCATCCCTGGTCATAGCGGCCGAACACATGCCGCAGCTGTCCGAGCGCGCCGCTCGTTACCAAATGCCTCGCATAGCGCGCGGCGTCCATAAAGCGATAGGAAAAGCAGATCATATGCGGGATCGGCCTTTCCCCCATCCGCTCCTTCAGATCCAGCGCCTGCTCCATCGTCAGACACAGCGGTTTTTCCACCGCAAAGGGGACCCCCGCCTCGATCGCCGCCCTGACCATCTCGTAGTGCTGCACGTTCGGCGTGCAGATCGAAACCGAATCGACTTCTCCGGACGCAAGCAATTCCCGGTAATCCGAAAAGCGCAGCCTCTCCGGCACGCCCAGTTCTTCTCCCACCCGGGCAAGCGTTTCCGCGTTCCGCGTGCAAAGTGCGGCGACGCGCATGCCTTCAAGCTGCGCGATGCCGCCGATATGCTCCTGTGCGATATTACCCAGCCCGATGATGCCGTGGCGGATCTGCTTCATGTCGCTCGTCCCTTTTCTTAAAAGCGCAGGATGGATTTGATAAAATTCCCGGAGCGCGCGGTCGATTCCTCCATCGCCCGCTCGATATCCGTAAAGTTGTATTCGTGGGTGATTAGTCTGCTTTGCTCGATCTTGCCCTGGCTCATCAGGCGGTCCGCGCCGATCCAGGGGTTGAGATACTCTTTTTTGCAGACAAGCCAGTGGTTGACGTTCAGCAGCGACAGTCCCTTGGTGTGCCACAGATGCCCGTCGAAGCTGCGCTGTCCGTGATGCCAGGCATAAACGCCAAGCTTTCCGCCCTTTCCCAGCAGTCTTTCACAGGAGGAAAAGCAGCTTTGCACGCCGGCGCACTCGAACGCGATCTCAAACGGCTCGCTCTCCAGTTCTTCGAGCCGTGCGCGTCCGGCCTCCGTCGAGCTGTCGATCAGCTCAGTCGCGCCGTAAAGCCCGGCGAGCTCCAGATTCTGCTTCTTGATATCCGCAACGACAAGCCTTGCCAGCGGATACCGGCTCAAAAGCTGCACCAGCAGCAGCCCCATATAGCCCGCGCCGAACAGGATCACGCTGTCGCCGGGATAGATGTTCAGCTCGTCCGCCGCCGTCACCACGCAGGAGACCGGCTCCACAAGATGTGTCTTCAGTTCATAGTTCGGATTCGGGTGGATCGGCAGAAAACGCCCGACGGGGATGTTGACATACTCGCCCCAGGTCGTGGTCGTGACAAGGTCCCCCTCTTTCACGCCTGCCACGTCAGAGCCGACTTTTGCAACGATACCGATCCCCTCGTGTCCCGGGAGGATTGGCTCGTTGTGATGAACACCTGTATATTTCCAAACCTCCGCCATGCAGATGCCGTTGTACAGCGTCCTGGCCTGGATCTCATTCGGCTGCGGATCGCGCAGCTTGATCTCGCGGAGATAGACGTGCCGGGTCCCCTCGAAGAAAGCGGTCAGGCTTTTCATCGCCTCTCCTCAGCCTTTGACGGCTCCGACGGTCAAACCGGAGATGACCTGCTCCTGGAACAGGAAGTAAATCGCAAGGCTCGGTGCGATCGCCACGCAGATGGCGGCATAGAGACGGACATAGTCCGTTGTAAATTCATTGGTAAACCAGCGTACGCCTGTCTGGATCGTGCGCTTCGCGGCCGTATTGAGCATCAGGTTCGCATAAACAAATTCGTTCCAGCACGTAATGAACGCAAAGGTGCCGGCCGTGACGAAGCCGTTCTTCGTCAGCGGCAGGACCATGTGGAAAAAGCGGCCGAAGAATCCAAGTCCGTCGATGTTTGCCGCCTCCTCCAGCTCGGTGGGGAAGGTATCCATAAAGCCGCGGATGATAAAGATCGACATCGGCAGATTGATCGACGCGTAAAGCAGGATCAGGCCGATATGCGAATCGAGAAGATGCATCGTGCTGTACATCCGGTAATACGGGATCATGAAGGCGTTGAGCGGGATCATGACGCCCAGACTGATGGCCATGAAGATCGCCTCGCGCGCACGGAAGCGATAGCGCGAGATCGCATAGGCCGCCATACCGGACAGCAGCAGATTGATGATAACGGCGCCGAAGGCGACGACGATCGAGTTGATGATCTGCCGTCCCATGCCGGCCGAAATAAAGGCGTCGACAAAGTTATGCCACTGCGGCGTCTTGGGGAAAGAGAAGGGGCTCTGGAAATACTCGGCGTTCGTCTTCAGCGCCGTGACGAACAGCCACAGCAGCGGAAAGATCGTATAGATCGCCAGCGCGATCAGAAGGACCCATTTCAAAACACGCAGAATGACGCTTCCGACGTCACGCGATTGAATCATATGCTGCATACGATCAGTCCTTTCCCGCAACGATTTTGCGAACCAGCGACATCACCAGGATGCCCATGATGATCAAAAGCACAGCCGCGGCGTTCGCCGTACCGTAGACGTTGGCGTTCATTTTCTTGTAGATGAACAGTACCATCGTCATCGTGCGGTTGGCCGGGCCGCCCTCCGTCAGCAGATACACCTGCTCGAAGGCGCGCAGACCGAACACCGCCGCCAGCGTGATGCACGTGGCCAGCGAGCTGCGGATCATCGGGATCGTGATGTGGATGTCCGTCTGCAGGTTCGTGGCGCCGTCGATAGCCGCGGCCTCGTAATAGGTCGTGTCGATGCCTGTGATCTCGGCCATCATGATGACCATGAAATAGCCGATATACAAAAGGCCATAGGCGATCACGCAGATAAAGGCGACCTTGACGTTGCCCAGCCAGTTGACCGGCTGCCCGCCGAAGAGCTTGACCACGCCGTTGAGAAGACCGTAGTCAAGGTTGTACACGGCCGACCACATGGCGGCCATGGCGATGCCGGAAATGACCTGCGGGAGGAAATAGACCGTACGGAAAAACTTCCAGCCGCGGATCTTCTTTGAAAGGATCAGCGCCATCATCATAGCCAGCGGGACCTTGACCACCATGTCAACGCCGGCCCAAGTCAGGTTGTTGCCCAGCGCGCGGCGGAAGGTCAGATCCTTGAACAGCGCCGCATAGTTCGCAAAGCCCCTGTACTCGGGCGGGTGGAAGGCGTCCCATTTGTAAAAGCTCATCACGATCACGTAAATGAGCGGATACAGGAAGTAGGCGATAAACAGCACGACTGCCGGAAGCAGGAAAACCAACAGCTTCCAGCGGTCTTCTTTGCGCAGATACATAAGCGAGTCCCCTTTCCTCGATTAACGTATATCCGAAAACGCCGCGGCGTTTATTCAGCGAATGTTGTCGCTCCGGTAAAAATACCCATCCGGGAACACCGGCGTTTCCATCCGGAGGGTGTTGGGCCACGGGCTCTCGGTCGGGACGCCGGCGCAGCTGCCGTCAAGGATCAGCTCCGTCGCCTCCCGGACAGCTTCGGCCCAGGCAAGATCACGGCTCTCTTTTCCGATGCCGTGACCGGAATAGATCTTCAAATCGGGGATTATCTTTATTATATCAAGAAAATCGTCCATCTGTACAGAAAAACTTTCAAGGCTGCTCGCACCGTCCACCTGCATGTAGAACGAGCGGTTCCCCATTGCGTCCCCGGAAAAGAGCCAGCCTTTTTTTCTTTCGATCAGCATGGCGGCGCGCGGTGTGTGCCCGCCGAGACTTCTGATCTCAAGCTCATATCCGCCCAGGTCAAACACCTGTCCTTCAGACAGATCGCGCAGACCGTATTCTTTATCAAAGCGGATGGGAAGCGCCGCGTCTCCGAACGGCGCATACAACTCGATCTCCTCGCGAAAGACCCATACCGGGATCCCCTCGCGCAGGAAAGCTTCCGTTGCCGGGCCTAGGTGGTCGGGATGGGCGTGCGTGATCACGATCTCCAGCGGCTTGTCCGTCAGGTCTCTGACGACCTCTCTGAGATCATTTTCGCACCGCTGCGTATCGATAAGAAGCGCCGTGCGTTTGCCTTCGATCAGATAACTGTCGACAAAGCGCCCGCTCTCCTCCGTCTCGACGATACGGAAAAGCCCCTCTTCCAATTTGAAAACCGATTCCTTTACGGACATACTTCCACCTCAGCTGTTGAAAAAGCAAAGCGGCCCGCAGCTCACGGGAGTTGCGGGCCGCCCATTGAAACTTTTCTTACGCGGATGTAAGGCTTATTCCGCGGCAGCAGCCAGGGCCTGGCAGAACTGCTCGGCGGTGATTTCGCCAAGGACAAGGGCGTCAATGTTCTCCAGATACGCGCCCCAGACCTGCGGGCTCATGCTGTTCTGGATGGTGTTGATGGTGAAGCTGGCGGCCTTGCCGGCGTTGAGGATCTGGGTCTGGAGGCCCGGATCGAGCTGGCTCTCGTCATAGTCGACGGAGAACAGAGCGCCGGAGGACTTGGACAGAGGCAGAACCTGCTCGGCACGGGTGATGAACTCGAAGAAGGCTTCGACAGCGGCGATGTGCGCCGGATCGTCGGAGCGGGCAGCGCCCAGGTAGCCCTGGTTGATGTTGATCATGCCGCCGCCGTTCTTGCCGTTGTAGGCAAGGCTGCCGCCGATGCTCAGACCATCGGCCAGACCGGGAACGCCTTCATTGGCGATACGGCCGCAGATCCAGGTGCCGTTGACATAGATAGCGGTCTTCTCGTTGAAGAACAGGCCGTTGGCTTCCTGCGTGCCGCCGCCGACAAGGTCGGCCTCGGAGATCGGAGCCAGGGTCTTGTACAGCTCGGCTGCCTCGATCCATTCGGGGCTGTCGTAAGCAAGCTCAAGCGCATGCTCGCCGGCAACGGAGGCCAGGCAGTAGGTGAACCAAAGCTGGGAGAACCAGGCATTGCCGCCGGTGACGTGGGTCAGCGGGGTGACGCCGCTCGCGGTGATCTTATCGGCCGCGGCGTACAGCTCGTCAAAGCTGGTCGGCACTTCGACGCCGGCAGCCTCAAGGAGCTTGTTGTTGTACATCAGGGGGATGTACGCGGTCTCGTAGGGGATGCAGTAGATGCTTCCGTCAAAGTCCAGACCGTTGAAGGTGCCGGGTTTGAAACGGCTGGCGATCTCGTCCTTCGCAAGGAAGGCCGTCAGATCCATCAGCTGGCCGCTGGTGCTGTAGTCCTTCAGGACCTGGCCCTTGAAGGTGAACAGGTCGGGGGTGTCGCCGCTGGCAACGAGAGCCTTCATCTTCAGCTCATAGTCGTCATAGTTGGGCTGATCCTCGACAACGATCTCGTACACGCCTTCATACTCGGCGTTGAAGTCGTTGATGATACGGGTCCACTCGGTGGTCTTGCTGTCGGCGCCGCACCAGATGTTCATCAGGGTCAGCGTGACCTTTTCGGCGGGGGCTGCGGCCTCGGCAGGAGCGGCCTCCTCGGCGGGGGCGGCCTCCTGGGCGGGCGCGGGAGCTGCGCTCTGTCCGCACGCGCACAGGGCGAAGCACATAACAGCCGCAAGAAGAAGTGCGATCAGTTTTTTCATGTCTTTTCCTTCCTTTTTTCGGTATGATTTCCGCTTTCCATTATATTACGGCGGCAACCAAATACCGGGAGGTCCCCTTTTTCCGATCCCCCGTAATTGATTAACGCTGTAAAATAACTATGATAAAATTGTACAGGAAAACAAGGCTTTTCGTCAATAGACATTTCTACCATATTAGATATTTTATTTTGTGAAAAAATCACAAAGATAGCATCTGCGCCGAGGTCGTCCTTGACGCATAATCGTCAGAATGATAGGTTTTCAGACAAGAGGTTCCGAAAGCTGCTTTCCTCTTGCCTGCAAGCAGGAAGGCCCGCCCGAATGATAAAGGAAGGGGAAACGATCATGCGCTCATTTCTGCGTTACACCCGCGTGTGTGACAACATCATCCGCGTCAACGGTCTGCTTGGATTGACAAACGAGTTTTTCTATCTTGTGATCGGGCGGAACGCCGCCGCCTACATCGATACCGGCTACGGCTTCGGCGATCTCAACGCCTTTGCCCGCCAGTTTACCGACCTGCCGCTGATCGTGCTCAACACGCACGGGCACCTTGACCACGCGGGCGGCGACTTTCAGTTTCCCCGGGCCTATGCCTGCAGGGAGGACTGGGCGATGCTGCTTGCCTCCTACGATGACCGCGCCATGAACGAGAAGGCGCAGGCGGCGCTGTCCGGTGCCGGCATCTGGACGGAGGAAGACACGGTCTTTGCTCCCCCGGGCGCGGCGCCCGAGCTGCTGGAGATCCGCGACGGCGACCTGTTCGATCTCGGCGGCGTTACACTCGAGGCCATTACCATGCCGGGCCACTCGCCCGGCTGCGTTTCCTTTCTCTATCGTGAAGCCCGCATCCTCTTCTCCGGCGACAACTGCGGCCCCCAGCCGCTGATCATGCTGCCCGCGCAGGGCGAAGGCCGGGGAAAATACGCCTCCTGCACTCTCGAGGTTTTTTCTCATAGCCTGCACAAGCTTGCCGCGCGTGAAGGCGAATTTGACCGGATCCTCAACTGCCACAAAGCCGGCGAACTGCCCATGAGCTGTCTCCACGGCGTAACGGATGCCGTGGACGGGGTGCTCGACGGGCGCTATCCGGGCGTCCCCGTCGCTGTCATGCAGGGAAAGATCACGGGCGTCTTTTCCGCTCGCGGCCTTGATCCCGAGCAGGTCGGAAAGCTGCCGAACAGCTATATCGGCGACGTTGTCTTTGCCAAAGACAATCTTCGCTGAAGAGATCAATAAAAAACGCGGGAACGCCGGCCTTCGGGCAGCGTTCCCGCGTTTTCATCTTTTCAGTACCGGCAGACCTCAAAGCCGTACATGTTCGCCAGCTCCTCGAGCGCGGCGGCGTGGCGGCCTCGGATGACGACGACCTCGCGGGCGGGGCTGTCGGTCTTGACGACGATCGACGTGCCGATAAACTGCTTGGGCTTGTCGAGTGCCTCGCCCTCGGTGAGGAAGAAGCGGAAGAAGCCGTCCGGCTCGCGTCCGATCCGGAAGACCGTGGCCTCCGGGAATGCCTCGCAGCCGAAATCCATCGCCGGGCCGATCTTGCGGTTGGGGTGCACGCCGACGACCGCTCCGGTGTCATGCCGCGCCAGCGAGCAGGCGGCCGCGCCGCAGTGCCAGAAGGTCACGGTGTTCTCGCCTTCGTCGAGCGAGACCGGGTCGCCGAAGAAGACCGGCTCACCGGAGAGCTGCATGCCGATCCACATCGACAGCGCGCCGTAAATGTCCGCCTCGCAGGCGGCGGCCACGCCCTCGTCGTTGAGCATGGACAGCACCGTGCACACCGGCGTGCCGAAGGCAGTGAAGAAATCCGGCCAGCAGCGGGAGGCCAGTGCGCCGATGTTGTGCTCGCGCACATAGTCGCTGTACGCCTTCAGCAGGCGGGCGTGGTCGATGCGGTTGTGCTCCGGCGTCTTGTCGAGCCCGCAGGTCATCTTCTCGGTCTTTTCGAGATAAGCCGCGACCTCCTCGTCGGAGTAGGTTTTTGCCTTGTCGATCAGCTCGCGCGCCTCGATCGCCTCAAGCTCAACGCCAAAGGCGTTCATCAGCTCGCTGTCGAGCGCCCGGCCGAAGCCGAAGCCCTGGGGCGTGTGGCCGACGGCGGACATTTTGAGACTGCGCATCTCCTTTTTCAGCGCCGCCGCCTTGACGACGGCCTCGATCGTCTCCCTCGAGCGCTCCTCATCCGGGGCGCCGAAGAGATAGGCAAAGCTGCGGTCGTCGAAGGCGCGCAGCGTATTCGCCGCGCTGTACGCGCCGGTGAGCGAGTTGAGACGAAGCCGTCCCCCGTCGATCACGGGCTCGCGCAGCGTCCACAGCAGCACAAGGTCAGATTCTGAAACACGATCAGATCGGGCGTGAGCGTGTCGAGATAGGCGCGCAGATCGTCAAGATTCAGCAGCATCTTCTCCGGCACGGTGAAGCGCTCGTCGATGCTCTTCAAAAGCGCGACGGAGGCGTCGAACTGCGCCTGAGCGCTCTCAAGATGGAAGGTCGGCACGCCGACCGGGATATAGACGGGAGAAAAGGTTTTCATAGAAGCCCTCCGTATTTAATAAACTCTGTGAATTATCATAGACTCCGCCCGGCGGGATGTCAACACAAAAGCAAAAATTTTTCTCCGCCTTCCGCCGCTTCTCCCTTGACAAAGGGATATACAGGGATTACAATCTAAATTAGTTAAACCTTTTAATCAAATTAGGAGGAACTGACATTGAACAAGGACTTAAGAGAACTCTGCAAGGATATCCGCTGTGATATCATGACCTGCATCGGTCACCTCGGCGTCGGCCACATCGGCGGCTGCCTTTCCGTCGTCGAGCTGCTGGCTGTGCTGTATTTTGAAGAGATGAACATTGACCCGGCGAACCCGAAGATGAAAGGCCGCGACCGCTTCGTCTGCTCGAAGGGTCATGCCGGCCCCGCCGTCTACGCCACGCTCTCCAACCGCGGCTACTTCGGCAAGGAAGAGCTGCTCACCCTCAATCAGGGCGGCACTCACCTGCCCAGCCACTGCGACATGAACCTCACCACCGGCATCGACATGACGACCGGCTCCCTCGGCCAGGGCTTCTCCTGCGCCGTCGGCGTTGCGCTCGGCTCCAAGCTTGCAAAGGACGGTGCCACGATCTACGCGCTGATCGGCGACGGTGAGTCTCAGGAAGGCCAGATCTGGGAAGCCGGCATGTTCGCCGCCTCCAAGAAGCTCTCCAACCTCATCGCCTTCACCGACTACAACAAGCTCCAGATCGACGACACGGTCGCCAAGGTCAACGACATCGCCCCGCTCGCCGACAAGTGGAAAGCCTTCGGCTGGAACGTGATCGACGTTGCCGACGGCAACGACGTGGATCAGGTCTCCGCCGCCGTCAAGCAGGCCAAGCTCAACCGCGTGACGGATAAGCCCACCATGGTCATCCTCAACACCCGCAAGGGCTGCGGCGTCAAGTGGATCGAGGATCTCGGCGCCGGCAACCACAACACCAACATCAGCGAGGAGCAGGCTGCGGCCGCCATTCGCGAAATCAGAGGGGAGGACTGAAACAATGGAAATGAGAGCTGTTTACGCCGAATGCCTGGCGAAATTCATGGAAGAGGACAAGCATGTCGTCGTCCTCGACGCCGACCTGGCCAAGGCCAGCGGCACCCGCAAGCTGTACGAGCAGTTCCCCGAGCAGATGTTCGACTGCGGCGTGGCCGAGCAGGACATGGCCTCCATCGCGGCCGGTCTGTCCAGCTATGGCTTCAAGCCCTGGATCGAAAGCTTCACGCCCTTTGCCACGCGCCGCATCTGCGACCAGATCGCGATCTCGATCTCCTATGCCAAGCAGAACGTCAAGATCGTCGGCACCGACCCCGGCATCTCCGCCGAGCTCAACGGCGGCACCCACATGAGCATGGAGGATATCGGCGTTGTCCGCTCCATCCCCGGCGTCGTGATCTTCGAGCCCGTTGACGAGACCCAGCTGCGCGCCGCCATGCCCGTCCTCAACGATTACTACGGCCCGGTCTACATGCGCCTGTTCCGCAAGGTCACGCCCGACGTGTTCTCACCCGACTACAAGTTCGACCTCTTCAAGGCCGACACCCTGCGCGAAGGCAAGGATCTGTCCATCTTCGTCTCCGGCATGTTCACCCGCGACGTCGTCGACGTCGCCGACGAGCTTGCAAAAGAGGGCGTCAGCTGCGACGTCATCAATGTCCACACGATCAAGCCCATCGACCGCGAGACCGTTATCGCATCCGCCCGCAAGACCGGCACCGTCCTGACCGTGGAAAACCACAACGTCATCGGCGGTCTGCACTCCGCCGTGTGCGAGGCTCTCGCCCTCGAGCGCGTCCCCGTCAGCGCCTTCGGCGTGCAGGACCGCTTCGGCGAAGTCGGCAAGGTCCCCTACCTGCGCCAGGCTCTCTCCCTCACGAAGGAGGACATCCTCGCCGCCGCCCGCAAGGCCGCGGCCCTCAAGTAAAAACAAGCACCATGCTCCATGCGCCTTACTGCGGCGCATGGAGCTTTCCAACGAAAAAATAAAAGGATGCCGCCAAGCGGCAAAAGGAGTTTATCATGAAAATTGCGATCGGCAGCGACAAATCCGGTTTTTCCGCCAAGGAAGCCATCAAGGCTTACCTCACCGAAGCGGGCGTTGAATTCGACGATCTCGGCACGCAGGACCTCGACCACGTCGTCCCCTACTACGCCGTGGCAAACAAGGTCGCTCCCCTGGTCCAGAGGGGCACCTATGACAAGGCCGTCCTGATCTGCGGCACCGGCGCCGGCATGTGCGTCGTCTCCAACAAGTTCAAGGGCGTCTACGCCGTCGCCTGCGAGGGCGTGTACTCCGCCAAGATGGCCCGTGCGATCAACAACGCCAACATCCTCGCGATGGGCGGCTGGATCGTCGGCCCCGAGATGGCCGTTGAGATGACCAAGACCTTCCTCGCCACCGAGTGGTGCCAGGATCTCGAGGATTGGCGCAAGGAGAACATGAAGAAGTTCGCTGTTCAGGTCTCCGCGATCGAGGATGAGATCTATGGCAAATAATTTCGTCTATTCCCAGCCGGTCAAGATCTTCTTCGGCGAGGGTAAATTTGCCTCTCTCGGCGACATTCTCGCCGAGCTCGGCCTCCATCGCTGCGTTATCGCCTGCGGCAGGCACTTCGCCCCCCAGGCCGAAAAGATGCGTGAGGAGAACAGCTCGATCGTCGGCGTCTTCGGCGGCGTCGAGCAGAACCCCCAGCTCTCCGGCATCATCGAGACCGTGAAGATCTGCCGTGAACAAAAGGCTGACGCCGTCATCGGCATCGGCGGCGGCAGCTCGCTTGACACAGCCAAGTTCGCCGCGGCGATCAGCCTTGGCGACGGTGAGGCCGAGGAATACTACCGCGGCACGCGCCCCTTCCCGGACAAGCGTCTTGCGATCATCGCCGTCCCGACCACGGCCGGCACCGGCAGCGAGGTCACCCAGGTCTCCGTCGTCTCCCACGGCACGGAGAAAAAGACGATCAACAACCCGGTCTTCATGCCGCGCGCCGCGATCGTCGACCCTGTCCTGTCCTCCACCGTTCCCCCGCGCACGACGATGAACACCGGTCTTGACGCGCTGGCCCACGCCCTTGAGGGCTACTGGAGCCGCAACCACCAGCCGATCTCCGACCTCATGGCGATCGAGGCGGTCCGCATCATCCTCGCGAACCTCGAAAAGGCTTACCGCGACGGCACTGACATGGAAGCCCGCGCCAACATGGCCTATGCCGCGCTGCTCGGCGGCCTGTCCTTCGCGCTGCCCAAGACGGCTGCCAGCCACGCCTGCAGCTATCCGCTCAGCGAGGATTATCATCTGCCCCACGGCGAGGCCTGCGCCTTCACGCTCGACAGTCTCGTGCGCATCAATGCCGACGAGCGGCTTGAATACCTCTGCCGCGCTGTCGGTCTCTCCGGCACGGACGAGCTCGCCGACCGCATCGCCGCGCTCAAGGCGCTCGGCGGTCTGCGCACGCGTCTTTCCGACCTCGGCGAGGTCGATCTCGATAAGCTCTGCCGCGACTGCGCCGCCCACCCGCTGATGAACAACAACCCCGTTCATATGGACGAGGAAGCGCTGCGGAGGATGTTTGAAGCGCTGAGATGAAAGAGGGACTGAAAAACGCCTTCATGATCGGCGCCATGGTCGTCTCCTGGTCGAT
>ONSW01000107.1 GCA_900320595.1 uncultured Eubacteriales bacterium | reverse complement strand
GTTATTCTAATCCCTCCGTTGACGCCGGGCGTCTGCGCATGAAGACCTTCCGCCAACAGATTCGTCCGGCGGGCGCGTATTACGCCGCTCGCTTTTCGATCGGTAAGGATGAGGAGATTTTGTGCCTGCGCCGTCTTTTCAGCCGAGGTGGGAATCCGCTGTTCCTTGAGGAACTGGTGCTGCCCGGACACGGCACCGAACGGAAGCGGGCGCCGCTGCCCGAACGCGGCTCGCTGTGGAGACTGCCTCTCCCCGGCGTTCATACAGCACGCCAGAGTCTTGAGCTTGTCGAGCTTGAGCGGCGCGATCTGCGCATCCTGCGGCTCAGGGAGGAGCGCGCCGCCCTGTGTCTCGAGCGGGAGTATCTTGATAGCGAGGGACGTGTGATCGCGCTGCAGCGCGTTCTGATTCCCGAGGGCGGTGAAGAAGAGCTGATCGTCGAGCGCTGAAAGGAGCAAACATGGGAAGCTTTAGCGGCAACTTTTATTCCGAAGAGCTGAAAACCACCACGCGGATCAATCTGATCCTGCCGGATGCGTCCAACGACGTCACGCCGCTGCTCGGTGGGACGCCGAAGCTGCTCTTTCTGCTGCACGGCCTCGGAGGCAACTGCGACGAGTGGCTGCGCTTTTCAAAAATCGAATACTACGCGAAAAAATTCAATCTGATTGTCGTCATGCCCGAGGCACAGCGCAGCTTTTACTGCGACTATCCCACTGCCCCGCGTTATTTCCACTATGTTGCCGACGAGCTGCCGCAGCTGTGCGAGCAATGGTTCGCGCTCAGGCGGCCGCGCGAGGACTGCATGATTGCGGGCGAGAGCATGGGCGGTTACGGCGCGCTCAAGATCGGCCTGCGCAGACCGGAGCGCTTCGGCACGATCGCCGCTCTTTCGGGCGTGCTGGACTTCCGCCGTTTTGTCGACGAGGCGCGCGCAGGGATGCTGCCGGAGATCGAGCCGGGCGAGTTTGACGCGCTCTACCCGACGGGCGAGCTGCCCGAGGAGGACGATCCGATCGCGCTGGTGCGGCGCGCCGCCGCACAGGCTGACCGGCCGCGGTTGATTCAGCTCTGCGGCACGGAGGACTTCCTTTACGAGCATAACCGGCGCTTCCGTCTCGCGGCGGAGGAGGCCGGATACGGACACTGCCTCCGTTTCTTCCTCGGACTGGAGACGGACGGAGAATTCTATTAAGGAGTCGTACTATGAGTTTTGAAGCGAAAAAATGGCAGGAGACAGAGGGTCCTTGCCTGCGCAATTTTGATGAAAAGGAAGCGATTGAGAGCGTGCAGGGCGCTCTGGCGCTCCGTCCCCAGATCGAGGCGGTTATCGACCGAATCTGGGAGGAAGGCTTTGACGGGATCTATTTTATCGGCATCGGCGGCACCTATGCTTCCGCCATGCAGGTGGAGGTCTATATGCGCGGCCGCTCTTCTCTGCCCATCTATGTTGAAAACGCCGCGGAGTTTCTCACCACCGGCAACCGCCGCTTTACCGAACGGTCCGTGGTCATTTATTCCTCGGTTTCCGGCGACACCAAGGAGATGGTGCGGCTCGTCGAGCGCGTCCGGGAAATCGGAGGCAAGATCTTCGCCTTTATCGACACGCCGGGTTCGACACTAACTGCGCCGGACAAGCAGGATTATTTGATCCTCTATCCTAAGAACGAGCAGCTGAAGTTCTATATGGTCGCAAACTATCTCATGTACAAAAACGGCGAGTTCGCCGCCTATGAGGAGTACAACTGCGAGATCGAGGCCCATCTCGCCCTCGCGCTGGCAGAGGTAGAAAAGGCTGCGGACGCCTGGGCATATGAGTACGCGAAAAAGACAGTCGCTTTCCACCGCGAGCGGCCTGATCTGCCGCACTACTTCATCGGCTCGGGCAACCAGTACGGAGCCACCTACTCCTACGCCATGTGCTACTGGGAAGAGCAGATGTGGATCCGCACCAAGTCTATCAGCTGTCAGGAGTTCTTCCACGGCATGCAGGAGATCATCGTCGCCGACACACCCGTCACGCTCTTCATCGGCGAGGACGAACAGCGCCCGCTTGCAGAACGCGTCGCGCGCTTTCTGCCTCGTGTCTGCGCCAACTACACGATCATCGACACGGCCGAGCTGGAGCTGGAGGGAATTCGAAAGGAGTTCCGCGG
>ONSW01000020.1 GCA_900320595.1 uncultured Eubacteriales bacterium | reverse complement strand
GACGAAACGAAAATCTTTTTGAAAAACTTATTGCAAATTTGAGACGGCCGTGCTATGATGGCCATGGTGATAACGATGAATGAGATCGCAACCCGCCTGTATCAGGCGATCACGGAAAAAGGAATAAGCTATGGCGAGCTTGCCCGTCTCACGGCGATCCCCAAGTCGGCGATCCAGCGCTATGCCACGGGAACGACGGACAAGATCCCGCTTGAACGACTGCGCGCGCTTGCCGCCGCGCTCTGCCTCCCGCTGTCCGCCCTGACCGGATGGGAGGAGAACGAGCGCTCCGACGAGAGAGAGGAGCTGCCGGAGATCACGATGATCGCGCGCGCGGGCAAAAAAATGTCGCCCGAGCGGCGGCAGGACATGCTCCAGCTGCTGAAGATCGCTTTTCCGGAGGAGTTCCGCGATGATGACGGAGCGTGAGCGGCGCGTCGTGCGCACGGCCAACGAGCTTGTGCGCCGCCACGGCCTGACGCTGCCGGTCGATGTCGCTGCGCTCTGCCGGCACTACGGCGCGCGCCTCGTGACGCTCAGCGAGCTCGAGCGCCGCGGCATGAGCCGCGAGGCGGTCTTTGCCGTCTGGGGCAACCGGGACGGCGTGGCCATGTCCGGCCGCCGCGGCCGCGCCATCGGCTATAACGACCGCGCGGCGGAAAAGCGCATCCGCTTCACGCTTGCCGAGGAGCTGATGCATCTGCTGCTCGGCCATACGGCCGACCGGCGCTTTGCCGTGGCCAGCCAGAGCTATGACGAGGAGCTCTATGCCCGGTATGAGGCCGAGGCCAAGCACGGCGCGTGCATGCTGCTCATCCCGCCCACGGTCTATTTCCGCTATCGCGAACTGTACGGCACGGCGGGCGTTGCCCGGCTGTGCCGCGTCTCGCACGCCTGTGCCTGGACGGCGGCGCGCTATTATGAGGAAAACGAGGAAGAGCTTCGCGCCCTTTTCACGGCCGAGCCGCTCCGCTGCCCTGTCGGCGCTCTCGAGCGCCGGCGCCCGCTGCGTCCGCGCCGCGTCACCGCGGACGCGAGTTTCTAGTTTCCAGTATCTAGTTTCTAGTGACGCTTGCTGGAAACGAAAAACTAGAAACTAGAATCTAACCACGCAAACACAGGTTTCCACACCCTGTGTAATAAAAAATGGAGGTACCCCTTCCCATGCAAAAGAAAAGCACTGCCCTTCGCATTACGGCCGCGGCGATCGTCGCCGCCGCCTACGCCGCGCTGACCATCGCGCTTGCCCCGATCAGCTACGGCGCCGTCCAGTTCCGTGTGAGCGAGGCGCTCACCGTCCTGCCCTTCTTCATGCCCTGCACCGTGTGGGGTCTGTGGATCGGCTGCATCCTTGCCAATCTGTATACCGGAACGATCGCCGATATCGTCTTCGGCTCGCTGGCCACGCTTCTCGCCGCGCTCTGCACGGCCTGGTTCGGCAAGCGGGGAAACACGGTGAAAAACCGCATCCTCGGCTGCCTGATGCCGGTCATCTTCAATGCCGTCATCGTCGGCGCGGTCCTCACCTGGGCCTACCGGATCCAGGAATTCCCCAGCCCGATCCGGTCTTACGGCTTCAACGCCTTCACGGTCGGCCTCGGGGAACTCGGCGTCCTGTTCCTGATCGGCTACACGCTGCTGCGTCAGCTGCCGAGGGTCAAGTCGTTCCGTGAATTTGTCGCTCGCGTGAATCAAAAATAAACTCGCCTTTTCCGGGCGGGGAAGGAGCTGCTCATGAAAGTCAGAAAAGCCATCATTCCGGCCGCGGGACTCGGAACGAGACTGCTGCCCAACACGAAGAGCATCCCCAAGGAGATGCTGCCCCTGGTCGACAAGCCTGTTATCCAGTACATCGTGGAGGAGGCTGTCGCGGCCGGTATCGAGGAGATCCTGATCATCACCAACCGCGGCAAGAGCGCGATCGAAAACTATTTCGATTACGCCCCCGACCTCGAGGAGAGACTGATCCTGGACGGCAAGCCGCACGACGCGCGGATCGTCCGCGAGGTCGCGGATATGGCGGACGTGTTTTTCCTCCGCCAGAAGGAGACGAAGGGTCTCGGCCACGCGGTCTGGCGCGCCAAGAGCTTTGTGGGCGACGAGCCGTTCGCGATCCTGCTCGGCGACGACATCATGCTCAGCGAGACTCCCGTTCTCAAGCAGCTGGTCACGGCCGCGGAGACGAACGAGTGCAGCGCCGTCGCGGTGCGCCAGGTGCCGGACGAGCTGATCGTCAAGTATTCCTCGGTGAAGCTGGAGGAAAAGCTCTCCGACCGCGTCTACCGCATCAGCGACATGAACGAAAAGCCGACGCTGCGCGAAAAGCTGTCGGACTATGCCATCCTCGGCCGCTATGTGCTGACGCCGGCGATCTTTGACATCCTGGAGCACACCGCCCCCGGGCGCAACAACGAGATCCAGTTGACCGACGGCATGAAGGAGCTTTGCCACCGCGAGAAGATGTGCGCCGTCGACTTTGAGGGCCGCCGCTATGACACCGGCAACCTCCGGGGCTATCTCGAGGCGATCATCGACTTCGCGCTGAAGAACGACGAGGCCGGCGACTGGCTGCGCCAGTTCATCCTTGACAAGGCCAGAAGCTTTGAGAAATAAGGGGCGCATACCCAAAAGACTCCTCAGAGAAAGGAACGGTGAGGAATGTCGCAGCAGGATACGGAGACCATGTCGACGCTCATAGTGTCACTGCTCTATTTGCTCTATGCCATTCTGATTCTTGCGGCCCAGTGGAAGATGTATCAAAAGATGGGTAGAAAGGGCTGGGAGTCGCTGGTCCCGTTTCGCAACATCTACGTGATTTTTGAGGAGCTGTATGCCGACGGCTGGAAAATGCTGCTGCTTCTGATTCCTTTCTATCGTCTGTATCTGACCGTCAAATGCTGTATTGATTTGTCACGTGCCTTCGGCAAAAGCGTCGGTTTCGGGTTGGGCATGGCTTTCTTCTCACCGATCTTTTTCTGCCTCCTTGGCTTTGGCAATGCGGTCTATCAATCTCCCCATCCACGGCCTGCTGAGGCGCTTCCCTCTGAGTCGGTTACGGTATACGTGGATTTAAAACGCAGCCGGGAAGCGGCACAGGATCTCCGGGATCTGACCTGGATGAAGCAAACGGGGGAGATCAGTGAGGATACCTACGAAGAAATCAAGAGCAAGCTTCTGCGACAGCTATGAGGACAGACAATGGTCGACAAGAAGAGTAAAATTTATCGGGTTTTTTCCGGCGTCCTGTTTTTGCTGCTCGCACTGTGGAAAGCGTTCAGCAGCATTGCCTTTGTGGTGACCGGTCGGCTTGACGCCTATTGGAGCTATCAGATCGGCACTATTATCTCCTTTGTCTGCTTCCTTATTCTCGCCATAGGACTGCTCTGGGACCGGGACCGCTTGTGCCGCATTGCTGCCCTGGCGCTGGTACTGGTTTGTGCTTACAACACGGTCTCGTCAATGATTGGTACGTATTCACAGAACGGCCTGTTGATCTTCGCCATGTTGATCGTGACGGCATTTACCGCGCTTCCCGAGCTTCTGTTCTACCTGGGATTGCGCGCCCACGGCTCTGCCATTGGATTTTGTGCTGCCGCCCTGACTGTGCGGCTTTTCGGTATGATGCTTCCCTATATGACGCTCCGGGGCGACTTTAATCTGGTGGCAATTCTGGATGAAATGGTCTGGATGGCGGCTGTCTTCCTGGCGGGTCTTGCCCTGAGGTTGCCCGGTGAGAACCCCATCTCGACATCCGCACAGTCGGCGCCGGAGCCGGCCTTCGTTTATGCGCCTGACATGTGGACGGAAGAAGCTATCCGCGAGCGTGCGGATACGCTTGAGAAGCTTTTGCAGGACAACATCATCACCCACCAAGAGTATGAGGATAAGCTTCTGGCGATACCTGGCATCCACCAGAACCAAAACTCTGCGCGCTGAACCTACACGCAATTCATTGTGCTGCTGCGCCTTATGGCGCAGCAGCACTTCTATATTGTCATCCTGAGCGGAGCGAAGGATCTTAAAGGGTTCGATTTATAAGCAGAAATAAGATCCTTCGTCGCTTTGCTCCTCAGGATGACGTTCCTGCTTTTTCTGTTCTCTGTTCGGCTGTCTGCAGCAACAGCGATTTCCCGACTTCTGCCTACCGTAACTTCACCGGAGAAAAAGCCTCCTGCAAGGTGGCAAGAAGCATGGGATTGGGGAAATTTGCCGCCCACAGACTGATTCCGCCAAGATCATATTCGTCCACGAGTGAAAGCCGGGCCTTTACGCTGCGCGCGTCCTCAAACCACACCTCGTGCCAAAGCCCCGCCGCGTCGCGATAGCGGAAATGCGAGGCGGCGGCGCGCGCGTCATAACAGATTTCCGCCCCGGCCGACACGGCAAGGTTGGCCGCCGCCGCGTTCGACAGCACGGACGCCTCGCCGCCTTCCCGCCACGGCAGCACCCAGTTGTAGGCATAATTCGAAAAGCCCATCAGGACTTTGCCGCTTTGAATGCGCTCCGAGGCATAGTCAAGCACGCTTCGGATGCCGCCGAGCGGCGAAACAGGCCCCGGCTCGCCGTGCATATGACCCCAGTCATAGGTCATCAGGACCACCCAGTCAGCCTCCTCGCCGTGAACGGCATAGTCGTGCGCCGCATACAGCCACTCGCTCCTGCTCTCGTCCGCTTTGGGGGCGAGCGCCGTGATCAGCATACACCCGCGCTCGTGCAGCCTTTGCGCGGCGCGCCGCAAAAAGGCGTTGCAGGCCTCGCGGTCAAAGGGATAAAGACAGGCGAGGTTCAGGCTTACACCGCGATAGCCGCGCGCGCCGATCAGGGCGAGGATCCGTTCAAGCAGCGCCTCCTGCCTGCGGCTGTCTGCCAGTACGGCGTGGGCAAGATCGCCGGAAAAGCCGCCGCCTTCGCCGAGATTGGCCACGCAGAGAAGCGGCATTGCGCCGCAGGAGAGCGCGGCGCCGACAAGCGCGGCGTCATCCGGCGGGATCAGATCCCCCTCCGCGGTCATCCGGGCGCAGAACGAGGAAAAAAAGGAAAAGTGCCCCAGCAACTCCGCCGCGATCCGGACCGGGAGCGTAGGGTAGGCGTATGCGTTCACAACGGCCTCGCGCCGCGGCTTGTGCGCCTCGCCGGGTACGGCCAGGGCAAGCCCCGGTACGGTACGGGACGGATCGGCCAGGGCGTTGAGGCGCGCAAGGGTCTCTGCCGTCGTGGAAAAACGCCGTGCGACGGCATGAAGGCTCTCCTCGTTTTGAACCACATATACGTTCATAAAAAACTCCTTTCCGCCTGCTTATGTGCGTAAAATCGGTTATTATTTCAGGTAATTGATTGTATTCGAGAAAAAAGCATGATATAATATATAATCGGAAAAATGTAAGAAGGAGTCATGCTTATGGCAGAGAACAGGATACCGAAACGCAAGGAGATCGCGGAGGAGTTTACCTGGGATTTACGGGACATGTTTCCGGACGACGCGGCCTGGGCGGCAGAGTATGAAGCGCTCAAGGACATGCCGGCGCGCATCGCGGCCTACCGCGGCCGTCTCGGCGAGAGCGCGGAGGAGCTCCTCGGCTTTTTCAAGCTCCAGGATGAGCTCGAGCTGCGTCTGACGCCGCTGCACACCTATGCCAGCTGCGCGTCCGATCAGGACACCTCGAACGGCTTTTATCAGGATATGCGCGGCAAGGCCATGAACACCTACGTCGCCATCGCGAGCGCGGCTGCCTTTGCCACGCCGGAGATCATGGCGATCGACGAGGACAGGCTCAACCTCTTCTATGTCGTACAGCCTGAGCTCGAGACCTACCGCCGCAGCATCTACCAGATCCGCCGCCGTGCGGCCCACATCCTCTCCGCGGAGGAGGAGCGGCTTCTCGCCGCCGCCGGGGAGATCGCGAGCGCCCCGGATCAGATCGGCAGCACCTTCCGCGACGCCGACATCCGCTTCGATCCGGTCACGGACGGCGAGGGCCGGGAGCACCAGCTCACCAACGGCACCTTCGTCCCGCTGGAGGAGAGCGCCGACCGTACGCTGCGCCGCAACGCCTTCGAGAGTTATTACACCCGCATGGGTCAGTTTAAGAATACGATCGCCGCAACGCTCGACGCCGAATTTCGCCAGCGCCTTTTCTTCTCCCGCGCGCGCAAATATCCCGACACGCTCACGGCCGCTCTCGACCATACCGAGGTCCCGACCGAGGTCTATACGAACCTGATCGAGGCCGTGCACGGCAACCTCGACAAGATGTACCGCTATGTCGCGCTGAGAAAGAAGCTGCTCGGCGTCGACGAGCTTCACATGTACGACGTCTATACCCCGCTTGTCGCCGGTGCGACGCGCAAGATCGGCATCGAGGAGGCCAAGGCCACCGTGCTCGAGGCGCTCGCCGTTTTGGGCGAGGACTATACCGATCTGCTGCGCGAGGGCTTTTCCCACCGCTGGCTCGATGTGTATGAAAACGAGGGCAAGCGCGGCGGCGCCTATTCCTCCGGCAGCTCCCGCCCGCACCCCTATGTTCTCTTAAATCACAAGGACACGCTCGATTCGATGTTCACCCTTGCCCATGAGATGGGCCACGCGCTCCACAGCTGGCACAGCTGCAAGGTTCAGCCCGTGAACACCGCGGACTATGTCATCTTTGTCGCGGAGGTCGCCTCCACCTGCAACGAGGTGCTGCTGGTGCGCCATCTGCTGAAAAAGACGACCGATCCCACCGAGCGGGCCTATCTCATCAACCACTTCCTCGATTCGTTCAAGGGCACGGTTTACCGCCAGACGATGTTTGCCGAGTTTGAGCTGATGATGGGCCGCATGGCCGAGCAGGGCGAGACGCTGACGGCCGACGTGCTAAGCGAGAAATACCACGCGCTCAACCGCCTCTACTTCGGCCCCGACATGGTCTCCGACGAAGGGATCGCGCTGGAATGGACGCGCATCCCGCACTTCTTCTACAACTACTATGTCTTCCAGTATGCAACGGGCTTCTCCGCGGCGGTGGCGCTGGCCAACCGCATCCTCTCCGAGGGGGAGAGCGCCGTGGCCGATTACAAGAAGTTCCTCTCCGGCGGCAGCAGCACCGACCCGATCAGCCTTTTAAAGATCGCCGGGGTCGACATGTCCACGCCCGACCCGGTCAACTCGGCGCTCGCGCTCTTCGGCGAGCTGCTGGGCGAGATGGAAAAGCTGGCATAAACGCATTCCCGATCATACACAAAATAACAGGATAAGAGGTGGAGTATGTACAAAGTAGTGACCAAGCGTTTCTTAAACGACGCAAAAACCATTTGCCTCTTCGAGATCGAGGCGCCGCTGATCGCACGCCATGCCCAGGCCGGCCAGTTTGTCATCTTCCGGCTGGACGAGCAGGGCGAGCGCGTACCGGTATCCGTCGCGGGCTATGACCGCGAAAAGGGCACCGTCACCGTCATGGTCCAGGCCGCGGGCCGCACCACGAAGATGCTGCACACCGTGGCCGAGGGCGACTACATTACCGACATCGTCGGCCCGCTCGGCAAGGCCACGGAGATGGACGGGCTGAAAAAGGTCTGCGTGGTCGGCGGCGGCGTCGGCTGTGCGATCGCGTACCCGATCGCCAAGGAGATGCACGAGCGCGGCATCGAGGTCACCTTCATCGGCGGCTTCCGCAGCGCGGACATCGTTATTTTGAAGGAGGAGCTCAAAGCCGCGTCGGACAAGCTCATCATGTGCACCGACGACGGCACCTACGGCGAAAAGGGCTTTACCACCGTCTTCCTCAAGCAGGAGATCGACGCGAACATCGCCGAGGGACGGCCGCAGTTTGACCGCGTCATTGCCATCGGCCCGGACATCATGATGAAGTTCCTTGCCGACGTCACCCGCCCCTACGGCATCAAGACCATCATCTCGCTCGACCCCATCATGGTCGACGGCACCGGCATGTGCGGCGGCTGCCGCGTCATCGTCGGCGGCGAGACCAAGTTCGCCTGCGTCGACGGGCCGGACTTTGACGCGCACGAGGTCGACTTTGACAGCCTTCTCAAGCGCGCCGCCTTCTACAAGGATGAACAGGACGCCGCCGCACAGCACATCTGCAACATGACGGGAGGGAAGAGAAATGGCTAACATGAAGATGGAAAAGAACCCCATGCCCGAGCAGGATCCGATCGTCCGCGCCTCCAATTTCGACGAGGTCGCGCTCGGATACAGCGCCGAGGCCGCCATCGACGAGGCCAAGCGCTGCCTCAACTGCCGCGATCCGCGCTGCCGCACGGGCTGTCCCGTCTCCGTCCGCATCCCGGAGTTTATCGCCAAGGTCGCCGAAGGCGACTTTGACGCGGCCTATGACATCATCACCTCCACGAACTCCCTGCCCGCCGTCTGCGGCCGCGTCTGCCCGCAGGAGAAGCAGTGTGAGTCCAAGTGCGTCCGCTCAATCAAGGGCGAGAGCGTCGGCATCGGCCGTCTCGAGCGCTTTGTGGCCGACTACCACATGAACAAAAAGGGCAAGGCCAAAATCGAAGAGCCGGAATCCAACGGCCACCGTGTCGCGATCGTCGGCTCCGGCCCCGCGGGTCTGACCTGCGCGGGCGACCTCAGAAAGCTCGGTTATGACGTCACGGTCTTCGAAGCCTTCCACAAATCCGGCGGCGTGCTGGTCTACGGCATCCCCCAGTTCCGTCTGCCCAAGGAGATCGTCGCCGCCGAGATCGACAACCTCAAGGCCATGGGCGTCAAGATCGTCAACAACGCCATCGTCGGCAAGTCCGAGACCGTGGACGAGCTGTTTGAAGACGGCTTTGAGGCCGTGTTCATCGGTTCCGGCGCCGGTCTGCCGCAGTTCCTGCATATCCCGGGCGAAAACCTGCTTGGCGTCTACTCCGCCAACGAGCTCTTAACGCGCGTCAACCTGATGAAGGCCTACCGCGACGACTATGACACGCCCATCAAGCACTTCGGCCGCGTGGCGGTCGTCGGCGCGGGCAACGTCGCGATGGACGCGGCCAGAGTTGCCAAGCGTCTCGGCGCCGAGCACGTCTACATCTGCTACCGCCGCGGCCGCGACGAGCTGCCCGCCCGTAAGGAGGAGGTCGAGCACGCCGAGGCCGAGGGCATCGAGTTCAATCTGCTCAACAATCCCGTCGCCATCCACGGCGGCGAGGACGGCCACGTTACCGGCATCGAGCTGGTGCGCCAGGAGCTGGGCGAGCCGGACGAGAAGGGCAGAAGAAAGCCCGTCGCCGTTGAGGGCAGCAACTGGATCCTCGACGTCGACACCGTCGTCATCGCCATCGGAACGAGCCCCAACCCGCTCATCCGCAACACCACCGAGGGTCTGACCTTCACGAAGAAGGGCGGCATCGAGGCCGACGAGGGCGGCGTGACCGCGCGCGAGGGCGTCTTTGCCGGCGGCGACGCCGTCACCGGCAGCGCCACGGTCATCCTCGCAATGGGCGCGGGCAAGGCCGGCGCCAAGAGCATCGACAAATACATCAAGTCCAAGGGCTGAAAAGAAAAAGGAGTTCGAACCCGTTTCGAGCTCCTTTTCCGTTCAAACAGAGCGCCATCCGGCGCAAAAGATCCGCCGTACGCATTGCCTCTGTAAGCGCAGGGACAAAAACTGTCGAGATAGATGAAGGGTCGCGGCTTTCCAATGAGGATTTCCGTGTGTTTTTCCAATTGCCTGGATTCGCCTCTTGTGATAAACTGTTCCCCGTAAGAAAACGGTCGAAACAAGGGGATTTCCGCCCCGAATGACGGGGGCATGTCCTGTCGGTTTTCTTTTTGTGTATTCACCGGCCTTCGGGCCGTGAATAATAAATTTTAGGAGGACAATACCAAAATGAGAAAGATCGTCGCACTGCTCCTCGCACTTGTTATGGTCTTCGCGCTGTGCGCCTGCGGCCAGGCTGCCGCTCCCGCCCAGAGCACTGAGGCCGCTCCCCAGGAGAACGCTGCCCCGGCAGAGAACGCCGAGCCTGAACGTCCCCATTTCGACAAGCTGACGCTTGAGTTCGTCCCCTCCAAGGACGCCGACGTCATCATTGCCGGCACCGCCAACCTCCCCGAGCTCGTCAAGGCTGAGATGGCCAACCTCGGCTACGACATCGACGAGGTCGACATCACCGTCGGCACCAGCTACGACGCCACCGGCGAGGCCATGTCTGCCGGTTCCATCGACCTCGGCTGGCTGCCCGGCGGCACCTACGCCCTGTACTCCGACGACGTTGACGTTATCCTGACCGCCACCCGCAACGGCCTGTCCAACGACAGCGAGAACCCCGCCGACTGGAACGGCGATGCCAACGCCACCCAGAAGAACGGCCCCCAGGTCACCTTCTACCGCGCCCTGATCTACGCCACTCCCTCTGAGTACGGCAAGAAGCTGGCCGAGAAGGTCAACAACGGCGAAGCTCTTACCTGGGAAGACCTCGACGGCGCCAAGTGGGCCGTCCAGAAGACCTCTTCCTCCGCCGGTTACATCTACCCCACCATGTGGCTGATGGAAAACTTTGACGGCAAGAAGATCTCCGACCTGTCCAATGTCATTCCTCTCGATTCTGGCTACGGCACCGCTTTCTCCTATGCCGCCGCTGAGTCTGTCGACGTGATCGTCTGCTATGCCGACGGCCGCAACGACTATGAAGCTTCCTGGATGCTGCCCACCGATCAGCAGGATGAGACCGGCAAGCAGGGCATGGGCCGCACCGATTCCATCTGGAACGAGCTGAACGTCATCGGCGTGACCGACGGCATCTACAACGACACCGTTGCCATTTCCAAGGCCAGCCCCTACTACACGCCCGAGATGGTCGAGGCTCTGCAGAACTGCTTCATCAACATCATCAACACCGAGGAAGGCAAGGCCATTTTCGATGTTTACAGCCACACCGGCTATGCCAAGGCTGTTGACTCCGACTATGACGGCGCCCGTCTGGCCCTGACTGTTCTGGCTGACGACTGATCCTCTCTTGCGCCTGAACGGGGCCCTGTATCGATACCAATACAGGGCCCTTTTCCTTCCGAGCACCTGTCCAAAGCGCTGAGCGGCACGATCTGTGCCGCTGACCGGTTTCGACAGGGAAACTAAAAGGAACCGAGAAAGGGAGATCGACGCGAATGATTGAATTTAAAAACGTCTACAAGACTTACCCCAACGGCTTTACCGCCCTCAAGGACGTGAACCTGAAGATCGAGCAGGGCGAATTTGTCGCCATCATCGGTCTGTCCGGCGCGGGCAAATCCACCATTCTCCGCTGCATCAACCGCATGCACGACATCACCAAGGGAACGCTGACCGTCGACGGCGTCGACGTCAACAGCCTCAGGGGAGCCGAGCTTCGTCGTTTCCGCCGCAAGGTCGGCATGATTTTCCAGAGCTTTAACCTTGTCAGCCGCTCTACCGCCATCAAAAACGTGCTGACCGCCGACGTGCCGGACATGAGCTTCTTCAAGGTGCTCTTCGGCATCTTCTCCAAGGACCAGAAGATGCGCGCCCTGGAGAGCCTGGACAAGGTCGGCATCCTGGACAAGGCCTACACCCGCTGCGACCAGCTTTCCGGCGGCCAGCAGCAGCGCGTCGCCCTGGCCCGCACGCTCAACCAGAACCCCAAGATCATCCTGGCCGACGAGCCGGTCGCCTCCCTTGACCCGATCACGGCCCGCCAGGTCATGCAGGACTTCGTCCGCATCAACAAGGACTACAACATCTCCATCCTTCTCAACATCCACCACATCGACCTTGCGCTGCAGTACTGCGACCGCGTGATCGGCGTGCGTGCCGGCGAGATCGTCTTTGACGGCCCCGCCTCGACCATCACGCAGGAGCAGATCGACTATGTTTACAACGGCACAAAAGCGCCTGTTCTGGGCGACGGGGAGTAAGCGCGATGGAAAATGAAGTCAACACCCTCGTCAAGCTGACTTGGTTTGACAAGATCTTCAAGCCCCAGGTCATCACGCTCGCCAACGGGCACTCCACGATCCGCCGCCGCAGCCGCGCGCCGCTGATCGTGCTGCTCTTGGCAGTGGCGATCTATCTGTCCCTCGCGGCAACGGGCTTCAGCCTCGCCGTTGTGATCACAAAGTTTGACAAGCTGCTGGATCTGTTCGTCAAGCTCTTCCACCCGAAGTGGGACTTCTTTGACAAGGTCGTCGGCCCCCTGGTGGATACTATCAAGATGTCCATCCTCGGCACCGTGATCGGCTGTCTGCTGGCGCTTCCCGTGGCGGTCCTGTCCTCTACCAACATTGACAAAAGCCGCGTGATCGTCAGCGTCTGCCGCTTCATCCTTGCGCTGATCCGCACGCTGCCCACGCTGGTGATCGCGCTCGTGTGCGCGCTGGTCTTCGGCCTTGGCACCTTTGCCGGTACACTGGCCATCTCCGTTTTCACCTTCGGCATCGTGGCCAAGATGCTCTATGAAAGCATCGAGACCATCGATATGGGCCCGTTTGAGGCCATGGAGGCTATGGGCGCCAACAAGTTCCAGGCCTTCTGGTCCGCCTGCGTGCCCCAGATCCTGCCCGTCTACCTCAGCCACAGCCTGTACTGCTTTGAAATGAACGTGCGCGCCTCCGCCATCCTTGGTTACGTCGGCGCCGGCGGTCTCGGCATCACGATCAACGAGCGTATCGGCTGGCGTGATTACAACGGTCTCGGCATGGTGCTGCTGACGCTGTTTGTGGTCGTCGTTGCCATTGAATTCTTCAGCGAATACCTGCGCAAGAAGCTGAGCTGAGAGGAGGAACGACATGGCTGAAAAATTGGAAAAGCTTGAAAAAAAGCTGGATGAAAAACTGACGGCTGCGGAAATGTATGCGCAGCGCCCCCGCAAATGGTGGCTGTATCTGCTGATCGTTCTGATCCTCGCGGCGCTGATCGGCTGGTCGGGCTCCAGCATCCACTATGAAGGTCTGACGGTCACCGGACGCAGTGTGGCCCAGGGCGTTGTCAGCGGCGTGACCCATCCGGATCTGAAGCTGATGTTCGGCACCGGCGACACCGATGTGCCCTTCCTGCTGCTGCAGACCATGGCCATCGCCGTGCTGGGCACGCTCTTCGGCGCAATCCTGGCGATCCCCTTTGCCTTCCTCGCCTCCACCAACATCATGCCCAAGCCCATCGCTTATCTCTTCCGCATCGTGATCCTGCTGATCCGCACGATCCCCAGCCTGGTCTGGGCGCTGATGTGGATCCGCGTGACCGGCCCCGGCGCCGCCTGCGGCGTCATCACCCAGTCGGTCTGCTCCATCGGCATGATCTCGAAAATGTACATCACTGCCATCGAGGATCTCGACACCCGCATCCTCGAGAGCCTGGACGCCATGGGCTGCACGCCGTTCCAGAAGATCCGCTACGGCGTCATCCCCCAACTGACGGCGAGCTTCATCTCCACGACGATCTATCGCTTCGACATCAATCTCAAGGACGCCACGACGCTCGGTATCGTCGGCGCGGGCGGCATCGGCGCCTCGCTGGTGCAGTGCCTGAACAGCCGCCGCTGGGCGATGGTCGGCGCCTTCGTCTGGGGCTTGATGGTCCTCGTGCTGATCATCGAATTCCTTTCCACGAGGATTCGCAAAAAGCTTGCCCGCGGCGAATGATTTCCTCACCGCAAACCCTCTGCTTTCTCGAGCGGAGGGTTTGCCTTCCTTATCAAGTGCGAAAAGAAACGGTTTGAAAATGGAACGAAAGCTGACAATTTTCTACACCTCCGACAGTCACGGCTATTTTGCGCCCGTCGATTATGCGAAGGACTGCCGCGCGGATACCGGGCTTGCCAACTGCATGGCCAACTTCACCGATGACGGCAACACCCTCATCATCGACGGCGGCGACACGCTCCAGGGCAGCCCTTTCACCTATTGGCTTTACAGCCGCAGCCGGGAGCGCAGCCTGGTCCCGGCCGCACTGCTGAATCTGGGCGCTTACCACTTTATCACGCTCGGCAATCACGATTTCAACTACGGGGTCGAAGAACTGGAGCGATATCTCGACGCGCTGCGGGCCCGCTGTCTCTGTGCCAACGTGGAGGGGCTGCACGGCGTGGAAAAGACCGCGGTCGTCACGCTCCGAAACGGGCTGCGCGTCGGCCTTGCCGGCGTGACCTCCCACTTCATCCCCCAGTGGGAAAAGGCGGAAAACATCGCCGGGCTGACGATCACCGATGCGTTTGAAGCCGCGGCGGCGGCGCTGCGGGAGCTGCGCGCGCAGAAGACAGACCTGAACATCTGCATCTATCACGGCGGCTTTGAAAATGACGTCGACACCGGCGCGCCGATCTCCTCGAGCGGAGAAAACCAGGGCTGGCGTATCTGCCGCGAGCTGGACTATGACGTCCTTCTCACCGGCCACCAACACATGCCCCTTGCCGACCGCTGCTTTTTCGGCACCTACACCTGCCAGACGCCCGACCGCGCCAAAAGCTATGTGCGCATGGACGTGACCGCGGATGACGCGGGCACGGTCCGCGCGGTCTCCCAGCTGTGTCCGGCCGGAAGCAGGACGCTTGCGGCGGCGGAGACGCTGCTCGCACCGCTGGAGCGGGAGACGGCCGCGTTTCTCGACACGGCGCTGGGGCACCTGGACACGGCGCTCCTGCCGGACGATCCGCTTACGATGGCCGCAAAGGGCTCGCTGATCGCCAATTTCTTCAACCAGGTCCAGCTGGAGGTCTCCGGCGCGGATCTGTCCTGCACCTGCCTCGGCAACGAGGTCAAGGGCCTGGACGAAAACGTAACGGTGCGGGACATCGTGGCGACCTATCTTTTCCCCAACACGCTCAAAACGCTGAAGGTGAACCGCGCTGTGCTCAAGACCGCGCTGGAACGCAGCGCCGCGTATTTTGCTCTCGACGACACGGGCGCGCTCACGATCAGCGAAAGCTTTTTAAAGCCCCTGCCGCAGCACTACAACTTCGACTTCATCTCCGGTCTGGAGGTCGTGATCGACGTGCGCCGTCCCGTGGGGGAGCGGGTCGTCTCCATGCGCTTCCGGGGCGAGGAGCTGGAAGAGGACAGGTCTCTTTCCCTGTGTCTGAACAACTATCGCGCCTCCGGCGCGGGCGGCTATGAGGTCTATACGGCCTGCGAGATCATCCGCGACCAGCCGGAAGAGATTTCCGAACAGATCATCCGCTATGTTGACCGCCACCGGGACATCCGCGTGGACAAAACACAGTGGCTCAAAGTACAGTATTGAATGAAAAGGAGAAAAACATGAGCAACCAAGTATTCAAAGTCGTCCTGCTTCAGGCGCTGCCCGCCTCCGGAAAATCCGAGGTCAGAAACTTTATGGCACATGTGGACGGCCAACGCCTGAAAGAGGAGTTCCACATCGGCGAAAACCTGCAGCTGGATGACTTCCCGTATGTTCACATGATGCGCCGCATCGACAACGAACTTGAAGCCATGGGCGAGAGCCGTATCTTTTATCCCGGAGAAGAGCCTTTTGTTGACGGCCGCGATTGGGGCACGCTCTGCAACCTGCTCAACGAGGACTATCATGATCTGCTCAACCGCAGCGTCGTAAAGCCGGATTCCGCCGCCAAATTACTGTTCGAGCGGATCGACCGCGCCGGTCTCGGCGCCGGCATTGCGCCGCGCATGGGTCTGCTCCGTGAAGAGATCCGGGAAAAGCTGGCGGTCATTCTGGAAAAGGAAGCCCGTGAGATGCTCGATGAGAAGCAGAACGCATACCCCGACAGCTTTGAAGACAAGACCATTATCATCGAGTGTGCCCGCGGCGGACCGGACGGTGCTTCTCTTCCGCTCACCGGTACCTTCGGTTATCAGTACTCCCTTCCCATGTTCTGCCCCGAGATCCTGGAAAACGCCGTGATCCTGTACATCTGGGTCACGCCGGAGGAGTCCCGCCGGAAGAATGCCGACCGGGCCGACCCCAACGATCCCGGCTCCAATCTTCACCACGGCGTGCCGATGGCCGTCATGCTCGGCGACTACGGCTGCGACGACATGGAGTATCTCGTCAGCCATTCCGACAAGGCCGACTGCGTCAGCTTTGATGCCCACGGCCGTCATTGGCAGCTGCCTATCGGCGTCTTTGACAACCGAATCGACAAGACCTCCTTCCTCCGTGCCGAGCCGGCTGCGTGGGATCCGGAAAAGGTCGCGGAGGTCACCGCTGCGATCCGCAGCGCTACCGACGCCATGTTCCGCAACTACGAAAAATAAGAGCGGACAAACGGTTCTCGGCCGCGCTTGCTTAAAGCCTTTCGGCTTTTCGCCACCATATAATCATTATAACGAAAAGCCCGGGACCCGTGACGCATGTCGGTACGGCGGATCCCGGGCTTTGCTTTTCCGAACACGGCGGAGCCTGCCCGCACCATATAATCCTTGCCGACGGTGCGGACAAGTGATATAATATTCAACTAGCTATTATAATCAAAGGAACCCCACTCTCATCAACGGAGAAGACGATATGAACTTCAAAGCCATCCTTGCGATCCTCCTGTGCAAGCTGCTGCGCGCCTTTTCGCGCCTGGTCCACCGCGGCGGCACGGCCATGCCCGGCCGCTGGGCGCTGAAGGTATGCCCCGATCTGCTCGCGCGCCTGTCAAAGAACGTCGATACTGTCGTCATCACCGGCACCAACGGCAAGACGACCAGCGCCCGCATCGTCGAGCAGGCCTTCGTCGAGCAGGGACTCGACTATTTTGCCAACCGCAGCGGCGCCAACCTCTTAAGCGGCATCACGACCGAGTTCGTCATGAACTGCACGCTCTCGGGCAAAATGAAAAAGAGCCGCGCCGTCATCGAGTGCGACGAGGCCGCCGCCGTCAAGGTCTTCCCGCAGCTGCACCCGCGCATCGTCGTTGTGACGAACCTCTTCCGCGACCAGCTTGACCGCTACGGCGAGGTCACGCACACGCTCGGCAACATCCGCACGGCGCTCGAGTCCGCGCCTGAGGCGACCGTATGCGTCAACGCCGACTGCTCGCTGTGCTCCTCGCTTGCGCTCAGTCTTCCCAACCGCATCGTCTATTTCGGCATCGAGCAGGGGGCCGTTCCCACGCACGCGAAGCCGGAGCTCTCCGACGCCACGCACTGCATCCGCTGCAAGACGGAGTATGAATACGACTATATCACCTACGGCCACCTCGGCGGCTTCCGCTGCCCGCAGTGCGGCTATGCCCGCCACGCGGCGGACTATGCCGTCACCGACGTGATCGAGCAGCGCCCCTCCGGCACGACCGCCGCCGTTTCGATCCGCGGCGAGAAGCGCGTGGTCGAGATCAATCTGCCCGCCCTTTACAACGTCTATAACGCCGTCGGCGCGCTTGCCGCGGTGATGGAGGCGGGCATCGACGAGACGAGCGCGCTGCGCGCCCTCGCGTCCTTCCGGTGCGGCTTCGGCCGGATGGAGGCATTCCGGCTCGGCGAGTCGGACGTGCGCATGATGCTCGTGAAAAACCCGGCGGGCTGCAACCAGGTCATCGACTATCTCGAAGGCCTGCACAACCGCTTCGTCCTTGTGGTCTGCCTCAACGACCGCGGCGCGGACGGCACGGACATCTCCTGGATCTGGGATGCAGAGTTCGAGCGGCTCAATTCGATCGCCGGCCGCATCGAAAAGGTCATCGTCTCCGGCGACCGGGCGCAGGATATGCGCGTGCGTCTGAAATACGCCGGGATCGAGGATAAAAACATCACGGTCGAGCGCGACTATGAAAAGCTCGTCACCTCGCTCGAGAGCGTCGGCAGCGACGTCTGCCTGATGCCGACCTACACCGCGATGCTCGAGCTGCGCAGTGTGATGATCCGCCACTGCGGCGGCGCGGAATTCTGGGAATAAGGGGGAGAGGAAAACATGGAACTGAAGATCTGCCATCTGTACCCCGACGTCCTGAACCTTTACGGCGACGGCGGCAATATCCGCTGCCTGCAGCAGCGCCTTATCTGGCGCGGCCTCGGCGCCGAGGTGACGAAGATGCCTCTCGGGACGACGACCTCGCTTGCCGGCTTCGACATCGTCTTTATCGGCGGCGGCCAGGATTTCGAGCAGCAGGTCCTGCTCGACGACCTCCACCGCGGCCGCGACAGCGAGATCCGCGCGGCGGCGGGCGACGGCGTCGTGTTTCTCACGATCTGCGGCGGCTACCAGATGATGGGCCATACTTACGAGACCTTCGACGGCAAGCGCTGCGATTTCATCGGCGCGCTCGACCTCTGCACGATCGGCGCGAAGAAGCGCATGATCGGCAATTATAAATTCGAATGCACGCCCTCTGCGGGCGGCAGCGTGGTCGTCGGCTTTGAAAACCACAGCGGCCGCACGATGCTCGGCAGTACGCTCGAGCCGCTTGGCCGGGTGCTTTCAGGCTACGGCAACAACGGCGAGGACGGCACCGAGGGCGCCCACTGGAAAAACGTCTTCGGGACTTACAGCCACGGCCCCATGCTGCCGAAAAACCCGCAGTTCTGCGACATGCTGCTTTTAACGGCGCTCGAGCGCAAATACGGCCGCGCCGAGCTGCAGCCCCTCGACGATGCGGCGGAACGGGCGGCGCACGACGAAATGTGCGCCAGAATCTGATTTTGCAGGGGCGGGGCTTGCCCCGCCCGCTCGAAAAAGGGAAACGCCATGATTCGCTTTTACAACGGAAAAACGCTGCGCTTTACACGGGGCGTACATATTACGTCCGACGAGGTCTGGACTGACGGCGGCGCGATCGTATATGTCGGCGCGCCGCGCGCGGACGCGCCCCTCTTCGAGCGGGAGATCGACCTTCGCGGCGATCTGCTCCTGCCCGGCTTCAAGGACGCCCATACCCACACGGCGATGGTCTTTCTCCGCTCGCTCGCGGACGACATGCCGCTGGATCGCTGGCTCTCCGAGCAGGTCTGGCCGAACGAGGCCAAACTGACCGAGGAGGCCGTCTATGACCTCACGCGCCTCGGCATCCTCGAATACCTCTCCTCCGGCATCACGGCGAGCTTTGACATGTACGTCAAAAACGACGCCTATGCGCGCGCCAACATCGACAGCGGCTTCCGCACGGTCATCTGCTCCGGGCTGAACAACTTTGACGCGGATGTGGAGAACATCGAGCGGGAGTATCTGAAATTCAACTCCCTCCATCCGCTCGTGAGCTACCGTCTCGGCATCCACGCCGAGTACACCACCTCGATGGAGCGCATGGAATACATGGCCTCTCTTGCCGAGAAATACCGCGAGCCCTGCTTTTTGCACCTCAGCGAGACCCGGGCGGAGGTCGACGGCTGCCTTGAGCGCTACGGCCTTACTCCGCCCCGGCTCATCGACCGCGTGGGGCTCTTCCGCTATGGCGGCGGCGGCTTCCACTGCACGCACATGAGCGAGGAGGACGTCGCCCTCTTTGCGGAAAAGGGGCTCTGGGCCATCACCAACCCGGCCTCGAACCTCAAGCTCGCAAGCGGCATCGCGCCGCTTGAAAAGCTGCGGCGCGCGGGGGTACGGCTTGCCATCGGCACCGACGGCGCGGGCAGCAACAACGCGCTCGACATGTTCCGCGAGATGTATCTCGCCGCCGCCCTTCAGAAGGTCGCGGAGGACGACGCCTCTGCCTTCCCGGCGGACCGCGTGCTCGAGATGGCCTGCGTCGGCGGCGCGAAGGCGATGGGACTTTCAGACTGCACGGACATCGCGCCCGGCATGCGCGCCGACCTCGTCGTGCTCGATCTGCAGCGCCCCAATATGCAGCCGGAGAACAATCTCATCAAAAACATCGTCTATGCCGGCTCGAAGGAAAACGTGCGCCTGACGATGATCGAAGGGCGCGTGCTCTATGAGCGGGGCGAGTTCTTCATCGGCGAGAGCGCCGCGGAGATCTACCGCCGCGTGGGCGATTTTATGCGAAAGATCAGGCAGTAAGATGAAACGAATCGACCTTCACATCCACACCACCGCCTCCGACGGCACCGCCACGCCCGAGGAGGTCGTGCGCGAGGCGTCGCGGCTCGGCCTTGCGGCGATCGCGATCACCGACCACGATACGGCCGGCGGCTATGTCCGCGCGGCGGCCGAGGCGGAAAAGACCGGTCTTGAGGTCGTCCCCGGCATTGAGATCAGCACCAAATACGGCGGCCCGGTCCACATCCTCGGCTATTATATCGACGTCGCCTCTCCCGCCCTGCAGGAGGTGCTCGACTGGATCGTACACGACCGCGACGAGCGCAACGCCAAGATGTGCGCCCTCATGCGCGCCGACGGGATCGACATCACCTATGAGCAGATGCGCGAGCGCTTCGGCGAGGTCATCGGCCGTCCCCATTTTGCCGAGATCCTGGTCGAGCTGGGTCTTGCGCGCGACATGAAGGACGCCTTTGCCCGCTTCGTCGAAAAAGGGCAGAAGTATTATCAGGGGCGCAAGTTCCTTACGATCGAGCGCTCGATCGAGCTGATCCGCGCCGCGGGCGGCACGGCCGTGCTGGCCCACCCGTTCCAGTATCACCTCTCCGCCGAATCGCTGCGCGCCCTGATCGAGCACTGCATCGACAGCGGTCTCGAGGGAATCGAATGCCGCTACTCCGGCTACAGCGACGAGCGCAGCGCCTATCTCGAATCGCTTGCCGGGGAATACGGCCTTTTAAAAACCGGCGGCAGCGACTTCCACGGCACCAACAAGCCCGAGATCAAGATCGGCGACGGCATGGGAGAGCTGAACGTTCCGTACGACTTTCTCGAGACGCTCAAGGCTCACCGCGCAAAATCTTAAGTTGACAAAGCGGGAAAAATACATTTTACTTGTATAATCGATCCGATCCGCGTATAATGGATCCAATCCTTAAAAAAATAAAAGTAATTGAGGAGACTTTATCATGGCCAAGACAAGACGCCGCGCCGGCGACAGACGAGACGGACGCCTGCTGCGCTCACTGCCTGCCTTTTCCAAGTTCATCCCCTATATCATGCCGACAAGGAACGACGCCCACATCTTTTATGACGAAAGCTTCGAGGTCTCTACGGTCGACCGCACGCTGCGCCGCCTGCGCGTGGAGGGCTATAAGGGCATCGGCATGCTCCACTTCCTGATCGCGGCCTACATCCGCTGCCTCTCGATGCTGCCGGGCATCAACCGCTTCATCGCAGGCCGCCGCATCTATGCGCACGACGACATCACGATCGTCATGGCGGTCAAGCGCTCGCTCTCCGTCGACGCGACCGAGACCACCATCAAGGTCCACTTCCAGCCGACCGACACGATCCTGGACGTCTACCGCAAGATGAACGAGAAGATCGAGGAGATCAAGACCAGCGAAGAGGACAACAACACCGAAGAGGTGGCCGAGACGCTGACGAAGATGCCGCGCTTTCTGCTCCGCTTTGCCATTGCGGTCCTGCGTGTGATGGACTACTTCGGCCTGATCCCCGAATCGCTGATCGAGGCCAGCCCCTTCCACGGCTCGATGATCATCACCGACCTCGGCTCGCTGCGCATCGGCCCGGTGTTCCACCACATCTACAACTTCGGCACGCTGCCGGTCTTCATCGCCTTCGGCGCCAAGCGCCACGCCTATGAGATCGACCGCCACGGCAAGGTCGTGGACAACAAGTATGTCGACTGCAAGTTCGTCATGGACGAGCG
>ONSW01000103.1 GCA_900320595.1 uncultured Eubacteriales bacterium | reverse complement strand
GAGGAAGCCGCCCATGACGCGGATTTCCTTGAGAGCATCGGTTGTACGGTGCTGCGCATGACGAAGGCTTCGCGCTATGAGATCCGCGGCGGAATGAAAGCGGATACGGTCGTTGTCGGAGACGAGGAGCACAAGGTCGATGGTGTGTTTGTCATTAAAGACACGGTTTCGGTTACGAAGCTGGTACCGGGACTGGAATATGCCGAGGGCGGCATCGTGACAGACCGGAAAATGCAGACGAACGTTCCCGGCGTATTTGCTGCCGGAGACTGCACAGGAAAGCCGTATCAACTGGCCAAGGCGGCGGGCGAGGGCAATGTGGCCGCGCTCAGCGCCTGTGAATATATCGATAACAACAAATAAGATACTTTCAGAAAAGGAGAAAACATCATGGCAATTACTCATTTTGACAGCAAATCATTTGACGAGGCCATCGCCTCCGGCACGACGCTTGTTGACTTCTGGGCGACCTGGTGCGGCCCCTGCCGCATGCAGGCTCCGATCCTGGACGCTTTTGATGCCGAGATGGGCGATGTCGTCAAGGTCGGCAAGGTAGACGTGGACGAGCAGCCCGATATCGCCGCGCGCTTCAATATTTTCAGCATCCCGACGCTGATCGCCTTCAAGGACGGCACCGAGATCGCCCGCACGGTCGGCGTGACCGATATGGACGGCCTGAAAAAGCTGACCCAAGCTTGACAAAAGGATAGAGTTATTCTATAATTCCCAATATCTGCGAGGAAGGGCAGGAGTACGCATTTTCTTTTCTTCAGAGAGGAAACGGCTGGTGAAAGTTTCCGGAAAGAGATGCGGAAGGTCGGCCCGGAGCATCTGCCGTGAAGTTATGTCAGCGGCGGACGGATCTCCCCGTTACCGGAGCAAGAGCGCCGCTTTTTCTTGAAAAGCGGAATTCAGGTGGTACCGCGGTATTTTATCGCCCTGAGGGTTTTCCTCAGGGCGTTTTTATTTGAAACGGAGGCGATAGTGTGGAGTATACTGCCCGGGATAACGGCAATATCCTCCGATCCGTTGCAAAAGAGGAAACTTGCATCAAATAAAAAGGATTGGAGAATAAAAAATGAAAGAATTGCCGAAAACCTATGACCCGAAAGCGGTCGAGAAAAAAATATATGATCTTTGGATGAAAGGTGGCTATTTCAAGGGCAAGATCGACCCCGATAAAAAGCCGTTCTCCATCGTCATGCCGCCTCCCAATGTCACGGGGCAGCTCCACATGGGTCATGCGCTTGACGCGACGCTGCAGGACATCCTGACGCGCTATAAGCGCATGCAGGGCTATTCCGCCCTGTGGCTGCCCGGCGTCGATCACGCGGGCATCGCCACGCAGATCAAGGTCGAGGAAGTGCTGCGCAAGGAAGAGGGAAAGACCCGCTATGATCTCGGGCGCGACAAGTTCCTCGAGCGCGTCTGGGACTGGAAACGACAGTACGGCGATCGCATCGTCGAGCAGCAGAAAAGCATGGGCGTCTCCTGCGATTGGGATCGCAGCCGTTTCACGATGGACGAGACCTGCGCCAAGGCCGTCCGTGAGACTTTCTGCGAGCTGTATGACAAGGGCCTGATCTACAAGGGAAGCCGCATCATCAACTGGTGCCCGCACTGCCGCACGGCGCTTTCGGACGCCGAGGTGGAATACAAGGACATCCCCGGCAGCTTTTGGCACATCCGCTATCCGATCGAGAACTCGGACGAGGAGTTTATCATTGCCACCCGGTGTTGCGGTCAACCCCGCGGACGAGCGCTATACGCATCTTGTCGGTAAAAACGCCATTCTCCCGCTTGTCGGGAGAAAGCTGCCGATCGTGGCGGATGATTATGTCGAGCTTGGCTTTGGCACCGGCGCTGTCAAGATGACGCCCTGCCACGACCCGAACGACTATGAAGTCGGTTTGCGCCATAATCTCGAGCAGATCCAGTGTATCGATGAGGATGCGAAGATCATCAACGGCGGCAAATACAACGGCATGGATCGTTACGAATGCCGCAAGGCGATCGTCGCCGATCTCGAGGAGCAGGGCTATCTCGTCAAGGTCGAGCCTTACAGCCACAACGTTGGCTGCTGCTATCGCTGCGGCACGGTCGTCGAACCGCTGACGAGCCCGCAGTGGTTCGTTAAAATGGAGCCGCTTGCCAAGAAGGCGATCGAGGTCGTGAAGGACGGGCGGATCAAGTTCGTGCCGGATCGTTTCTCGAAGACCTATCTCAACTGGATGGAAAACGTGCACGACTGGTGCATCTCCCGCCAGCTTTGGTGGGGCCATCAGATCCCGGCCTGGTACTGTGACGACTGC
>ONSW01000011.1 GCA_900320595.1 uncultured Eubacteriales bacterium | reverse complement strand
ACACGGATCAGCTCCCGTTTGGGCTTCATTTCACGGCAGCCGAGACATTGCCGCATCGGTATTTTCTTTTGCATGTTCTCCGCCGCCTTTCTGATAATGGATTTCTCAGGCCTCCGACTCGCTCTTGATGTCGATCTTGTAGCCCGTCAGCTTTGCCGCAAGTCTTGCATTCTGGCCCTCTTTGCCGATGGCAAGAGAGAGCTGGTTATCGGGAACGACGACCCGGCAGCTCTTGCCGTCCTCAAGCATCGTGACGCTCACGACCTCGGACGGGGACAGAGAAGCCGCGATGTATTCCTCGGGGCTCTCGCTGTACTTGATGATGTCGATCTTCTCGCCGCCAAGCTCGTTGACGATGCTGGCAACTCGTCCGCCCTTCGGGCCGACACAGGCGCCGATCGGGTCGACGTCGGGATCGTTGGACCAAACCGCCATCTTCGTGCGGCTGCCGGCCTCACGCGCGATCGACTTGATCTCGACAATGCCGTCATAAATTTCCGGCACTTCAAGCTCGAACAGACGCTTGACAAGGCCGGGATGCGTGCGGCTGATCAAAACCTGCGGGCCTCGGGTGGAGTTTCTCACCTCCACGACATAGACCTTGATCCGGTCACCTTCCTTCAGCGCTTCGGTACGGATCCTCTCGTTCGGGGCCAGCATGGCCTCGGTGAATTCGCTGTTCGAGGAGATGCGGATCGACACGCTGCCGTTGCGCGGCTCGATATGAGACACGACGCCCGTCAGGATCTCATGCTCCTTGGAGGTGAACTCTTCATAGATGATGCCGCGCTCCGCCTCACGGATGCCCTGGATGATGACCTGCTTGGCAGCCTGGGCGGCGATACGGCCGAACTTTTTGGTCTCGACGGGAATGGGGATGATATCGCCGAGCTTGGCACGCTTGACGATGCGCTTGGCCGCCTCGGGGTCGATCTCGTGGGAGGGATCCTCCACATTCTCGACGACGGTCTTGTTGACGTTCATTTCGATGCGCTTCTTGCTCTCGTCAAGAATGATCTCCACGTTATCCTCGCAGTTGGGATTGTCGCGGCGAAAAGCGGCAAGCATCGCCTGCTTGATCTTCTCGTACATGTATTCGCGCGAGATGCCCTTTTCCTTTTCCAGTTCTTCGATAGCTTCAAAGAATTCAGCGTTCATTGTATGATACCCCTTTTTATATCGTTGCGTGCAGTCTCACCTGCGCGGTCTGTGTCTTGTTGAAAGAAAGCGTCTTTCCGCCGATCTCGATCGTCGTGGTGCCGTTGTCATAACCGACAAGCGTACCGACAAAGGACTTTTGCCCGTTCACGGGCTGATAGAGCCTGACCTCGACATCGCTGCCCAAAAAGGCCTCGAAATCGCCCGGCCGTTTCAGCTCACGCTCAATCCCGGCGGAGCCGACTTCGAAAACATAGCTGTCGGGGATCGGGTCGGCCTCGTCCAATACCGGGTCGAGCCTTCTGCTGATCCGCTCGCAGTCGTCGATATCCACGCCGCCGACCTTGTCGATATAAATGCGCAGATACCAGCTTCCGGCCTCTCTGACGTATTCCACGTCCCAAAGGCTGCAGCCTTCCTCTTCCACGATCGGTTTTGCGATCGCGCTGACTTTATCCGTTATCTTACTCATTTTGCATCCTTCTCCCGGACTTGACCCCGTTTACTTCACAAAAAAGAGTGGGCTGCAACCCACTCTTGTCTTACCATAATGCTTACTTTGTAACTATAACACCCGTTTACAGATATTGCAAGTGTTTTTTTGCTCTCTTTTCGTCGTATCAGCCGTAGGTAAAGCTCGGATCATAGTGTGCGTAGAATTCCTCATAGCACAGTCCGTGCTCCATAATGAAGGTTGCAGCCTCCTTGCCGACATAACGATAGTGCCACGGCTCGTCCCAGCCGGTCAGCAGCAGCTTGCGCGTCGGATAGCGCTTGATAAAGCCGTACTCCGCACAATGCGAGTCGAGCCATGCGAACATCTCCTGATCCATGTTTTCATACACGAGATAGGAATAGTTCTTGTCCATCAGATCGACCGCAAGTCCAAGCTGATGTTCGCTGGTGCCGGGGAACATAACGATCTTCTTGGCCTCCTCGGCCGCCTCCTGATACTGGGGGTCCAGATAGGAGTCTTTGCCCGTGATGCCCATGCCGGCGGCGATCTGGCTGGCCTTGCTGTTGAAAAGGTTGTTCTGATAGGAATAGGAGCGGTACGCCGCCGTCACATAGATCGTGAAGCCGGCAGCGCGGCAGTCCTCCAGCATCTTTTCAAGATGCGGCAGCGCGGTAACGTCGAAGAGCTGGTTGTTCGTCCCGCTGATCTTCTCACAGTCGGGCGCCCAGGCCGCGCTCAGCGGGCTTCCGTCGCGGACCATCGTATACTGGGTCTGCGTGATATCGATATCCGGCCAGATATCGACTGTCGGCTCCGGCGTTTCCGTCACGGCGTTCGGGTCGGCATAAGTCAGGCCGTCCGACTGGATAAAGGCGCCGTCCGTTCCGCCCACGATGACCGATACGCGGTTGTCGCTGCGCATGACGACGATCGAATATAAAAGCAGGCACAAAACGGCTGTCATCAGGATCCATGCGAGCTTGTTTTTCCGCATTCTTTTTCTCATAATCCGTCTCCCCTGCCTTTCTTCAAAAATTCGTGAAAATGATTATACCACGCTCTTGCGGAAAAGACAAGTCTTCCGCCCCTTCCGCCTTTTTCCCCCTCGTTTTTCCTTTTCCGTCAACTTTTCAGGAATGGAGACGGGCCGCGCCGGAATAGGATGAAGCGAGGTGATGGCACAATGATCGAAAGCGCATTCTGGCTGTTGATGAACAGTCTGTTTTTCATGCTGCGCATCATGCCGGGTGATTCCTTTCCCAAACCGCTCAGCCGCGAGGAGGAGGCGGATTGTCTTGCCCGTTGGGAGCAGGGAGATATCGACGCGCGCAATGAACTGGTCGAGCACAATCTGCGCCTTGTGGCGCACATCATCAAAAAGTACTATACCCAAAGCGAGGATGCCGACGATCTGATCTCCATCGGCACGATCGGCCTTATCAAAGGGATCAACACCTATCAGCGCGACAAGGGCGTGCGTCTTACGACCTATGCCAGCCGCTGCATCGAAAACGAGATCCTGATGTATTTTCGCAGCCGCCGCAAGTCTGCCGGCGACGTCAGGCTCTCCGACGCGATCGACACCGACGGCGATCTCGGGTCGCTCTCGCTTCTCGATGTCGTCGCGCTTGACGAGGATCTCGATGAGAAGCTCTGTGAAAATGAGCTCTTTTCGCAGCTCCGGGATGCGATCCGCACGACGCTCGACGAACGGGAGGAGCGTATCATCACGCTCCGCTACGGTCTTGACGGGCGCGAGCCGCGCACGCAAAGGGAAACGGCTCAGCTCTGCCGGATCAGCCGTTCCTATGTATATCGTCGCGCTTAATGTAAGTGCTGCCCGGACGAATCCGGGCAGCACTGCTATACAGAATTATTACATACAGGCGACCATTCATCACCAATCCCAATCATCGTCCTCGTCATAATCATCCAGATCCGAGCGAAGTAAAGCCTCCAAAAGCTGCTCCTGAAGCTCTTTTTTCGACAATCCCATGACATATTTCTTCAGCGCTTCATAGCGTTCCTGCCTCAGCTTCTCCTGCTCCCGCTCATATTCCTCCTGCTCTCGTTCATAGGCCTCCACTTCGGCAAGATAGGCGTCGGCCTCCTTTGGAAAAGAGGTAAAATACAAAGCAACCTTATGCTTGCAGATAATTTGACGGCCATCGGCATGGGGGCAGTTGCAGCTTGATTTTCTTGGATGAGCAACGTTGATATGAACGTGATAGGATGAGCTTCCGCTCCCGGCGACTTCGCCCTCATATTCATCGGTATTGATTTGTTTGCAGGATAAAACTTTTCCCTGCGTGTAATACTCATAGCCCCGCCATACAGAGGCGGCACCGGCAACAGAAAGCAAGCCCATATATACCTCCGTTAGTCCAAAGTTAAGCGTTCGGCGCCGTTGCCAAACAGGACTTGCAAAAAATCCTGCTTGGCATTTAAGATTCTGGCAACGGAAACGGTTGTTCCTTCTACACGATAAAGAGCGATATAGGAATCGCAGACAAGCATCCGAAGGTCGGTCGAATAGCCTGTCAATGCCTCAACAGAAGGGCCAGCTTCGGCATAGCGTTGCAAAATACGCAGTTCTTTTGTGATGCTGTGAACGACGCGAAGCGCCGAAGCCTTGTTTTTCAGCTCAAAGGCTATGTACTGCCGGATACTCTCCAAATCTCTTGCGGCCTCTGGGGAAAGGATCAGCTTATTCATCCTCAATCCCCAAACGCGCTTCTATTTCCTCTATGCTCAGCCAACCCTCACGCTCGGCGGAATCCCAGCCTTTCTGCACTTCGCCCAGCAAGCGGCGCATAGCCTTCGCTTTCATAAACTCTGTATTTTCTGGGGAGGCAAGGAAGGGGAGACCGTCCTCGTTCAGAGACTGTTGGATAAAAATATTGACGGCGTCGGTAAAGGTCAAGCCCTGTTTGGCATACACGGCTTCCACCTGCCGTTTGACATCCGGATTGATCCGCATCTGAAAGGTAGAAGTCTTAGGCGCGTTAACGACATTGACTGTGTTATCCATGATCATCAACTCCTCACGGATATTATATCCGAACATGGCATGAAAGTCAATACAATGTCATTACTTTTTACCGTCCGGATAAGCGTACTGTTGAGCAAGTATGGCATTTGGTAGTACAAACGCCCTTGTCAGGGCAAAGCCCTGAAACCCAGAAATGTGTCTCACCGTGAAACACATTATACGTTGACAATTAGCGCAATTTTGCATACAATAATGCTAAACAAGGAGGTGGCGAGATGCCCAACATTCGACCTGTTTCTGATTTGCGAAATCATTTCGCGGAGATCACGAAGGAGGCACAGCTCAGCGGCGAGCCGGTGTTTTTGACCAAGAACGGCGTCGGCTCCATTGTGGTCATGAGCATGGAGAGCTACGAGCAAAACCGCTATGAAAGCATGGTATATGACAAACTGCGCGAGGCGGAGCTGCAGGCGGCAAGCACCACCGAGCGCCATAGCCACGAGGACGTGATGACAAAGGCGCGACAGCTTCTGAACACGGCGGAGGGACGGAAGCGTGCATAAGATCCTCTATTTGCCGCTTGCGGAAATCGATTTATTGGAGGCGCTGGACTATATCGCCTCCACGCTGGACGCACCGAAAGCCGCCCGTGATTTATTGACAGCGTTTGACGAAACGATAAAGCAAATCGCGGAGTTTCCCTATGCCTGCGAGCTTTATCGCACAGAGCGCCCGATGCAGGACGAGATCCGAAAAGTACCGGTCAAGAACTATGGGCTGTACTATGCCGTTTTTCAGGATTGTGTGGAGATCCGGCGCTTCCTTCACGGCCGCCGCGACAGAAACAAGGGTATTGCAGAATAAGAGCGTTTTTGTCCTTTTGAATACTTATCTCACTCTGAGACAAGTTTTCTGCTGTCGGGGTCTTAGAGGCTTTCCCCTAACAAGGGCGTTTGTACTACCAAATGCCATACTTGCCGAGACATACTTTCGGAATCGAAAAAGCGCACGCGCGCCGACCTAGACAAAGGACGGTGCGCGTGCGCTTTTTCATTTATTCTGCCCTACTGTTCTGCTTTTTTCAGTATGATTCTCTGTTTACTCAGGTCGATGTTGTCAATTTCAAATCCGGCCTCAAGAATTGCATTGGGCAGCATATGTGTTTTGCTGGGGGCCCAATATGCCCTATATGTATATGCTGAATAACAGAGTTGTTCGGAGATTATACGCTCAATTTCAGAGAAGGAAAGGACAAGGTTTTTCTCGGTTATGTTTGATAAATAATTTGTCAACGGATAAAACTTTCCCATATCTTTCACCGTCTTTCTACCATTTATTATCTTTGAATAGCACGTTATACAAAACGAGAATTGGTATGCGCAGCAGGTGGCCGATGATACCTCCGCAGGAAAATAGTAAAAGAATAAGGATAGTAGTCATAGTCTGTTCCTATATGACGCGGTCAGGGCAATCTCTCCACGTCCGTTGGTTGCAATTCCTGCCCAGTCCAACACAGCGGCAAGAATGAACGTCGGGTCCAATCCGGACTCTCCGGGCTTTTTACCCTGGAACAGAAGAACAGCTCCTGCGACGGTGTTTTCCTCGCAGCCCGGCTCGCCAAGCTTAGCCATGCGCGCGTTACCCTTGCGCGCACGGTAGCCGGGGCTTTCCAGCAGAAGATTAACGATTGCATCAAAAACCTCATAGGGGTATGGAATCAGCTGTGGGCAAAGAAAATCCTTCCCGTTCGGAGCGGCGACGATTTCACGAAGCTCGCCGTTCAAGGTGCGTACCATCACGCGGCCACCGGCTTCTTTCAGCTTGGCCTTGATAATCTCCGAAGCCTTTACGCTCTTGTCGTCGATCTCCATATTGCTCAGATCCACTTCTATGGCTGGCTGTGCCTCATCAACAGAACATTCAAGACCGAGAGCCTCCAGCAGCTCGTCCAGCTTCTTCTTTGCGCTCGGGTAAGAGATTTGAAATTCGTTTTGCAGATTTTTCAAATTCCCTCTGTTTTTAAGGAAAGAAATGAGAAAAGCGTACTGTTCATCATTGATTTGATCGAATATACTCGGCTCGAAATCGTTGCGGAGCTCTAGCCCACACTCGGGACATTTCAAAGATGCGATTTTCAAATACTCATGGCAGTTGGGGCATTTTGTGATCAAGCGTTTCATTCATTCTCGCCTCCTTGCACTTAAAATATCACAAGAAAACTATCTTGTCAATAGTAGTAATTAAATTAATTAATATCTAATTTGAATTAGAACAAGAATAAAGCCCGAAATCAACCAACACTCTTTTGAGGCGCATCTGCTAAATGCAATAATACTCTGTTTCATATCGAATACTGCCAAAAGTAATATCTTTTTCACTTCTTTTGACTACTTTTGCGAATATCCGTTTTTTTAGCCCTCTTTTTTGTTTTAGGTAATCAGAGGGAAACAACAGAAAACATGTCTCACGGTGAGACATGTTTCCCGATGGACAGGCAAAAAACGAGGCGGAGCGGCATATGCATAGAGTAGTCAGGAGGTGTTCTATGGAGAAAGCAAAAAGGCAGATCACGGTGACTTGTACCTATAACGAAAAAGGGGAAAGCGCGGAGAGCTTGCTGATAGAGGCTTTCCGCACTTTTATACAGATAAACCTGCCGGAAACAGTGCAAATTTTGACATGATCGGCATCATATTTTACAATATAGATGATGAATGGTCGCTTGTTTCTGGAGGCAAATATGCAGATAGAAATAAGTAACCCATTGGACTATCGGGCAGCCCTTTATATCCGGCTGTCAAAGGAGGACGAGAGCGAAGGCCCATCCCAAAGTGTTACTAACCAACGGTCGCTGCTGGATGAATTTGTGAAACTGCACCACATTCTTGTCTATGATACCTATATCGACGATGGATGGAGCGGGACCAATTTTGACCGCCCGGACTTTCTGCGTATGATCGGGGACATTGAGGCCAAAAAGGTCAACATGGTCATTACCAAAGACCTGAGCCGTCTGGGGCGCGACTACATTCTGACCGGGCATTATATGGAGCGCTATTTCCCGGAAAAGCGGGTACGTTACATCTCCCTGCTGGACGGGATCGACACGGGCGTGGAGTCCTCGGCCAACGACATAACGCCCTTTCGCGCCATCATGAACGACATGTACGCCAAGGATATCTCCAAAAAGATCAAGAGCGTCAAGCGCGACAAGCAGAGAAAGGGACAGTTCATCGGCGGCAAGCCCGTCTACGGTTATCAGATGCACCCGACGGAGAAAAACAGGATCGTGATCGACGAGGCAGCGGCGCCCACGGTGCGGCGCATCTTCAGCATGGCGCTCTCCGGCATGAGCTGCCGGAAGATCGCCGCAGCGCTTAACGCAGAGGGCGTACCGACGCCGGCCACCTATGCGGGACTCACGCCCGGCAAAATTGGCCCATACAACGGCCTATGGTCCAGCGAGCGCATTTCCGACATGCTGCAAAATGAGACCTATATCGGAAACATGGTGCAGGGCCGATCGGTCAAAGTCAGTTACAAGTCAAAAAAGACTGTACGTCAGCCCCGTGAAAGTTGGGTGGTGGTGGAGAATACCCATGAGCCGATCATTGACAGGGAGACCTTCCGCAAGGTGCGAATGCTGGTGGACAGCCGCAAGCATACGCGCAGCCGCACTTATGACTTCCTGTTGAAAGGGCTGATCTTCTGTCATGAGTGCGGCTACCCGCTGGCCGTCCTTAACCGACGGAACGCGAAGGGCGAGGACGTTCTGTTCTTCGTATGCCGCACCTATCAGCGTTTTACCTCAGCAGGCGTCTGCACCTGCCACAACATCAAGGAGAAGACGCTGACGGAGGAGGTGCTGGAGCGCGTTCGGCAAGTTTGCCAAGCCTATCTTGATCCCAAAACGCTGCTGCCCGTCGCCCGCGAGGAGCTGGAACAGGCGGAGCAGACAGACCGCGCGGAGGAAGAGCGGACAGCGCTGACGGCGAGGCTGGACTCGTTGACAGCGCAGCTTGACAAGATCTATCTGGATAAGCTGAACGGCCTGCTGGACCAGGGAGATTTTGAGCGCATATATCGAAAGGTCAAGACCGAACGCACCGCAACATCGGAACGGCTGGACGCGATACAGACGCAGGAGATCTCCCCACAGCAAAGGGAGGCGGAAGCCAGAGAGCTTGTGCGGCGCTTCCTCGAAACCGGCGTCCGAAGCCGGGAGGTACTGGTCAGCCTGATCGAGCGGGTGGAGCTGACGGAGGATAAACAGGTCATCATACATTTCAAATTCCCGCAGTTGGAGGGGATCAATCACTTACAATAAGCACGCTCCTATGTCTCGCGCATCGAAAAGCGCGCGCTTGAAAAGCTTCGTCAGGCTCTCCGATCGGAATGACGGATTTTACTCGGAAAAGTTCCGCTTTGAGCGCAAAAAAGGAAAAGCCCTGTGGGGCTTTTCCTTTTTCGTCACTGTGTAACTGCTTCTTTTTCTTCCGCTGCTTTGATCTTCTGCAGCTCCTGTTCCTCCAGTTCGCGGTAAGCGACCTTGCCGACGAGTGTCTTGGGCATATCCTCGCGGAATTCGATATCATAGGGCATCGCGTATTTCGCTATGTTCTTTCTGCAGTACGCCATCAGCGTCTGCTTCGTTTCCTCGCTCGCAGGGACACCCGCGGCCAGCTTGACGAAGGCCTTGACCTTCTGCATCTTATAGGGGTCCGGCACGCCGATAACGCAGCTCATCTGCACCAGCTCATGGGCGTCGAGGATGTTCTCCAGCTGTCCGGGATAGACGTTATACCCCGACGAGATGATCATTCTCTTGGCCCTGCCGCGGAAATAAACAAAGCCCTCTTCGTCCATCGTACCGAGGTCTCCCGTATAGACCCAGGTCAATCCGTCCGCGTGATGGCGGAGCGTCTCGGCTGTCTCGTCGGGGTGCTTCATATATTCCTTCATCACCGTCGGACCGGCAAGCAGGATCTCGCCCTCCTCGCCGTAGGGAAGCTCGCGGTCCGTGCCGGGCTCGACGATCTTGATATAGGTATCCGGGAAAGGAACGCCGATGCTCCCCTCTTTGAACATGTGCGGCGGCGTCAGGCAGCAGGCCGTGACCGTCTCTGTCGTGCCGTAGCCCTCGCGCACCTGGATGGCCGCGTTGTGATCATAGAGGAACTTGTCAAACTTTTTCTTCAGTTCAACGGAAAGCGAATCGCCTCCCGAGAACACGCCCTTGAGGCTGCTCAGGTCCGCGTTTTCCATGCTCTTCATGCGCAGCATCGCTTCATAAAGCGTCGGCACGCCGGCAATGAAGTTGCAGCGGTTTTTCACGACCTGCTTGGCATAATCCTTGGGATTGACGCGCGGGATCAGAATACAGCAGCCCCCGCTCTGCAGCATCGAGTGGATGCACACGCCAAGTCCGAAGCCGTGGAACATCGGCATGGCCGAGAGCATCTTGTCGCCGGCGCGGAACATCGGGTTGGTCGCGATGATCTGGGTACCGAGCGCGTTGAAGTTTTTGTTCGTCAGCACGATGCCCTTGGTCTTGCCGGTCGTGCCGCCGGAGTACAGAATAACAGCCGGGTCTTCTCCTCTGCGCTCGACCTTGTAGTTATAAAAGCAGGCCCTGGAAAGACGCATGAACTCGTTCCAGCGGATGACCGGCGCCTCCTTGGGGATCTTCCGGATCTTGCGGCCTTCCGTCAGCATGTACCCGGCCTTAAGCGGCTGGGCCAACGCGTCCTTGACACTCGCAATAATGATGTTGACGACCTTTGTGTTGCTGCGGATACTCTCGAATTTGTGGTAAAACTGGTCCAGGGTGATCGCCGTCACGCTTTCGGACTCGTTGAGATAAAATTCGATCTCTTTTTCGGCGGAGAGCGGATGGACCATATTGGCGATCGCACCGACAAGATTGACGGCATAGAACATATAGATCGCCTGTGGGCAGTTCGGTAGCGCGATCGTGACCTTGTCGTTTTCCCGCACGCCGATCGTCTTGAGCGCTCGGGCGCACTTTTCGATCTCGCCGATCAGCGTCTTATAGTTTGTCGACTTACCCATAAAGGTAAAGGCCGTATACTCAGGATACTGCTCGGCGGCCTTTTTGACGGCGTCAAACATAGAGCCTTCAAAATACTCCAGATGCAGCGGGATATCCTCGGTATGACCCGCCCAGGGCGTTTTAGCGGTGATCTGTTCCATTTCTGTTATCTCCCTGTGCTTATTATTTGTATTCAAAGCCGCTCGGCTCGCCGATGGGCTTGTCGAGCATTTCCGGATGGGCAAAGATATAGCGGATCAGCTTCAGACTGCGCGCAAAATAAAAGCCGTCAGCGATACGCTCGTCAAGCGTGGCGCAAAAGTCCACCACGTCGCGCACCTTCTTCGTGCCGTCCTCCATGATCAACTCTTCCTTATGCAGCGTCCCGATCGTGACCATGATGCTGTTCGTACCGTAGTTGTTCAGATGATGGTACACGGCCGGGCACTTGATGCTGCCGAGGTTGCTGAGCAGAACAGTCGTATAGTTCGGGTCGCCGTCCGTCAGCGCGCGCGGGACAAGCCCCCAGAAGTCGAGCCAGCGGATCACGCGGATCGCAAACATCAACAGCAGCCGAGGGATCTTGGCAAAGGCGTCGACCGCCGAGTCGATCCCGCCGGTGGAGTGCTCGCTCTTTCTCGTCTCGCGGATATCCCCGACGATCCGGCGGCTGACCGTATCGAGCGTGTCGTCGTCCTTTGCGGTGAGCACCATCAGCGCCTCGTCCGCGCCGTCGGCAAAGCGGCGCTTGGCCACAAAGCTCAGCGTGATCTCATCGCGTTCATAGGTGCGTCTGCCCTGGATAAAGCGGTTGAGAAAATTCCGCTCGCGAATCATTCTGGCCACCGCGACCAGGATGCAGTGGAACAGCGTCGTTTTATAGTCGGGATGAGAGGCGTTCTTTTCGTCAAGATACTTCACAAGCTCGGTCACGTCGAACTTGTCGGACAGGCAGACCTCACAGTCGGTCCGGTTCGGCATCAGATTCGTCATCACGCACTGCAGACCTGTCACGTCTCTGACCCAGCGTCCGTCCCGTCTGTCGCCCCATTTTCTCTTTGTCTTTGCCATTTCTGTGTTTCTCCCATCTAAAGCGTGACATGCTCCCACCGCCTATGCTACGCATACAAGTGGGGGCTTCCCGCTCAAGCACTCTAACGAGCACAGTATCAACGGGCTAACCCTGTGTGTCCCACAGTTTTTATGTTTCTTTTACGCAATAATGGATAGACCCTGTTTTCTAATGTTTATTGCCGCATTTATATCACGATCATGGTATTCTCCGCAACATGGACATGTCCATTCGCGAATTGCCAGAGTTAGTTCTTCATTCACAAATCCACAACTGTGACAGGTCTTGGAAGACGGAAACCACTTGTCTATCGTGATCAGTTTCTTCCCTCGTTCTGCCATTTTATATGATAAGAATTCCAAGAATTGCCCGAATCCATTGTCGTTTGTTGCCTTTCCAAGATTCAATCCTTGCGCTATGCCTTTGAGATTGATGTCTTCTACACAGATGTAATCATATTGTTCGGCCAGTTCTGCACTTTTCTTGTGCTGCCAGTCTTTGCGCTTGAGGCGGACTTTCTCATGTGCTCTAGCAACAATGATCTTCTGCTTTTTCCAGTTGCTTCCACCTTTCGTCATTTTGGAGAGCTTCCGTTGTTCTCTGGCGAGTTTAATCTCTGCTCCTCGATAGAATGACGGCATATCAGCTATCTCTCCATCACTGGAGACATAGAAATGTGGGCTCGAGTAATCAAGACCAATAGACTTTTCCGCATCTAACATGACAATCTGCTCTTCGGTTTCGTACTCGGTCAGGATCGATGCATAATACTTTCCGGATGGTTCCTGCGAAATAGTAACACTCTTAATAGTATTACCTTCAGGGATTTGCCGATGTTGTTTTATTCGGACGAATCCGACCTTTGGCAGCCTTAACTTCCCGGCCTCTATCCGTACTGTGCCTTTTTGGTTATTTGTTGTGTAGCTTTTTCGTCCAGACTTCTTACTTCGATACTTCGGAAATCCAATTGATGTATTCCTGAAGAAGTTGTTATAGGCTGTCTGAAGCTGCAGTTGTGCATTTGCAAGTGCCAGGCTGTCCACTTCCCTCAGCCACGGGAATTCCTCTTTTAACGGCGCTGGGGTATTATGAAGCATTTTCCCTGTGCTTTGATAGTATTCGATTTTATCCCCGAGCATTTTATTATAGACGAATCTTGCGCAACCAAAAGTCTTTGCAAACAGAATTTGTTGTTCCATGTTTGGGTAGAGTCTGAACTTGTAAGATTTGTTCGCTTTCATTTTTCTCCTTGGCTTTCTATATACTTCTTTATCACCTCAATTGGAGCCCCTCCGTTGCTGACCAGGCAGAATCTTCTACTCCAAAAGTATTCCTTCCACAATTTTTGCCGGATCTCAGGAAACTCTTTTTTGATCAGCCGACTGCTTGCACTCTTGTATGCATTCAAAAACTTCGTGAGCTCAGAATTGGGATGTGCTGAAAAAACACGTGCACATGATCTTGATTGTGATTCCATCCCTAAAGAGTATTATTGTATGAAGGCTGTATGTACTCAAAGATTTCCTGTAACCTCTGCGAGACCGTGTCATCTATCACTTTTCGGCGAAATTTGACAACCAGAACAAGAGCATAATTCAGGTAGAACACAGAATGGTTATTAGAGGCCAATTTCTTTTGTTTTTCAGTCCAAATATCATACTACGACTGATTTTATCGCAAGTAGAAAATAGGGTCAACGACTAACTTGAGAATGAAGTATACAATTCATCTCACCGCCCGAAGAGGCTGGTAAATACTTGTTTGATTTAGTTAAAATTTTTGTACGGCTTTCTCACTATACACCTTTCCCGACATAAAAGAAAGAGTTTTTTCACCGCTCCCCTCCCTTTGCTTTTTTTCGCCTTCTTTACATTCCCCACGGGAAACGATATACTTGCTTCATGAAACGAGGTGTTCTTATGCATAAGAAGCTGTTCTTCTGCTGTTCTTCCTCAAGCGGCTGCCGGGAGATGATCCTGCGTGAACTCGGCGAGAGCCTTGCCTCTGCGGGCGGCTTTATTACAGAGCAGGCCGTCGGCGAAGAAGGCTCCTTGCTCGGGCTTGATCTGTTTCCGACTGCTGCCGCTGCCGTTGATGGGTTTATCGGTGCACGTTTCCTGGATATGACTGTTGTCCCGCCTAAAACCGATAACGAGGTCTTTCGAGTGGAGGCCGTTCGGCTGCTGCAGGAAGCGCCGTATTATCCTTTTGCCGTATTGGATTCGATCGGCGGCTTTGAGCTCGTGATCCCCCAGTTTCGCGAGGCGCTTGCCGCTTTTCTCTCCTCTTCCGTTCCCTGCATCGGGATCCTCAGACCGCTTGAGGAGGCAGAGCTGATGCGCGGTTTTCTCGGGCTAGGCGAACGCTGTACCGCCTTCGCGGCCAGGCTTCGCTCCGCGCTTGAAGCGGATGACGAAACCATGCTGCTCGACGTTCCGGGCGAGCTCGAGGCCGGTCACATCGCGGCTCTGCACCAATGGGTCGAGACATTCACGCACTGACCGCTTGCGTATTCTGTTTTTTTGATGTAGAATAGCAAAAAAGCAAAAATGAGGAATCCATCATGAGCGACGAAATCTATTATCACGATCACGGCGACGGCGTCGTACACGCCCATCACCTTGACGGAAGCCATATCGAGGGGCACAGCCACACCCACTCCCATACCCAGACGAAAGCGGTCCTCAACCGGCTCTCGCGTGCGATCGGGCATCTAGAATCGGTCAAACGCATGATCGAGGACGGACGCGACTGCACCGAGGTATTGGTCCAGCTGGCGGCGGTCCGCTCCGCTCTCGGCAGCACCGCCAAGGTCATTTTGAAGGATCATCTCGAGCACTGCATCTCCGACGATCAGTCCGCCGGTGAACAGCTGCAGGCTCTCAATGACGCGATCGACAAATTCATGTAACAACAAAGCGCGGATTTGATCCGCGCTTTTGCTTTCTAACGGAAAAACCGCCGGGGCAGATCGTCCCGGCGGTCAATTTATTCTGCTTTATTTGGAATTGAAGATCTTGAAGATGCTGTCGAACGGATCCTCTTCCTGTTCCTCCGCGGGTGCGGCGGCAGGGGCGGGAGCAGCGGGCGTGATGGGCGCGGGATTGACAGGCGCAGCGGCCTTTTCAACAGCGCCGGTGAAGAGGCCCTGCGGCTTCTCTCTGACGGCGACCGGGCGTACCGGAGCGGCAGACACAGCCGTTGCGGCAGAGGACGGGGCGTTCTCGTCAAAGCCGGTAGCAATGACAGTGACGCGGATCTCGTCTTCCATGCTCGGGTCAAAGGTCGCACCGAAGATGATGTTGGCATCCGGATGCGCGGCTTCCTGAACGAGGCTGGCGGCGGACTCGATGTCGTCGAGACCCATATCCTCGGAGCCGGTGATGTTGATCAGAACGCCGTGTGCGCCATTGATGGAGGTCTCCATCAGGGGGCTCGCAACGGCCATGCGGGCGGCCTCTTCGGCCTTGCCCTTGCCGGCGGCATGTCCGACGCCCATGTGAGCGAAGCCCGCATTCTTCATGATGCAGGTGACGTCCGCAAAGTCAAGGTTGATGAAGCCCGTGTTCTTGATCAGATCGGAAATGCTGGTGACAGCCTGGTGCAGAACATCGTCCGCGATCTCAAAGGCGTTGGCGAGCGTGATCTTCTGGTCGGTGGCGAACTTCAGTCTGTCGTTCGGGATGATCAGAAGAGAGTCGACCTTGCCGAGCAGCTCCTGGATGCCGGCGTTTGCCTGGTCCATACGGCGCTTTCCCTCAAACTTGAAGGGCTTGGTCACGACGCCGACGGTGAGGATGCCCGCTTCGCGCGCAAGCTCGGCCACCGTGGGAGCAGCGCCCGTTCCGGTGCCGCCGCCCATACCGGCGGTGATAAAGACCATGTCCGCATTCTCAAGAGCCTTGGCGATATCGTTGCGGCTCTCTTCGGCGGAGCGCTTGCCGACATCGGGATCGGAGCCCGCGCCCTGGCCGTGCGTCATCTTCTCACCGATCTGGATCTTCTGATCGGCGTTGGAAACGCTCAGCGCCTGCTTATCGGTATTGATCGCAATAAACTCGACACCCTGGGTGCCGGATTTGACCATTCTGTTGACAACATTGTTGCCGGCGCCGCCGACACCAATGACTTTTAACGTTACAACGTTTTCAGGACCGGTTTCTGCTTTGAAATCCATGTTGCTGCCTCCCTGTATTTATCCTACCATGTATTATCATGTGATAGTGGTATTTTGGATTTGTATCGCTATCTTATTACAAATTTCTCTCAAGGTCAAGTGCTATTTTTATTTTTGTGAAAATTATTGTAATCATTTTGTAATTTATTTATTGGGGAATGAAGTGCGCGCTGGTCCCGTCAGACACGTTGATCACGCCGACGTCGCCCTCCTTGAGCTGCTCCAGCACGGATTCCAGCATGGCAAATTTGTGGTTCACTTCGCTCTTTCCGCCGATCATGATCGTAAAGCGCGTGTCATAATACAACTTTGTCCCGATCAGGTCGGAAAAATCCATGTTTTTGATATGTCCGGTAAGATCCCGGTTCTGAACCTGATACAGTACGTCAGACAGGAAGGTCACGGCCGTGTCGTCGCCGTCTGCTGTCGTCAGCTTTTCGCCGATCAGCAGCGTGCCGGGGTCGATCCCTTCGACGCGGATCAGATCGCCCAGCTCGTTGTCCGTCGCTTTGCCGAGGACCTTGCAGCTGTGGTCGATCGTCCAGTTCTCGTCGCCCACTGCGATATAGGCCAGCGCCTTGCATTCCTGTACCGTGATCACGACCTTGTCGGGAAGCTGACGCGAAACAGAGACCTCTTCGACATAGGGAAGTTTGGCAAAGACGCGGCTGATGGCGGCAAACCGGTCGAAGAAAAACAGGTTGTCGCCCTGCTCAATATCGATGGCCTTGATGATCTCCTCGTCCGTGTAGTGCTCGTTGCCCACTACGCTGATGTCCGAGATACGAAGGAAGACGCTCATGAGGAAGACCGTTGCGATCACGACGATGGCAAAGGTCAGGATCGCGCCGCTCACGGAACGTTTCCGCGGCTTTTTATATTCGCCGTGCTTGCTGGAAGGCGGCTGATTGTTTCTGACAGCTGGCATGTTTAAACCCCGTTTATCCTTTCATTTGTGTTCGGTCCACACGTCCGCGCCAAGCGCGCAGAGCGTGTCGTCAAAGCTTTCATATCCGCGGGCGATGTGTCCCGCGTCGATGATGATCGTCTCTCCCTCGGCATGAAGGCCCGCCACGATCATGGCGGCACCGCCTCGCAGATCCGGCGCGGTCAGCGTGTCGCCGCGCAGCTTCTTTACACCGCGCAGCACCGCCTCCGTTCCGGAAACAGCGATATCGCCGCCCAGTCGTCTCAGCTCGCCCACCTGCCGGAAACGATTTTCAAAAATCGTTTCGGTGATGTGCGTCGTCCCCTGCGAGCGCAGCAGCGCGGCCATGAGGATCGGCTGCGCGTCCGTCGGGAAGCCGGGATACGGCGCTGTGATGATATGTCCCGGCGCGTGCAATTTCCCGTCAGATGAGATCTCGACGATATCATTAAAGTTTATTATATCACATCCCGCTTCATTTAGGAAGTGGAGAACGGTAGAAAAATGATCCGAATCGACGCCGGAGAGGATGATCCTGCCGCCTGCCGCCGCACAGGCGCAGGCAAGCGTCGAGGCCACGATGCGATCGCCCGGGATCGTATAGGCCGCTTCGTCTCTCCTTTCCGCTCCTTTGATCGAAACAATGCCGCTGCCCGCCCCGCTGATCTCCACGCCGATCCCGCGCAGATAATCCTGCAGGCTGACGATCTCAGGCTCGCGTGCCGCGCCGTGGATCGTCGTCTCTCCCTCCGCGGCGCAGGCGGCAAGCATGATATTTTCCGTCGCGCCGACGCTCGGAAAGCGCAGCTCTATCTCCGCGCCGTGCAGCTTCTCCGCGCGGCAGAAGATGTCTCTCCCCTCTTCCGTTATCTCCGCGCCCATTTGACGCAATGCCGACAGATGGAGGTCGATCGGCCGCTTGCCGAGCTGGCAGCCGCCCGGAAGGCTGAGCTTTGCCTCTCCGCATCTGGCCAGAAGCGCTCCCATAAAGATCACGGACGAACGCATCTCCTCCATCAGCTCCCGGGGGATCTCCGCGCCGGTGAAGGAAGAGGAATCGATCAGAAGTTCATGCTCATCTCGCTCGACACGGCACCCGAGATGTGAAAGGATCTGCAGCGCGGCGTCCACATCCTTCAGCCGCGGGACGTTTTTCAGTCTTGATCTCACCGGACGCGCAACGCTCGCGGCCAGGATCGGCAGCGATGCGTTTTTCGAGCCCTGCACACGGCAGCTTCCGAACAGTCTGTTTCCGCCTCTGACGTGCCAGATATCCATAATAAAAACCCTCCGTGCACAGAAATCAAGCCATTCTATGCCCGGAGGGTTTTTCTTGTGATTGTATCAATGCCTTATCGCCTCAACGATGACCTCACAGATCCTGTCTGTGGCATCAGGGACGGCAAGAGAGCGCATCGCACTGCGCATACTCTTCATCTGCTCCTCATCTGCAAGGAGATCCCGGATCAGGGCAAGCAGACTCCCTGCTTCAAACTCGCCTTCAAGCAGGACGCGAGCGCCCCCCGCCTTTTCCAGGACACGCGCGTTTTTCTCCTGGTGATGATTGGTCACGTTCGGAGACGGGACGATGATCGCCGGCTTCCCCATATAGGTCAGCTCCGCCAGCGAGGACGCGCCTGCCCGGCACAGGATCAGATCGGCCGCCGCCATCACGCGCGGCATGTCATAGATGTATTTGCGCACATCGGCCCCGAAGGCCATGCGGTCCGGTGCGCTCACGGCAAGTTTTTCACACACCTCGTCATAATATCGGCTCCCCGCCGCGTGGATCAGCCGGAAGTCCGCCTGCTCCTTCATCAGCGGGATCAGATCCGACATCACGGCGTTCATATGCGCCGCACCGAGCGATCCCCACACCGAAACGACAAGCGGCTTGTCATTCGGGATGCCGAGCTCTTTTTTCGCGGTTTCCTGCGTATAGCACGAAAAGCTGCCGCGGACCGGCGTTCCGGTCGCATAGACCTTGTCGGGATCGGGATACGCCGAGCGGCTGTCTTCAAAGCCCACCATGATCCTGTCGACATGCCGCGCCAGGAGCTTTGTCGTGAGCCCCGGCACGGCGTTGCTCTCATGCACCAGCGTCGGGATATGCAGATGCGCCGCAGCCGTCAGAACCGGATAGCAAACATAGCCTCCCGTTCCGATCACGGCGTCAGGGCGGAATTCCTTCATGATCTTCTTCGCCCGCTCGATCGAGACCGCGACATTTTTGACCGTTTTGACGTTGTGGGCAAAGCCCTCGAGACTCAGCGAGCGGCTGATGTTCGTGATGTCGATCCCGCGGACCTCATAGCCTTCCCGCGGGACCAGTTCCATCTCCATCATGCCTTTTGCACCGATAAAGAGGATCTCGCAGTCACCGAGCAGCTCTTCAAGCCGCCCCGCGATCGCGAGCGCGGGATTGATATGTCCGGCCGTTCCGCCGCAGGTAAAGAGGAATTTCATTCGATCCGATCTCCTTTATGTACTCTCTCTGGAGGCGCTGAGGATGATTCCCATCTCAGCAAGCTGTATGATCAGCGCCGTTCCGCCATAGCTGAAAAACGGCAGCGAAATGCCTGTACAGGGCAGCAGATTCGTAACGACCGCCACATTCAGAAAAACCTGAAGCGCCAGCAGCGTCGTGATTCCGGCCGTAACGAGGAAGCTGAAGGGATCGGCACAGCGCAGCGCGATCCGGTATCCCCGCAGGATCAGCATCGCGAACAAAACGAGTACGAGCACCGACCCTAAAAAGCCAAGCTCCTCGCACAAGACCGAAAAAATAAAGTCGTTGTGCTCCTCCGGCAGATAGAGGTACTTTTGCCGGCTCGCTCCGAGTCCCACGCCGCCCAGACCGCCCGAGCCGATCGTATAGAGCGACTGCACGATCTGATAGCCCTCGTCTGAGGAGGAAGAAAACGGGTCGCGCCAGGTCGTGATACGCCCGGAAGCGTACGGAAAAAACACCAGCAGCACACCGAGCGCCGCTCCTCCCGCGCCGAAGGCCGCAGCGAACCACCCCAGCGGCGCTCCTCCCAGAAAGAGCATCGCCGCGCCGAGTGAAAGAATGATGATCGAAGCCGAGAAATGCGGCTCCAACACCAGAAGCCCAACGATGAGAGCCAGAATCAGCGCGAAGGGCAGGATCCCCTCGCGAAAGCTCTTCATCCGCCCTCTCCGCCGGCTGATCATCGCCGCGAAAAGCAGGATGACGGCAAGCTTGGCAAGCTCTGACGGCTGAACGGTCAGCGATCCGACGCCAAGCCAGCGGCGCGAGCCGTTGGCCTTTATACCGATAAACGGGACAAGCGCAAGCAGTACAAGCGTAAAGGCCATAAAATGCTTGGCATAGCGCCTGTAAAAGCCGATCGGGAAGCGTGAGCACAGCAGCATCGCAGCGACTCCTGCCGCGGCGAAGATCAGTTGCCGGACGAAGTAATAGCCGGCGCGGCCGCCCGTGATATGCCCCGGATCATAATACGCTCTCGGGAAACTCGCCGAGAGGACCATGATCACCCCGAGCAGGAGCAGCAGGAGGACAAGGGTGAAAAAGCTTCTGTCAAAGCCTTTTCGTCTTTCCTCACCGCGCAATACGGAAAAGTCGGCGAGGCGGGCCGTTTCGTAACGCACTTCTCCCACCTCCCCGGCTTTTGCCCGAAATGCTGTCGGTCACATGGCGTAACGCTGGAACACCCCAATAAATGATATGACCGCAAACAGCAGACTTATGCCTGTGAAGAGCACAAAGAGTTCTTTTTCGCTCCATTTTTTCCCGGTCCATCCGCCCATCTCAAGGTGATGGTGGAACGGTGCCATCTTGAACACGCGCTTGCCGTGGCTGAGCTTGAAATAACCGACCTGGATGATGTCCGAGAGGGTTTCGATGATGTACATGATGCCGATGGTAACAAGGATCAGCGGCATGTCATAGGCGAAGGCCATCGCGGCCACCGCGCCGCCAAGGAACAGCGAACCGGTATCGCCCATAAAGACTTTCGCCGGATTAAAATTGTAAACAAGGAAGCCCATCAGTCCGCCCAGCAGCGCCGAGGCGAAAATGCCGAGTTCAAGAAAATCCTTTCCCCAGGCAAAGGTGACCGCCACGAAAAACAGGCATACCGGCAGCGATGTGCCGGTGGCAAGCCCGTCCACGCCGTCGGTGAGATTGACCGCGTTGACCGTTCCGACGATGACGAAGGCCGCAAAAACAAAATACAGCCATTCGGGGATCGGGACCGTCGTGCCCACAAAGGGGATATACAGATTCGGCCTGACAAAGCCGATGCGGCGCATCAGGAATATAAAAACGAGTGCCGCCGAGAGCTGCAGCAGGAATTTCATGCCAGCGGTCAGCCCAAGGTTCTGCGCGTTTTTAATCTTTTCCCAGTCGTCAAGAAAGCCGATCGCGCCGAACACCAGCGCGAAGAGGAACACGAACAGATGGACGAACTTCCCCTGCATCATGCTGGGAAAGCCGATCGTCAGGATCGACAGCAGCACGCCGAGTATGAACATCACGCCGCCCATGGTCGGCGTCCCGCTCTTGGATTTATGCCAGGTGACCTCGCTCTTGATCTCCTGATTTGCCTTCTGCCGGTGCAGCCAGGGAATGTAATATTTCCCGAAGCCCGTCGCAAACAGAAACGACAGAATAAAAGAGCATATCAGCTTTATCGTCATATCTTTTTCCTCATCTTCAGATAGTCGGCCACGATCTCTCTCTCGTCCATGTGGTGTTTTTCATGGCCTACGATCTGGTAATCCTCGTGGCCTTTCCCGGCAAGCAATATTACATCACCGTCGCGGGCGTTGTCAATAGCGGCGCGGATCGCCTCGACCCTGTCGCAGATCCGCAGGACCTGCGCGCTTTTCCCTTCGACGCCCTCCATGATCTCATCGATGATCGCCTCCGGCTCCTCGGTACGGGGATTATCGCTCGTCACGATACAAAGATCGGCCTTTTCGGAGGCGATTGCGCCCATGATCGGCCGCTTGAGCCGGTCGCGGTCTCCCCCGCAGCCGAAGAGCACGATCAGTCTTCCGCGCGTGACGGGACGGAGCGTCGTCAGCACGTTTTCCAGCGCGTCCGGCTTGTGCGAATAATCGATGATAATATCATAATCGCCGTCTGTCGGTACGCTCTCCAAGCGCCCCTTGACGCCCTTTGCCGAGCGCATCGCGTCGGCACAGTCTTCAAGCGAGAGCCCCAGAACAAGCCCGACTGCCATCACACCGAGCGCGTTGTGTACTGAGAAAAGTCCCGGGATCGCAAGCGAGGTCTCGGCGCGCTCTTCGCCGAGGCAGGCTTCAAAGCGCACGCCGGAGGCAGAAAGGCTGACGTTCTCTGCACGGAGATCAGCCTCTTTATCGACCGCGAAGGACAGGATCGGGCAGGCCGCATCTCCGCTCATGAAATCACACCATGCGTCGTCTGCGTTGACACAGGCCGTGCTGCATACGGAAAAGATCTTCTTTTTCGCCGCGGCGTATTCCTCCATCGTATGATGGAAATCCAGGTGATCCTGCGAGAGATTGGTATAGAGCGCGACGTCAAAGCGGATCCCCGCCACGCGCTCCAGCACAAGCGAGTGGGACGAGACCTCCATCACGACGTGCGTGCAGCCGCTGTCCGCCATGCGCCGGAACAACTGCTGAAGCTCAAGGCTCTCCGGCGTTGTAAACTCCGAATGGATGTGCTCGTCGCCGATCATGTTGCCGTTTGTTCCGATCAGCCCGACCTTGGCGCCCAGCTTTTCCTCCAGCATGTGCCGGATGAGATAGCTCGATGTCGTCTTGCCGCTGGTCCCGGTGATCCCGATGACCGTCATCTCCCCGGCGGGATTGCCGTAAAAGTTGCGGCTCGCAAGCGCCAATCCCAGACGGCAGTCCGCGATCTGGACATAGGGTGCAGCGTCCGCGGGAATATCCTCGCACAGCACGGCGGCCGCCCCCTTTTCCAGGGCCGTTGGGATAAAGCGGTGACCGTCGGACGAAAAGCCCTTGACGGCGACAAAAAGGTCGCCCGGCTTCACCTTTCGCGAATCGTAGCACACGCCTGTGATTTCCTTGCTCATATCCGCCGTGGCGGAAAGGATCTCAAGATCCTGCAGCAGTTCCGATAATCTCATGTTCTTCCTCTTTATATCCTTTATCAGTACTTTCCCAGCATGGATTCGTCGTTCGATACAAGCGAGACCTCGATCACGCTCCCGTGTTCGACCGCATATCCCGGCAGAATGCTCTGCGTGCTGACGCTTTGCTGCTCTCCGTCTATCACGGTGCTGAGAGAATGAAGATAGATCCCATAGCGGGAAAGCACATCCCGCGCCTCATTATAACGCATTCCCGCGAGATTGGGAACAATTTCTTTTTCATTTGAAATCTCCGCGCCCAAATACAGGATCGTCTCCGTATCGCGCGCGATCTGCCACAGCGCCGCGGGAAGCTGTGCCGTAACGGTTTCGCCCTCTCCGATCGTGCGAAAGCGAAGCCCCGCCTTTTTCAGCAGCGCCCCGGCCTCGTCCAGACTTTTTCCCACGGTCTGCGGCATCATGACGTCCCTGGCAGAATCGTCGGCAGCGTTTTGTTCCGCCCTCACGCCGAGATACGGCAGGATATCCGCCATCATCGCGCCGACGACCGGCGCCGCCATCTGGCCGCCGCTGATATAGATCCCGGTTTTGGGCGACGGCGTGTCGAGAAACACAAGCACCGCGATCTGCGGATCATCCGCCGGCGCGAAACCGATAAAGGAGACGATATATTCCTTCTCCCCTGTCGCGGCTTCGAGGCTAACTTTTTCACTTGTTCCGGTCTTGCCGCCGATCCGATAGCCGGCGACCGAGGCGTTGCGCCCTGTTCCTTCCTTCGGGTCGCCTACGACCTGCTCCAGGATCGAGCGTACCTTTTCGCTCGTCTCCTCGCGGATCACCTGCCGCACGAGCTCCGGCTCTCGCCTGAGAACGGTCTCCCCGTCCGCGCTGCGGATCTCCGATACGACATAGGGCCTCATCAGCCGCCCGCCGTTGACGCAGGCGCTGACAGCCGTGATCAGCTGCAGCGGCGTGATCGTAAAAGTCTGACCGAAAGAGGCAGCCGCAAGCTGCGACAGATTTTTCGGTGAGCAGAAAGTATTGCGGCTCCACCAGATGCTCCCGCTCTCTCCGGCGAGATCGATCCCCGTTTTGGCGCTGAGATTCTCGTCCGGGTCGTCAGAAAGCCGTAGAAAGCCAAAGGCGTCGCAATACTCATAAAAGCGCTCCGCGCCCACGCGCTGCCCGATTGCGACGAACGCCGCGTTGCACGAATGCTGCACAGCCTGCGTCAGCGTCTGCGAACCGTGCCCGCCGTCCTTCCAGCACCGGATGGGCGAGCTGCGGCCGATCACGCTGACATAACCGGGACAGTAAAACCCGTCGCCAAGTGAGACAGCTCCGCTGTCGAGCGCCATCGAAAGCGTGATGATCTTGAAGGTCGAGCCCGGCTCATATGTATCCGACAGTGCCTTGTTGCGCCATTGTCTTGCCTGAAACGCGGCAAGGAGCTTTTGCGCCTCCTCTGCGTTCGGAGCCGCGTCAACGGCTGCCTGTGCTTTTTCGCTGACAGCCAGGAAATCATTCGGGTCATATCCGTCCAGCGACGCCATGGCAAGGACGGCTCCCGTGTTGACGTCCATTGCGATCGCGCCCGCGCCGTTGAGCGCGTCGTAATCGGCGACTGCCTGCCTCAGATGCTTTTCGATGAAATACTGGATCGTCGAATCGATTGTCGTGACGACATCGCAGCCCTCTTCTCCCGCAATGTGCTCGGCATACTGCTCGAACATCGGCTCGGTCCCGTATGCGTTCGTTCCGCGCACCGTTGAACCCGCGCCGCCCTCGAGAAAGCTGTTGTACTGCGCTTCGATCCCCTCCAATCCGTAATTGTCCGTTCCGACAAATCCAAGCAGATGACAGGCAAGCGAGCCGTTGGGGTAATATCGTTTTGTGTCCGTTTCCAGACGGACGCCCTTGATGCCGTATTCTTCCTTAAAGGCTCGCACCCTTTCGGCAGTTTCCTGCTCGACCTTTCGCGCCGCTGTCACATACCACGACCCTTGCCGCGAGGCCTTTTCGTAGATCTCCTCTCTGTCGACTCCCAGGATCTCAGAAAGGCGGTCTGCAATCAGCTCCTTGTCCTCTCCATACATCTCGATCTCGACAGGGCTTAGATATACGTTGTCCACCGTTGCACTGATGGCAAGCGGAACACCGTTGCGGTCGCAGATCGTGCCTCGCTCGTTCGACGAAGCCGCTTCGCGCAGCTGCTGCGCCACGGCGAGCGACTCATATTTTTCATGCTCGGTGATCTGAAGCTGATAGAGACGCGCGATCAGCACCGCAAATGCAGCAATGCCGCACGTTGCCATCAAAAACAGCGTGCGGCGAAGCATACCGATCCCCGGTGTTCTTTTCCAGTTGTTAGTTTCCATGGTCCGCTCCTGCCATAAAGATCTCTCCGTATATCTTTATTCGGCAGCCGGGCATTCTATGTCATTACGGTATTAAATCAAGCTCGACAAGCTGTTCCGGACGGCATCGCTGCATGCCGAGCACTCCGGTCGCATAGCTTTCCAGCTCTTCAAGATCCATCCGTTCGGCGAGACGCACCGAAAGCACCGAACGCTTTTCCTCAAGCGTCTTTTCTTCTCTCTCCAGCGTATGGATCTCGTCCCGCAGCGCGCCGAGCCTGATCTCGCCGAAAAGCGAGACGATCAGAAGCCCTCCGGCAAGCGCACAGCAGGCCGCCGCGACAAAGCCTTTCGTTCCCCTGCCGCTTCTCATACGCGCTCGGCCACACGCAGCTTGGCGCTGCGTGCGCGCGGATTTCTCTCAAGTTCCTCCGCTGTCGGCAGGATGGGTTTTCTTGTGACACTTTTGAGCGTCCGGACAAAGCCGCAGGTGCAGATCGGCGCCTCGCGCGGACAAACGCAGCCGTTCTCCCGCCGCGCGATCCCGCTTTTGACGATCCGGTCCTCCAGCGAGTGAAAACTGATGACACAAAGCCTTCCGCCCGGACGCAGCTTGTCCGGAGCCGTGTCCATCATGGTCGCGATCTCGCCCAGCTCGTCGTTGACGGCGATGCGAATCGCCTGGAAGCTTCTTTTGGCGGGATGCTGCTTTTCGCGCAGTGCCGCCGCGGGCATTGCGCCGCGAATGATTTCGACCAGCTCCAGCGTCGTTTCAATCGGCTTTCTTTCCCGATATGCCAGGATAGCCGCCGTGATGCGGCGGGCATAGCGCTCCTCGCCGTAATCCCACAGGATTCGGTTAAGGCGGTTTTCATCCCATTCGTTGACGACCTGAAAGGCCGTCAGTGCCGCGCTCTTGTCCATGCGCATGTCTAGCGGCGCGTCGTGCTGATAAGAAAAGCCTCGCTGCGACTCGTCAAGCTGCGGCGAGGATACGCCCAGATCAAACAACATTCCGTCCACCGCGTCGATCCCAAGCGAGTCGAGAATCGAAGCCGTGTCTGAAAAATTGCCGTGAACGAAGGTGATCCGGTCGGCAAAAGCTTCGAGGCGCGCTCCCGCGCGTTCGATCGCCGTTTCATCGCGGTCGATGCAGATAAGGCGCCCGCTGCGCAGACGCTTCGCGATCTCGGCGGAATGTCCGCCGAGACCGAGCGTGCCGTCGACGTATATGCCGTCCGGATCGATCTTTAAATTATCAATACACTCGTCCAGCAGGACGGAAACGTGTTTGAATTCCGTCATCAGAAGCCAAGCTCCTCCATGGCCGCGGCGATATTCTCCGGCGTAGACTCCGCCTCGAAAACGCTCTTCCAGGCCTCACTGTCCCAAAGCTCGGCATGATTGTTGCAGCCGACCACGGTGACGTTCTTTGTCAGGCCGGCATAGGCGCGCAGATTTTGCGGGATGATCGTCCTGCCCTGGCTGTCAAGCTCACAGCGTGCGGCATGCGCAAAAAGCGGCCGCATCCTCCGCTGCTGGACATAGGGCATCGCCCCGACCTTGTCGGAAAAAATCTGCCAGTTCTCCGCGCTGTATGCGCAAAGGCACCGGTCCATCGATAACGTCATATAAAAAACCTCGCCAAGTTCTTCTCGCAGCTTGGCAGGGATAAACAATCTGCTTTTATTGTCAAGGGAATGCTGGAATTCGCCTGTCACCGTTGCACCTCTTCTCCTGTTTTTTTCACCATTTTACTCCACTTCGCTCCACTTTCAATTCAATTATAGGGGGGCGTCTGGGAAAAAGCAAGAGAAACTTTTTGTCTTTTTTTGTCTTATTTTTTGCTCTTTTTTTGCAAAATCAGGCACATCAAAATATAGTTGCAGAAAAAGATCCGAGCCCAAAATGTAGGCTCGGATCCATTGTTATCGCTTTCTTCTTATTCGGCGGGAACTTCTTCCTTCGCGCTTTTGGCGGAGGAGGCAGCGCCGGCGCTGCGGAACGCGCCGCGGGAGTTCTGTACCGTCGAGAGCGCGGCGGAGATGCTCTCCTCTGTCTGACGCATCAGATCGTCCACATAATCGGCGGCGACACGGCGAAGCTCCTTGGATTTGGCCTCGGCCGAGGCGATCATTTCCGCGCTGCGCTCCTTGGCGATGCGGACGATCTCCTGTTCCTCGACCATGATGCGCGCCTTTTCCTCGGCGCTCTTGCGCAGCGCCTCGGCCTCGCGCTTGGCGTTGCCGATAAACTCGTCCCGCGCGGCGACGAGACGCTTGGCCTCGGCGAGAGACGTGGGGAGATTGGCCTTGATATCATTGATGATCTCGATGGCCTTTTCCCGTTCAATGATGCACTTGTCGTTGCCCAGAGGAACGCCCCAGGCTTCGGTCACCATACCGTAGAGGATGTCGAGCAGTTCGATTACGTCGTTCGTGTTATCCATTGTTTTTCCCCCATTGTCTCGCTTTTTCTTCGATCTCGGCGATCAGCTCCTGCGGAACAAGGCCGGTCAGATCGGCGCCGTATTTCGCCATCTCGCGCACGACCGAAGAACTTAAAAACGTATATTTGCCGCTTGCCGTAAGAAACATCGTCTCCAGCTTGGGATTGATGTTCTTGTTGATCAGATCCATCTGGAATTCATATTCAAAGTCCGACGCCGCACGCAGCCCCTTGACGATCACGGGATTTTCAAAGCGCTTGGCATATTCGGCAAGCAGGATGTCCGAGCTTTCCACCGTGACGTTCTCATAGCGGACGCACGCGCGTCTGACCATTTCCGTCCTCTCCTCGACCGAGAACATCGGCGAGGTCTTGGTGGAGTTTTTCATGATGCACACGACCACATGGTCAAAGATCTTCGCGGTGCGGCGGATGATATTCAAATGCCCCAGCGTGATCGGGTCGAAGCTGCCCGGGCAGATGGCTGTCCTCATACTGAACTCTCCCTGAAATAGGTGCAGATTTTCACTTTGCCGTAGCAATATTCCTTCCCTTTTCGGTAAGGCGCCGTCATTTCGGGAAGGTTGGCTGTTCGACGTGCCTCGACGATCATTATACCACCTTCCGATAATATGTCAACCGAATTAATCGTCCGCAAAACCTCGTCATACAGCCCGGAATCATACGGAGGATCGACAAAAATCAGATCAAAGCGGCCGCAGCTCTTCAAGTACGACAGGGAATCCTGGCAGAGGACGGTCCCCTTCAGTCCGCAGGTCTTCAGATTGTCCTTTACGATCTGCACGGCCGCCCGGTCACGGTCAAGAAAGACCGCCTCTGACGCGCCGCGGCTGAGGCACTCGATCCCGAGCTGCCCCGTCCCGGCAAAGAGATCCAGCACGCGTCTGCCCTCGATGTCAAACTGCAGAATATTGAAAACCGCTTCCTTGACGTTGTCCGTCGTCGGCCGTATATCATAGTTTTCCGGCGTTTTCAGTTTTCGGCCGCGAGCGGTACCGGTAATGACTCTCATTCCTCTTCCTCCTGGCGGAAATAGCTCCAGACGGCCTGTGCCGTGTTTTTCGGCACGACGGCACAGAGCTCCTCGATGCTTGCCTGGCGGATCGCCTTGACCGACTTGAAATGGCCGATCAGCTCCTCCCGGCGCTTCTTCCCGACGCCCGGGATCTTTTCAAGCGTCGAGCCGTAGGCCTCGCTGCGCAGCGAGCGCTGATACTCGATCGCGCTGCGGTGCGTCTCCTCCTGGATGTTGCCTACCAGGGAAAAGACCGCCTGGTTGCCGACGATGCCAATCTCCCGCCCCTCCGGCGAAACGAGAGCGCGCGTGCGGTGCCTCTCGTCCTTTACCATGCCGAAGGTCGGGATCACAAGCCCCAGATCCGCCGCGGCGCGCACGGCTGTCGTAGCATGCTTATCGCCGCCGTCGATCAGGAACAGATCCGGCAGCGGCATGAATTTTTCATCGCCGTCGATATAGTGCTGCAGCCGTCGGGAGATCACCTGATACATGCTGGCATAGTCGTCCGGCTGCTCCAGTCCGCGGATGCGGAATTTGCGGTAAGCGCGCTTGAGCGGCTTTCCGTCCACATGTACGGTCATCGCCGCGACGATGCCTGTGTTGCCGAGGTTCGATATATCAAAGGCCTCGATCCGCGTCGGAAACTGTTCAAGTCCAAGCGCCTTCTGCAGCCATTCAAGCGTTTTGCTTCTTCGCTGCGCCTGGGTCGTGCGGCGAAGGATCTCTTCCTTTGCGTTGAGAGCCGCGCTTTCGATCAGCCTCATCCGCTCGCCGCGCTGCGGCACCTCGATGACTGTCTTTCTTCCTGCGCTCTCACTGAGGAAGGTCTCCAGTTCCTCCCTGTCCTCGCATTCGATCGGCAGCAGGATATGCTTCGGCACGGTGCCGCGCGTCGCATAATACTGACGCACGAGGTTCGAGATCGCCTCGGCGTCGTCCTCAAGCGGCTCGTCGATCATCTCCGTGTCCTTGCCGCTCATATCGCCGCCGCGAAAATGCAGCACGGTAAAGCAGCTCTTCGCGCCGCGGCAAAAGCCGATCGCGTCGGTATCCGAAAAAGCCGTCGAGATCACGCGCTGCTTGCGCGTCAGCGCATCGATGGCGCGAATGCGGTCACGCAGAGCGGCCGCCTGCTCAAAGCGCAGCTCCTCCGCCGTCCATGCGCGTGCGGTAATCCTCCTCGGTCATGCCCGGCAGACACCAGCCCGCGCAGCTGCCCATCTGATATTTCAGGCAGGGCCTCTCCTTGCCGATGTCGCGCGGGAAACGGCGCGAGCAGTCCGGCAGCAGCAGCGCGTTCTGGATCACGGTGATGATCTCGCGCGTCTGGTAGCGGCCGCCGAAGGGGCCGAAATAGCTAGCCCCGTCCCTCGGCGCGTTGCGCGTGACGCTCATCACCGGATACGCGCTCTTCTTATCGATGCGGATGAAGGGATAGCCCTTGTCGTCCTTCAGCAGGATGTTATAGTGCGGCTTGTGCCGCTTGATCAGTGAGTTTTCCAGCACCAGCGCCTCAAACTCGCTGCTCGCCACGATCACGTTGAAGTCGCGCACCTTTTCGACCATGGCGGCCACCTTCGGCAGATGCTCGCCGCGGAAATAGCTTGTCACCCGGTTTTTCAGCTTTTTGGCCTTGCCGACATAGATGACCTCGCCCTTGTCGTCCAGCATGATATACACGCCCGGCAGCAGTGGCAGATTATTCGCTTTTTCAAGCAGGGTGTCCAGCATGCGTCTTTCCCTTTCCCCAGCGATCCGCCATTCCGCAGCCGCATAGACAGTGCCGGCTCAGGCAGATCTATTCTTACAAGATCATACCCGCCTGTGCCGGGATAGTAAAACGGGGCGTGCCAAGCACGCCCCTGATTCAGGTAATAATACTGCCGCTTCTCACTCGGAGAAATCGGAATCTATGAGCTCGGAGAGCGTAGCGATAGCCTCGTCCTCGTCTGCGCCGTCAGCAATGAGTGTGACCGTGGTTCCCTTGACGATGCCAAGAGAAAGCACGCCAAGAAGGCTCTTCGCGTTGACACGTCTCTCCTCTTTCTCGACCCAAATGCTGCTCTTGAACTCATTCGCCTTCTGGATAAAGAAAGTAGCCGGTCTGGCATGAAGGCCAACCTGATTGTTAATAACTACCTCTTTGGTTATCATACTTGCCACTCCTTAACATTATACAAGATGTACGTTCGTACATATATAATTTAGCAAAAAAATGTCAGAACGTCAACCGATTTTGACGGTTTTGGAGATTTATACATTCCGTGCGCCCCCTGCGGGGCATTTTTATTTCAGTTCGACAACAGTGACGCCCGTTTCTCCCTCTCCGTAACGCCCGAGACGGAAGGATTTGACGGCTTTGTTCCTGCGGAGCATCTGTTGGATCGCGCTGCGCAGCGCTCCTGTCCCCTTTCCGTGGATGATCCGTACGGTATTCATTTTGGCCATCACGGCGCTGTCGATATACCGCTCCGCGGCGAGCACGGCCTCCATCGCCTCCAGACCGCGCAGATCGATCTCGGACGAGAAGGTCTCCGAACGGAGCGCCGTCCCACCCGAGGCAGTCTTTTGCTTCTTCGGCTTTTCTCCCTCGAGGAGCAAAACCTCGTCTTCCTTGGCGGTCAGCGTCATGATCCCCGCGCGCAGTGTCAGCGTCCGGTCGGGAGATACGGAGATGACCTCGGCCTTGACGCCGAGCGAGCGCACCTGCACGATGTCTCCCGCGACGACGGCACGCGCGGATTTCTTTTCTTCAACCGCTGGGGCGGCTTCCTTGACTCTTACGTTATCCTCGGCCGTGTTGAGCTTGCGCCTCAACTCGCTGCGCGCCTCGTTGAGCGCGTTGATGTCGCTCTCCTCGTTGGCGTGGCGGCGCATTTCGTCAAGCTCCTCAAAGGTCTCCTCCGCCGTGCGTCTCGCATCGGCCAGGATCCGCTCCGCGTCGCGCTTTGCCTTGAGATCCGCCTTTTCAAGGCGCACCTCGAGTTCCGCCTTCATAAAGGCTGACTTCCGCGCGTTCTCCTCGGCCTCGCGCAGACGCTTTGCCGTCTCCGTACGATCCTTCTCCAGCAGCAGACGCGTCTGCTCAAGCTTTTCGATCGTGGCCTCAAAGCTGGCGCTCTCGGTGCCGACGCGGCGGCGCGCATCCTCAATGATGTCCTCGCCAAGTCCAAGTCTGCGCGAGATGGCAAAGGCGTTCGATTTGCCCGGGATGCCGACAAGCAGCCGGTAAGTCGGGCGAAGCGTCTCCACGTCGAACTCGCAGGAAGCGTTCTGCACGCCCGGCTCGTTCGTGGCATAGACCTTCAGCTCGGCATAGTGCGTTGTGGCCGCGATCACGGCCCCCTTCTGCCGCGCGTATTCGATGATCGAAATGGCAAGCGCCGCGCCCTCGGTCGGGTCGGTGCCGGCGCCAAGCTCGTCAAAGAGCAGCAGCGAGCGCTCGTCGCACTCCTCGAGGATACTGACGATGTTCGTCATATGCGCCGAGAAGGTGGACAGGCTCTGCTCGATGCTCTGCTCGTCGCCGATATCGGCCAGGATATGGCTGTATACCGGCAGAACGCTTCCGTCTGCGGCGGGAACATGCAGCCCGCACTGGTGCATCGCCGCAAGCAGTCCGATCGTCTTGAGCGAGACCGTTTTGCCGCCGGTGTTCGGGCCCGTGATGACGAGCGTATCGAATCCGTCGCCTAGCTCAACGTCGATCGGCACGGCCTTCGCCTGGTCAAGCAGCGGATGCCGTGCCCGGCGCAGGATCAGGCCTGTCCCCTCCGTGTCCGCCTCGCCGCAGTCGAGCTTATAGGAGAGCTTGGCCTTGGCAAAGATCAGATCAAGCTTCACCAGTACCTCATAATCCGAATCGATGTCGTTTCGGTGCTCGGCGCAGTCCGCGGAAAGCTCGGCAAGGATCCGCTCGATCTCGAGCTTTTCCTTTGCCGCAAGCTCGCGCAGCTCGTTGTTGGCCTTGACGGCCGCCATCGGCTCGATGAACAGCGTCATGCCGGAGGCGGAGATATCGTGTACCAAACCCGGAACGGCACCTTTGTGGTCGGCCTTTACCGGCACGACATAGCGGTCGGAACGCATGGTGATGATCGGCTCCTGCAGCGCCTTGGCATAAGACGGAGACGAAATGATCTTCTGCAGCGCGTCGCGCGCCCTGGCAGCAGCCGCGCGCATCTGGCGGCGGATCGACGCGAGATCGGCCGATGCGCTGTCCGCGATCTCATCCTCGCCCAGGATGGAGCCGTTGATCTTCTCCTCTAAAAACTTGTTCGCGTGCAGCGCATAGAAGAGATAGTCGATCGGCGTTTTGCCGACGCTGTCGTCCGCAATATAGCCGCGCACAAGCCGCGCGCACTGCAGCACGCGCGCGATATCCATCAGCTCGCGCGTGTTCAGCGCCCCGCCGAGATCCGCTCTTGCCAGCGAGGGACGGACGTCCTTTACGCCGGAGAAGGACGGGCTGCCGCGCACGACCATCATCGTCTTGGCGGCGCTCGTCTCGCCGAGACGGCGTCTGACCTCAAAGGGATCCGATGACGGAGCAAGCGCCCTCGCCGCCTCCTTGGCCGAATCGCCCACCGCTTCGGCGGCAAGCATGTTCAGCACAGCAGGCAGTTCAAGCGTGTTCAGTGATTTTTCAAAAAAACTCATAGCCGTATCCCGTTATTTGAATTGTTTATAATAATCCAGTGTGCCAAAGCTTCTCTCCGTCTGCATCAGGAGATAGTTCTCCGCCGCATACGAAAGAGAAACGAGAGGATCTCCCTCTAATTCAAAGGAAAAGATCTGCTTCGGCGGCGCGTCCAGCACAAAACGCATCGCCGCGAGCGAGGCGTCGTCCAGCGTGACCGTGCTGCCGCTGCGGCTGCACTTCCGGCAGTAGACGCGTCCGTCAACGAGGTCGAAAACCGGGTTTTCCACCGTTTCCGCCCCGCAGTGTGCGCAGTGCTCCGGCGAGGGGCGATACCCCGACAGGCTCATCAGCCGCAGTTCAAAGGCGGCCTTGATCTTGCGCGCGTCGTGCAGATCGCGGCTCAGCGCATAAAGCGAATTGAGCACCAGGCTCAAAAGCGCATCGTCCCGCTGATCCTCGACGGAAAGCGCCTCGGCGCACTCGGCAAAATAGCAGCCGAGTGCGAAACGTGCGATATCTCCTTTCAAGCCCTCAAAGGGCTCGATCACCGAGGCCTCGTTGACCGTCCATTTGCCCTTGTTGAGGAAGAGCGTCATATCGGCATAGGTCAGCTGCTGGGTGGCGGCCCCTGTCTTGCTGGTTTTACGCAGCGCGCCGCGCGCTTTGGCGGTGATCTTTCCGTTGTCGGCGGTCAGCAGCGTCAGAATCCTGTCCGCCTCCTTGTATTTCACCTCGCGCAGCACCAGTGCTTTTGTCGTCTGAAACATCTATGTACGTTCTTTCAATCCGAGGCGGCGGGCATGCGCCCCTCTCCGCCCTCTTTTTTCTTCTTCTCTTCTCTTTCTTTGTCGGACGCGGATTTGTACAGGACATAATACGATGGGTCGCCGGTGTCGACAAAGGCCTGCCATAAGATATCGCTGTTCATCCAAACCACCTCACGCCTTTAGTATTCGCGCGGGGCGGTCAAATATAGTTGGTATTTATTTCAGCTTCCGCAATGACTTATTCATTGTTATAGCCGAAGTTGCGAAGCTGTGCCATGCTGTCGCGCCAGTTTTCCTTGACCTTGACCCAGGTCTGCAAAAAGACCTTGGTACCGAGGAAGGCCTCCATATCCGTACGGGCAAGCTCGCCGATCTTCTTGAGCATCGCGCCCTTTTTGCCGATCACGATGCCCTTGTGGCTGTCTTTTTCACAGTAGATCGTCACGTCGATCTCCACGACGCCGTCGTCGCGCTCGGAAAACCGGGTGACCTCGACGGCCGTGCCGTGCGGGATCTCCTTATCGAGGCAGCGCAGCAGCTTTTCGCGCACCAGCTCCGCGCAGATCTGCCGCTCGGGCTGGTCGGTGATCATGTCGTCGGGGAAGAAATGCGGCCCTTCCTCAGCGTACTTCTCCAACTCGACGAGCAGCTCGTTCAGTCCGTCGCCGGTCTTGGCTGAAACGGGGATCACCGCGTCGAAATCATAGGCAGCAGAGTACAGCGCGATCACTTCGAGCAGACGTCCCTTCTCGACCGTGTCGATCTTGTTGATCACGAGGATCGCGGGGCTTCCCGTCTCCTTGAGGCGTTCGATCAGCGCCTCCTCCTGCGGCCCGATAGAGGCCACGGGTTCGACCATCATCAGCACACAGTCGACGTCCGCCACGCTCTCGCGCACGACGTTCACCATATAGTCGCCGAGCTTTGTGCGCGGCTTGTGGATGCCGGGCGTATCCAGCAGGACAAACTGTGTCTCGCCGCGCTCGACGATCGCGGTGATGCGGTTTCGTGTCGTTTGCGGCTTGGGCGAAACGATTGCCACCTTTTCGCCCACCAGTGCATTCGTCAGCGTGGACTTGCCGACGTTCGGCCGTCCGCAGATCGTTATCATCGCAGATTTTGTCATTCGTCCTTATCCCCCATGATCGTTTTTTCTCTGTCGCGCATCTGTTTCTTCATCGCTCCCTCGTCCACGTGGTCGTATCCGAGCAGATGAAGCACCGAATGGACCGTGAGATACATGATCTCCCGCTCAAAGCCGTGGCCGAATTCCTCGCCCTGCTCTGCGCAGCGCTCAAGCGAGATCATCATATCGCCCAGCACGATGGCGCCGCTCTCCGGGTCACGCTCGCAGAGCAAAGCGTCAAAGCCGCCCGGAACGAGCTCATTGAACGGGAACGACAGCACGTCCGTCGCGCGGTCGACGTCGCGAAACTCGCGGTTGACGCGGCGGATGCCCTCGTTATCTGTCAGCATCACATTGATGAGACACGCCTCGCGGATCCCCTCCGCGTCCAGCGCCATCGCCGCCGCGCGCCTCACAAGCTGTGCGGCCTCTTTGTGTCCCAGTCCCCGCTTTTCACGGCTGACGGTGATCAGGTGTTTCATTTATCTTCTCCTGTAATTGCGCATCGGCGTCTTTTTCTCCTCCGCCGGCGCGGGATTTTTCTTGTCGTAGACCTCATACGCCTCGATGATCTTCTGCACCAGGCGGTGGCGTACGACGTCAGCGCCGGTCAGCGTGCAGATCGCGATGTCGTCGATGCCCTCCAGCACCTTCATTGCGACCTTCAGCCCGCTCGTCTTATCCTCCGGCAGATCGATCTGCGTGATGTCGCCGGTGATCACGACCTTGGAGCCGAAGCCGATACGCGTCAGGAACATCTTCATCTGCTCACGCGAGGTGTTCTGCGCCTCGTCGAGAATGATAAAGCTGTCGTCGAGCGTCCGCCCGCGCATATAGGCCAGCGGCGCGACCTCGATGTTCCCGCGCTCAAGATATTTCTGATAGGTATCCGCGCCGAGCATGTCGAACAGCGCGTCATACAGCGGTCTGAGATACGGGTCGACCTTGCTCTGCAGATCGCCGGGGAGAAAGCCGAGCCGCTCGCCGGCCTCTACCGCGGGACGCGTCAGGATGATGCGGTTGACCTGCTCGGCTCGGAAAGCCGCCACGGCCGCCGCGACGGCGAGATACGTTTTTCCGGTGCCGGCCGGGCCGATACCGAGCGTGACCGTGTTTTTCGCGATCGCCTCGCAGTATTCCTTTTGTCCGAGCGTCTTGGGCTTGATGGGCTTGCCCTTCGCCGTGATGCAGATCACGTCGCCCGCAAGCTCGCCGATCTTATCCTCCTTGCCCTCACGGACAAGTTTGAGGATATAGCGCACGTTCTGCGCGTCGATGCTCTCGCCCTTGGCCGAAAGCGACAGCAACCCGTTGATGGCCTGCTCGGCCAGCATCACATTTTCCGCCTCGCCTGTGATGTGCATTTGATCGCCGCGTTCGACGACCGTCACGGCAAGGTCTTCCTCGATGATCCGAAGATTCTGGTCAAACGAGCCGAAGACGCCCATGATATGCTCCAGTCTGTCCACGGCGATGGTTTTTTCTATCATTCGCATTCTCTCCCTTACGGGTCTGTTCTTTCCTGAAGGTTCGCGATGTTCTCCCGGCAGTGTGCGCGAAGCAGCAGCCATCCCCCGCCCCGCTCAAAGTCGGCGGAAACGATTTCCCCGTCGATCTGATCCGCGAGCGCGTCAAGGATCCGCTTTTCCGCCGCCTCGGCGTCCGGGCGGAAATCCCCGCCTTTCTCGTACGGCCGGTATTCCTCCACGACAAGCGAGAGCGGAAAGCAGAACACGCCTTTTATCCCCAGTTTGTATTCTTTACTGATTCTATCACATTCGTCAAGCTCTTTTCTACCCTTTGGCGCAAGATTGAACCGCCTTTTTCCGCACTTGAGTCCCAAGATCAGATGCACGCCGCTTCGCCCCCTCTTTTCCTTTGCTGCGGGGCTCAGATAAACACGCTCTTCTCGCCAGGTATCGGCCGTCACCGTTCCCTCGGCGCGGACAGATCGTGCTTCTCCGCTTACGCTCTCCATCCGTCCGCTCACCAGCGTGTCGCCCGCCGCGACGAGCTGCCCCGCCGTGACAAGCGCGCGGCCGTTTTTTACAGTCATTTCCGCGATTTCCCCGCCGCGCAGCGCCACCAGATCAGCTGTCTTTTCTTCATCATAGAGCGGCGGTTTTTCCTCCCGCTCGAGCACAAGCACGGTTGCACGCGAGCCTCGCACATTCAGTGTCATCCACGCGAGCTTTTTCTCCCGCAGCAGAACGCGGCTCCGGATCGTCTCCACGTCGGTCGCAGGCCAGAAGCAGCCCTCCGAGATGCCGCAGTCCGCAAGTGTGCGCAGGATCTCGTGCTCGGAGATCGTCTGATTTCCAACAACCTCAAAATCCCAGATAAAGAGTCCGGACACTGTCAGCAGCAGCGCGAAGAGCGCCGCGGCCGCAAACAGGCCCGCTCGTCTTTCCAAAAGTCTTGCTGTCACGCTCCCGCCGGAGCGCGCGATCAGCTC